>NZ_JAWONS010000222.1:0-1721 GCF_033342255.1 Clostridium boliviensis
ATAAAGTTCACAACATTCATTCCGCTTTGTCTGTACAAACCGAGCCTTGAATTTGCTACTTTGTAAATTGATTCATGGTCGAATCCATTCTTATTCTTCTGATTGAGATAGCATAGATTTCTATATATTGTCTTAGGTGTTTTCCATTGCTTTATAACTATCACTCTTATCTTGTGCCTAAGCCATGCTCCAAACTCTTGCATGAACATTTTCATCATTCCAATTCTAAAGTAATTAATCCATCCCCTGACTACTTCATTCACTCGCTTAATGGTTACTGCAAGTGGACGTGCGATAGCTTTGTTTCTTTTGAGGTATTCACTCAATTTCTGCTTTAGCTTCTTTTTCTTTTCTGTGGTAGGTTTTACTTTCCATTCACCACCGTGATTCAGAAAAGTGAATCCAAGATATTTACTTCTTGTTGGTCTGACTACTTTTGTTTTGGTTGCATTTACTTTCAGAAAAAGTTTTCTTTCTATCCAATCTGTGATGGATTTCATCACTCTATTGGCTGCCATCTCACTTTTGGTAAACACCATTGTATCGTCAGCATACCTTGTAAAACGAAGTCCTCTTTGCTCCAGTTCCTTATCTAATTTATCAAGATATACATTAGATAGTACAACTGAAAGGGGACCGCCCTGTGGCACACCGCTTGTTGTCGCTTTCTCTAGTCCTTTTTCCATTGCTCCCGCTTTCAGGTATTTCCGAATCAGGTTCAATGTAGTACTGTCATTTACTTGTTCTCTAAGAATTTGAATTAATTTGTCATGATTTACTTTATCAAAGAACTGCTCTATATCAATGTCTATTACCCATTCATATCCCTCATTCAGATACTCCAATGCTTGTTTTATGGCATCATGACAACTTCTTCCTGGTCTAAAGCCATAACTAAACTCACTGAATAGTTCTTCATAGGTATCTATAATGGGCTGAGCAATAGCTTGTTGGACTACTCTATCTAAGACTGTTGGAATTCCTAATGGTCTCATTTTTCCATTATCTTTCGGAATATAAACTCTACGGACTGGCTTTGGCATATAGGTTCGGTTTCTGATTGACTGGACAATTTCATCTTTGTATTCCTTGATGTATGCACCAAGTTCCTCGACTTTCATTCCATCAACTCCGCCTGCCCCTTTGTTTGCCACTACTTTCTTATAGGCTCTGTTTAGATTTTCTTTTGATGTAATCACATCTATTAATTCCATTCGTTGTTACTCCTCTGATTATTACAAAATTTATGCATAACACCCCTCTCGATATAGACAGTATTCCTCGGTTACGTTCCTACTTTTCCCATCCATCTGATTTCTGGTTTATGCACCATTCTCTTAATAACGATTTGTACTATAAATCGTTTCAGTCCTTCAGCTGTTACGCCTACTATGACATCATCTGACTCCCTCCCTAAACCTTTTTCGACCACATCTTTCGATGTGTGGGTAGGGTCTCCCAAGGTAAGACACTAATCTTTCATTCCACAACCTCTTGATTTACAACTTTGGTTATACGTTTACCTTTTGGGCTTCGGTTTGTTCGGCAACCTTACCCACCTCATCGCCTTATCAAGTTTCTGTTCGTAGGCTCAAGAACTTTGCTATGCGCTTCCTTCATCTATGCCATTACTGACACCAACTTGCGCTCCGCTACACTTGGCGGTAAATACCCGTGGTCAGACTTTCACTGACTAGATTAGTGCCATGCTTGGCACACCA
>NZ_JAWONS010000223.1:0-375 GCF_033342255.1 Clostridium boliviensis
GCGCCCGTTCACGACCGTCCCTCCCTTTCTTTTTTTATATCCCTGCCCGCCGGATCGAAGTCCGCCGGGTACTCCCCCGCCAGCCGACCGAGGAGGGGGTAAAGCCGGATCATCCCCGACTCCGGGTCGACGGTAGCCATCTTCCACTCCTTCAACAGGGCCAAAAGTTCCGCCGCCGTCTGCTTCACCAAGGCGGTCCGGTACTGCTTGCTCCAACCGGCGCCCCGGGATTCCTTCAGGGCGCCCACCCACTGCTCCCATTCCACCGGGGTGAGGCGGATCGTCCCGTCGGCCTCCACCTTCACCTCCCCCGCCGCCAGCCGGCGACGCGTTTCCTCCCCCATTTGCAGGGCGATGTCACAGATCGCCCGGCTG
>NZ_JAWONS010000224.1:0-345 GCF_033342255.1 Clostridium boliviensis
ACAACTTGATTGAACATGAAGACCACGGCGACGGCGTGACGGACAAGCTGCTGGATTTCTCCAGCCTGGTCCGGAATGTGGTGCTGGTGTTCGGTCTGGGGTTGGCTGTGTTGGCGGCGTTCCTCATTTCCAACACGATTAAGCTGACCATTTTCGCCCGTCGTCGCGAGATCGAAATCATGCGGCTGGTCGGAGCGAGCAACTGGTTTATCCGCTGGCCCTTCTTCATCGAGGGGGCGTTCATCGGCATGCTGGGAGCCGTCTTCCCGGTGATCATTGTGCTCGCTTTCTACAAAGCCGCGTTGAACGTATTGACGGACGGCAGCCAATACAGCTTTATCAAGA
>NZ_JAWONS010000225.1:0-227 GCF_033342255.1 Clostridium boliviensis
TCGGGCCGGTATCTCCTGTCGGACCTGTATCTCCTGTCGGACCGGTATCTCCTGTCGGACCAGTTGGACCTGTATCTCCCGTCGGACCGGTATCTCCTGTCGGGCCGGTATCTCCCGTCGGACCGGTTGGGCCAGTATCTCCTGTCGGACCTGTTGGACCGGTATCTCCTGTCGGACCGGTTGGACCGGTATCTCCTGTCGGACCTGTTGGACCGGTATCTCCCGTC
>NZ_JAWONS010000226.1:0-376 GCF_033342255.1 Clostridium boliviensis
GTGAAGGACTCCCTTGAATCATTATGTTTTGGGAACCGCAGGACATATCGATCATGGAAAGACCGCCCTGACAAAGGCCCTCACCGGAATCGATACCGATCGACTGAAGGAAGAAAAGGAACGGCGCATTTCCATTGAGCCGGGCTTTGCCCCCCTTCAGCTCCCCTCCGGGTATCGGGTATCGATCGTGGACGTTCCCGGCCATGAGCGATTCATCCGGCAGATGGTTTCCGGCGTGGCCGGCATTGACCTGGCCCTGCTGGTGGTGGCCGCCGATGAAGGGGTGATGCCGCAAACTCGGGAACATCTGCAAATCATCGAGATGCTCAAGATCCCCCGCGGACTCATCGTTTTGACCAAGATGGATGTGGCGGAC
>NZ_JAWONS010000227.1:0-523 GCF_033342255.1 Clostridium boliviensis
TCTGCAGGATATCGCGGCCGCTCTAAACGTGGTAAATTGTTAACTCCGAGCTAGACTTCAGGTGGCCGTATTTATCAGATTTCCTCGTTGTGTCCTCAGAAAAAAATGCCAATACCACTTTCAGCTGTGAATATCCACCATGAAGGGCAAGACATGCTCATAATTAACTGTCAGGCAGGCCAGGCCTTCAGCTACAACGACCTTGAATTGGTTTATTCTGCTTGTCCTCTATAAGTTTGCCAGAGGGAATCACACATGAGCCAAACCTATTGAAGAAAGCATTAGGACAGTGCCAGTCTTAATCACAGTGGGGGGTATGTTATTCCCAATGAAGTCGTCCAGAAACGGACTAGGTAGTTAGCTTTTTCTAGTGCCCAACACATTAGAGGTGTGGTTTTTTTTCTCTAAAATAAGGGTGGCCATAGGCTCTTTTAACCAGAATCGGTGTAGTCAGCTGAAATTGACTTGCACGCCTGGGTCCTGTGTGTCTACTAACTTTCTCGCGAACGATAGCTAACGGATC
>NZ_JAWONS010000228.1:0-297 GCF_033342255.1 Clostridium boliviensis
ATCAAGCAGATGGTGAACCATCCCCTGACCGATCGGGGTGTGGAACGGTTTTTGGCCGATTGGGAAAAGGCCCAGCGCGAAGCGACCCAGGTTTGACGACCGTTAAAACGACGGTAAAAGGGATTGAAGGGAGGAAGGGCGTCCATGGATACCTTGAGGATCCGGGGCGGTCGTCCCTTGGTTGGCTCCATTCCGATCGCTGGGGCCAAAAACAGTGTGCTCGCCCTTCTTCCGGCTACTTTGCTCGCGGAGGCCTCCTGCACGATCGAAAATGTGCCGGCGATCCGCGATGTGAAG
>NZ_JAWONS010000229.1:0-777 GCF_033342255.1 Clostridium boliviensis
GATCGGGATCACCCTGAGCAACCTGTCCTCCGACCGGGTGATGCAACTGGACCTGTTCGGGAAACGGGAAAGGGAACAACGGCTGGCGAAAGCGATCGACACCATCCGCGACCGATTCGGACCGACCAGCATCTTGCTGGCCCGATCCCTCACCGGGGCCAGCGTCTTCGCCGACCGGGCCGGTAAAATTGGCGGCCACCGCATCTGAACCTCACCGATCCAAGACCCTCCGGAGAATATGGCGACGCTCGGCGGGGGTAAAGTCATCCCACAGCCACTGGTCGTAAATAAACAGGTCCAGATGAAGATGCATTCCCGAATCGAGGCCCTTAACCCCCTGGCTGGTGCCCGAGTTTCCGACATAGCCGATAACCTCTCCCTGCTTTACCTTTTTTCCGACGACGATGTCGTCGTCAATCCGGCTCAAATGGCAATACCGGGAGAGCACTCCCTTTTTATGTTGGATCCATACGGACCGGCCCCGCATTTTATCGAGAATGTATTGCGGCGTCTGTCCCCCGTTTTGAGCGCCGATTTGAAGATAGCGGTTCCGCTCCGCTTCGGACATCTCCTGATAGTCGTGGTCGGCGCGAACCACCACTCCATCCGCCACCGAAAGCACCGGGGTTCGGGAGTCGATGGAAATCCGACTGGTCCAGCTGTAATAATCCAACCCTTCGTGAACCCCATTTCGGTAGGGGCGCTCGGCGCCGGGCAGGTGCGAATCCTTCGTGCTCACCTGGGCTCCTTGAATCGGCGTTTGGAGAAAGGAGAGAT
>NZ_JAWONS010000230.1:0-749 GCF_033342255.1 Clostridium boliviensis
GTACTGGATGCATCTGCAGGATATCGCGGCCGCGAGTCACTGTTAGAAGTCCCGTATCGTTATTGACATATTTCCTGGCCCCACATCCACCTCCTGGTGTTAAAAGTGGATGACTTCTACATGACACAGAAAATCTCTGGCAAGCTATAACTAAAGTAGGCTTCCCTGGGTGAAAAAATAGTGGGGCCCAACAGATCTCTTTCTACATGTAGCCTGGGAAGGGTATGCTAGAAGATAATGGAGTTGCCTCCACTTAAACCAACCAAGTGAATGCTTAGCGATAGTTGGTAGATGCACAGAGCGCTCCATGAATGGTTTGACTCTAAGGACGACCTCAAATTTTACAGAGTGGTGTTCGTGTAGGAGCAAAAGCCCCTAGGCCAGCAATAATGGACTACTACTGTAAGTAACAGATATACTGGGCTGCAATACAGCAAAGAAAATCCCTCTTTTAATATATTAGACAGACCCATGTGAGGTGGACCTGTCCAAGCAGAAAATAAATTTGGGCTTACCTGGTGAATTTGTGAAGCTCAACTCCTACTACATCAGTACCTAATGCTCCCCGTACAGGCTCAGAAGAATCAGTATAAGGAGTACCCTACAACTGTACTTGGAAAAAAATATCAAATAGTAGTTTGCATTGCCTAAAAAAACTGTCATGAGCAAGTAGTGGCAACATCAGGCGGGGCAACAACCTGCTACTTCGATATATGAATTAACGGTCCAAGGATCCCCCGGGCCATACT
>NZ_JAWONS010000231.1:0-481 GCF_033342255.1 Clostridium boliviensis
CTTTGACTACTGCGATTGTCCCCAGGGCCGTCCGCAAAAAGGTGATCAAGCGTTCATTGCGAACGAACAGACGGCGAATCGCCCGCAGCCCGAAGGCATTCACCGGAAACAACTGCCCCGGTATGTACGACACATGCGTCACTTCCCCGTCGACAGGCGCGTGAATTCGATGGTAATCCCGCGGACTGAGGTAAATGGTGAGAAACTTGCCGCCGTCGTATCGGTCGGCCTGTTCGCGGTCCCCTCCCAGCAAATCGACGAGGCGATAAGTGACTCCCTTGGATTGAATCAGCGTGCCCTCGGTGATTTCCCCGAGCTGGGTAATCACGCCATCCACCGGACTGACAACCGTATCCGGCGACGGATCGACGGGACGGGCGTCCGGCTTCAATCTCCGAACAAAAAACTCCAGCAGATTCGGGTAATCCCGCCAAGGCTTTTCCGCTTCTTCCAAATTGACCCGGAATCGGCGGATAAATAG
>NZ_JAWONS010000232.1:0-380 GCF_033342255.1 Clostridium boliviensis
GAAGAAAGCGTTCCTTGAAAACTGAAGAGCGAAGGAAAGACCCGTCAAACTTTGAGCTCTATCAAACTTTTTTTCGGAGAGTTTGATCCTGGCTCAGGACGAACGCTGGCGGCGTGCCTAATACATGCAAGTCGGGCGGGGTTTTGGGGAGCTTGCTCCTTAAAACCCAGCGGCGGACGGGTGAGTAACACGTGGGCAACCTGCCCGCAAGACCGGGATAACTCCGGGAAACCGGGGCTAATACCGGATAGGACCCCGGATCGCATGATCCGGGGTGGAAAGGTGGCCTTCGGCTGCCGCTTGCGGATGGGCCCGCGGCGCATTAGCTAGTTGGTGAGGTAACGGCTCACCAAGGTGACGATGCGTAGCCGACCTGAGAG
>NZ_JAWONS010000233.1:0-393 GCF_033342255.1 Clostridium boliviensis
GCCGTGGTGGCAAAGGCGGCCAGGATGAACCGCCGGTGCAGCTTCACATTTTTCCGGCGGATGAAGTACAATCCGACCAGCAGAAAAACGGTGGTGAAGCTGTTGAAGATCGCGTTCAGCATGGGCAGGAAGGTGAGATCCCAGTGGTCGAAGCGATCCACCTTCGGCATGAAAAACAGAAGAGCCACGATCACATTGATGACAATCGACAGGGTTACGACCCAGGGGGTGTAATTCCGCTGTTTGACGTTCCCAGTCCGATAATGGGTCTGATTTTCCATGGCGTTCACCCTATGGCGTGGATTTCTGTACAAAACCAGTATACCACGCTTCATCCCCCATCTGAAACGAGGTCACAAAACCGTGAAAAATGGCTCCAACGGCTGTGACGAT
>NZ_JAWONS010000234.1:0-371 GCF_033342255.1 Clostridium boliviensis
CCGGATCCGCATGACAAACCAGCGCCCCGCTTGATCCCATGAATCCAGTCGCTTCAGGTCAAAGTAAGCCCGATCCCACACATCGATTCCCTCCGGTTCATCCGGAAGCAGTTTCTCTGCCATGCGGGAGTCATGCTCCCGAGCCGTAGACTCTTCTGCCCGACAAGGCATCCGGTTTCCGATATCAAAGCGGAAATGGAGTTTAATCCCCGATCGTTTTCCATGAAAGGCCGCCCAAGGAAGACGTCCCTCTCCCACCGTGACGGATGTAGAATCGTCGGCATATAAGGTAACCGGTAACTTTAACAGACGTCGGGTTTTTCGGTTACACTTGGAGATCAGCCGATGGAAAACTTCTTTGGAGATGAAAT
>NZ_JAWONS010000235.1:0-328 GCF_033342255.1 Clostridium boliviensis
GCACTTCGGGGTTGATCACCTCTTCACAAGACCCCGATTTTACGATGCGGCCCTGTTTCATCGCGATGATGTAATCGGCGAAGCGGGCCGCCTGATTCAGATCGTGGAGTACGAGGACGATGGTTCGTCCTTGCTTTTCGTTTAATTCGCGAAGCAGCTCCAGGACTTCCAATTGATGGGCAAGGTCCAGGTAAGTGGTGGGTTCGTCCAGGAAGATGACATCGGTCTCCTGGGCCAACGCCATCGCGATCCAGGCCCGCTGGCGCTGTCCCCCCGACAGCCGATCGACGGGACGGTGTTTCAATTCGGCGGTGCCGGTCATTTCCAG
>NZ_JAWONS010000236.1:0-439 GCF_033342255.1 Clostridium boliviensis
GAGAGAGCCGACAGGAATACAGGCCGAGGTTGTCAAAGATTCGCTCGACCGGAAATCCGAAGGCGTGATGTTCTGCAGCGACCACCCCCGTTTCCTGTTTCGAATTGGGCTCCAGTTGGACGAGCACGGGGACGCGGGTTAAACTCTCCAACAGGCCGAGGGCGGTCCGGTGGAGAAAACAGGGCATCCGCTTTAACCGTTGAAGGCGGCGAATCAGATCGTTTCGCAGGGCAGAGTCCATCCGCCGCCCATGAACGCGAAGCCAATGATGTCGTGACTGGGTCATCCGTTCACCTACTTAAAAGGTTTTGATATGTTAGTAGAATATTTTCAGATCGGCCAAAGGGGAACGATACCCGTCCATTTCTTGAAAAATCGGGCCGTCGTCACACCTGATCTGTGTTAAACTAGTAACCAAGGATGTGACAGTTTTTTTGAA
>NZ_JAWONS010000237.1:0-534 GCF_033342255.1 Clostridium boliviensis
CCGTTCCGGGCGAACCGCCCCCTCCTTCTTCAGCCAATCGATCAGCTCCCGCAAAATCTCCTCCTCCTGTCCCGGTGAAACCCAGCCTGGATGAGACCGGATCAGAAACGTGCTGCCTCCGAAGGGCTCCAATTCCCAACCCATTTCGCGAAAAAGGGAGAGATGGGCCGACACCCTTTCCGCCTCCCCCGGCGAGCACTCCAGGGGAATCGGCATCAGCAGAGGCTGTCTCTTCGGCTCTTCCCTGCCCATCTCCGCCGAAAACCGCTCATAATAGATTCGCTCATGGGCCGCATGCTGATCGATCAAGTAAAAACCGTCCTCGGCCTGGGCCACAATATAGGTGCCATGGACCTGCGCCAAGGGGTGCAACTCCGGAAATCGCTCCTCGGTCTCCGGAGCCGGAGCCGATGCTTCGGCGTCAGACTCGAAGGGCTTGTCGGGCTCGACGGGTTGGGGTTGAACCTGGACCGGATGTTCCGACGGGCTTGGCGTCTTTTCGAAGGAGAGGGAAGGCGCCGGCTCCTCCCGCAC
>NZ_JAWONS010000238.1:0-9627 GCF_033342255.1 Clostridium boliviensis
CCTAAGTCCAGATTTGCTTGAAAATAAAATAAAGGACGGAGCTGGTTTGCTCAATCCTTTAAATTACTATCTAAGATAAGTTGGAATATAAGTTGTAGAGCCGTATACGAGACCCGTACGTACGGTTCAATGAGAGGGAGATAATTCTTAGCAATTATTTCTCTACTCTATCATATATTGAACAAGGATTCAGACGAGAGAAAGGCGGCAAAGCATGGGAAAAAAGATTTTAATGGCTTGTATACTGGCATTTTTGTTTCCATATATTATTACACTGGCATGGACAGGGAAAATTGAGGAAAAGAAAAATATACCCATTATACCCAGTGGTAAGCGTGTGATTCTGGACAGAAAAGGCGGGGAAAGAACCATGGATGCAGAGGAGTATCTGACAGGGGTGGTAGCAAAGCAGATACCTGCTGATTATGGGAAGGAAGCACTTCGGGCACAGGCAATTATAGCAAGGACTTATATTTATGGGAAAATGAATGATCAGAAGGAAGTAAAGGAATCTGATCTTCATATGGATTATCTGGAGCAGAAACAGATGGAGAAGATGTGGGGAAGTGAGGCCTTTGTCACCAGCTATCAGGCAATTGAGGAAGCTGTGCGATCTACTGCAGGTATGGTTATCACATGCAACGGAAACTTGATTGATCCGCTGTTCCACCGTGCCAGCAATGGAATAACAAGGGCAGGAGATGAAAATCACCCTTACTTGCAGCCGGTGGAATGTAAAAAGGATGTGGAGGCAGAAGGATTTTTAACGATTATACCATTCAGTAAAGAGGACTTTGCGGAAAAGATTAATCAGATATCCGGTGATGTTTGCGTAAAGGCAGATCAGATTCCACAGAGTATCCAGATCGTTCAAAGGGACGATTCCGGATATGTGGTACAGATTCAGATCGGCACCCGTACCTTTACGGGAGACCAGGTCCAGTATGCTCTTTCCCTTCCGTCACCTTCCTATGAGTTTGAAGATTACGAAGGGGGAGTGAGGGCTGTCTGCAGAGGAATCGGACATGGATATGGTCTCAGCCAGTACGGTGCTAAATGCAAAAGTGAGGAAGGGTGGACGGCAGAAAAAATTCTTGCTTATTTTTATAAAAATATTGTTTTGAAATCTGAATAACTCTTTCACTCTTGGTAAGAATATTATCGAGGTGATAAACGTGAAGGAGAAAATCAGTCAATTGTTCAAGGATAAAGTATTCCTTGTCCTGTTAGTTTTAGGCCTGCTGACTATAGTAGCTGCAGCAGGAGTCATTACCGTTCAAAGAGGAAATGGTGGAGGAGAAAGCCCTTATCTGAAAGTGCCGGATCAGAGCGATATGATTGTGAAAGAATCAGTCCCCCAGGATTCACAGGTAGCTGTTGCAGGAGACTCCAATGCAACCAAAAATCAAGAAGATGAAATGCAGGCTGTTGATTCAGCCAAAGCCACTGCAGAAAAAGAAACACAGGCTGCCAAAGCTGCAGCAGACAAAAAGGCCGCTAAGTCACTGGTACTTAATTTTAATGACTCCACCAGAATGACCTGGCCGGTACGGGGAAATGTTATTTTGGACTACAGTATGGATACGACCATCTACTTCCCAACCCTGGATCAGTATAAATGTAATCCAGGTCTGGTAATTCAGGGTGATGTAAGTACTCCGGTAGTCGCACCTGCCAATGCAAAAGTGCAGGAAATTGGTTCCAATGAAGAAATCGGTAACTATGTTGTTTTAAATATGGGCAACAAGTATACGGCTGTCTGCGGTCAGTTAAAAGAGCTGAAAGTAATTGCCAATGAATATGTGAAAGAAGGCCAGGTACTGGGTTATGTTGCAGAACCCACCAAGTATTATTCCGTAGAGGGAGCCAACATATTCTTTGAATTGACCCATGATGACAAGGCCATTGATCCTCTTGACTATATGCAGTGATCACTCAGGAAATATTAGGAAAAAGTTATAAAAAAATAATAATTTGTTCATACGTGATTAAGAGTCATCTGCTATACTAAGTCCGTACATTAAACGGGGAGTGTGGCTATGAATATATTGTTTTTTTTAACACCTAAGAATGAAGTGGCTTATATTTACGAAGATGATTCTCTGCGTCAGGCACTGGAGAAGATGGAGTATCACAAATACTCCGCCATACCTGTTATCAACAGGAACGGCAAATATGTAGGAACGATAACCGAAGGGGACATGCTCTGGGGAATAAAGAATAAATTCAATTTAAGTCTGAAAGAAGCGGAAAGTGTTACAGTAGCCGCAATTGACAGAAGATCGGACAACCGGCCTGTTTATGCGGACTCCACAATGGAAGACCTGGTTGATATGGCTTTGAACCAGAATTTTGTACCGGTGGTGGATGATCAGAAGAATTTTATCGGATTAATAACCCGAAAGGATATCATACATTACTTCTACAAAAAGTCCCAGGAAGTGAAAAAGTCCGACGAAATCAAAATCAGGACAGTGGTAAGTAATTAAGCAAATATAAAAGCGTTTTCGGTTTCATAACCGGAAACGCTTTTTTCATCCGTAAGGATTCTATTCCTCAAAAATATAAGGCGCGGATTCTTCTTTGTTTTTTCCTAATATATTTATTAAATTCTCCTGCTTTAATGGGGGGGAATAATAAAAGCCCTGCTGAAAGCTGCATCCGGCGTTGGTTAATTCAGAGACCTGATTCTCTGTTTCCACTCCTTCTGCAATCATGGTTAAATCAAGATCTCCAGCCATACGGATCAGTCCTTCTATTATATATTTAGACTTCTCATTTGTCTCAAGCTGCCAGATAAAGAGGCGCTCCAGCTTCAATGTCTGAATGGGAAGATCCAGAATGGCGGAGATACTGGAACAACCGGAGCCAAATTCATTAAGAATCAGTTCAACTCCCATGTCTGCCAGTTTCTGAAGCATGATGCCAAGGTTTAGATATCCCATGGTCAGGGAGCTTTCCTTCAGCTCCAGGGCCAGTTTCCCCTGTGGAACATGGTATGTATTAATAACCTTTGAAACTTCATCTATAAAGTCCTCCTGCAAAAAAAGTACCGGGGATACAGGAAGGGTAATGGATTCAAATTCGCAGCCTGCGTCCTCCGCCTGTCGGATACACTGGCAGACCTTATCCAAAGCGTAATAAAGCAATGCTCGGATCTGACCGGAATCCTCAGCCACAGGCATAAATTCACTGGCTCCAATTAATCCCAGACCCTTTATAAAAATACGCATGGAAAGTTCTGCTCTGGTAAAGTTTTTCGTATCCGTGGAGTAAGTGGGGCGGTAAAGGATCTCTACTTCTTCTTTTTCCAAAGCTGTTTTTATATACAGGGCAATAGCCTGACGTCTAAGCAGCTGGTTCTGCAGCGTGCTGTCAAACGTGACTGCCTGATTGGGTCCTGCTTCGCCGGCTCTGGTTACTGCCAGATCCAGGCACTTTAACATCTGCTCAGAAGTAGCTGCATGACCGGGATAAGCGCACAATCCCATCTCCACTGAGCATAAGCAGTCAGTACCGTCAATCTTCCAGGCATGATCAAATCTTCCGGCTATTTCTTCCGCCAGATTCATAGCCTGACCTTGAGTGAAATGGTCTAAGATAATTACATATTCTACACCAATATAGTGGTAGACGTTGTTTGTGCATGTCTCTTTTAAATAGGTGAGAATCTGATTCAGAAGATTTTCGCAGTACTCATAGCCCAATAACTGATTGAGCTGTTTAAAATTCTCTATGTAAAGCTTTAAAACAACGCCCCGTTCATTATTTGAACTGAGTGCCTGACCAAGATGCTTCAGGCAGGCATCTCGCTCTAATTTAACCGAACTGTCCTTAGTCTGTTCGGGTAAGACTGCTTGTTTGTCATCTGGGTGTTTACTTTCTTTGTTCTGAAACCAGTGCATTTGGGTTGCCTCCTGTCCATGACTGTCTGGTATTATTTTATTATATATAGGAAAGGAAAGCAAGAAATAATTGGAAACAGAAAAAGAAGCATTACTTCTGTAAAATGTGAGAATAATAGGAAATATACGATTAGCAGAGGTGAAAATCAATGAATTCATTATGGACAGAAACAGCCCGCATACCGGGGAGAAATCCGCTGCCCGGTAACAGGCGGACAGAGGTAGTGGTAATTGGAGCAGGAATGGCAGGAATTTTAACTGCCTTTTATTTACAGAGGCATCATATTCATGTGGTGGTATTGGAGGCAGACCGGATTGGAAGCGGTCAGACCGGATATACCAGTGCAAAGATAACATCCCAGCATAATTTAATTTATGGGAAATTGGTAAAGACAGTGGGAGAAGAGACTGCCAGGCTATATGGAAAGGCAAACCAGCTGGCAGTGGAGGAGTATGGGAAGCTGATCAGACGATACGGCATCCAGTGTCATTATGAAGAGAAGGATGCATATCTTTATTCCGTACAGGAATCAGAAAAGCTTTTAAAAGAAGCAGAATGCGCCAGACGGCTTGGCCTTCCGGCAACCTTTGAACGGGAAACGAAACTTCCATTTCCTGTTTTTGGTGCAGTTCGTTTTTCAGGTCAGGCCCAGTTTCATCCTCTGGAATTTTTAAGAGACATTTCTTCGGGACTAACGGTTTATGAACGAACCAGAGTGCTGAAAGTACAGGGACATGAGGTTATTACAAACAGGGGAGTGGTTAAAGCAGATAAAGTGGTATTTGCAACTCATTATCCATTTATCAATGTTCCCGGATTTTATTTCACAAAAATGTATCAGGAAAAAAGTTATGTCATGGAAATTGGTCCAGTTCCTTCCATTGACGGAATGTATCTGGGGGTTGATTCTAAATCTTATTCCTTTCGAAATGCAGGAGACAAGCTGCTTTTGGGATATGGCAGCCACAGAACGGGAAGCATACCCAAAGAAAATCCGTATATTGCCATGGAGCAGACGGCTAAACATCTGTATCCCGATGTGGAGGTGCTTGGAAAATGGTCGGCTCAGGACTGTATGACGCTTGATGGAATTCCATATATCGGCACTTACTCTGTCCTGAAACCTGACTGGTATGTAGCTACTGGATTCGGTAAATGGGGGATGAGTACTTCCATGGCTGCAGCAAAAATACTCAGCATGCAGATTCTGGGAAAGAGAACTCCATACGATGAAGTCTTTACTCCCAGAAGGCATCATATCAGGGCCAGTGCCAAAACTTTGGTTTCTCATAGCCTCAAATCCGTAAAGGGACTTTCCGGCGGAGTATTGAAAGGTGCCGTCAATTGCCCCCATTTGGGCTGCCGTCTGGTCTGGAACAGGTACGATAAACGATGGGAATGTCCATGTCATGGATCTTCTTTTGAAATAAACGGAAAAATATCTTCTAATCCTGCACAACAGAGTATTCCATTCATAGATTGATATTAGAAACTTTTCAAGTATGAAAGGAGTCAAACATCCTATGGATGGTTATACGAAACAACAGTGTTCCGACTGGTCTTCCCCTGTGGAACTTGATATGTCCGCATGTCCGGGTACAGTGATTCGACCAGATATGCCTCTGGGGTCCGGACCTGCCAGAAACTTACACAATCCGTCAACGCCGGATCCAGTGAGACAGCAGGATTTATACAGATGTCCCACTTATTGCGGACCCAGGAAATGTCCTGAGAGAGGGGCTGCAACGTCGCCGATGAAATGTCCGGAAAAACCCGTATGCCAGATGCCAGTGAAATGTCCTCAGCAAGGCGTATCCCCAGCAACAATGAAATGTCCGGAAATACCTCCCTGCCGCATGAAATGCCCAGAGCAGGGTGTATCCCCGGCAACAACAATGAAATGTCCGCCAATGCATCCTAAGCCAATGAAATGCCCGGAGCAGGGTGTATCCCCGGCAACGATGAAATGTCCGCCAATGCCTCCCTGCCGCATGAAATGTCCGGAGCAGGGTGTATCCCCGGCAACAACAATGAAATGTCCGCCAATGCCTCCCTGCCGTATGAAATATCCGGAGCAGGGTGTATCCCCGGCAACAACAATGAAATGTCCGCCAATGCCTCCCTGCCGTATGAAATATCCGGAGCAGGGTGTATCCCCGGCAACGATGATGAAATGTCCGCCGATGCCTGCCTGCCCTATGAAGTATCCTGATATGCCTCCATGTCATATGAGACCCGAAAAGCCAATGGGAATGGCACCAGGAATGGCCGGCGGTTGTATGCCTGCACCCGCTGAATGTAAAGGTGTTGAGAGCATTGACCGGTATCCTGTTGCTATGGCATATGTTCCATGGCAGAGATGGCAGGAATTGTATTCCGTCGATACGGCAATTGAGATGGGTACCATTTTCCCGGATTTATTTAAACCATTTTTGATGGGAGGGTGCAAGTGATGACAGATTGTAATTGTAATTGTGAGTGTAATTGTAATTGTAATGGAGTTAGCAACAGTAATAGTAATGCTAACTGCAATATGTTATTAATGCAGATTTACCAGGCATGTTTTGCAATGGACGATGTAATTCTGTATCTTGATACCCATCCCTGTGATCAGGATGCATTAAATTATTATCATTATGTAGCAGATATGTGTGAACAGGCTGTTAATGCCTACGAAGAGTATTGTGGTCCGTTAATGTCGAACCATGTTATGGACGAAAACTATTGGACCTGGGTAAATGATCCGTGGCCATGGGAAGGAGTGTGCGGCTAATGTGGAGATATGAAAAAAGGTTGGAATATCCTGTAAATATTACAACACCAAATCCTAAAATCGCAACCTTCATTATGAGTCAGTATGGCGGACCTTAAGGTAATTGGATGTAATAAATAAAATTCATTTCTCCGTTTTTTTTATCATAAACAATCTTTTTAACTACACTTCGCAATGCTCTTCCTTTTACTTCATTGCTTATTGTTTCGTCTGTTAAAATTTCGCAGACGCTGCGAATTGTGCGTGGAGATGTCTCATTTTCGATTTCAATAGAGTCTAATCTGTTTTTTAATTCTGTTTCCAATTTCAACAGACGTTCTTTGCCGGCACGGTACTCGTCTAAATTATCAATTCCATTTTCATAGGCTGCTTTTATTTTATGTTTTTTTATACGGAGTTTTTCCAATGCGGATTCCAGTTGTTTTTTCTCAAGGTATGGAAGAGAGGAAGGTATTTGGATGTATTCACCGCCTTTTGCCGGATTGGCTGCAACCTGCTGTAAGGATTTGATAATGAGGGACTCAGCCTTTTTATCAGAAATGGAGCAGGACTCCTTATGAAGACCTTTGGTATAGCGCCAGCATTGAAAATAACCGGATTGGTGACCTGTTTTACTGCCGGCATTATAGCTTAACCCGGCTCCGCAATAGCCGCAGACTATAAGTCCGGAAGCCCAATGCCTGCATGCAGAGACTTCCCGTCTGTTTTTTGGCCGGTATTCCTGTTTCAGACGCAGTTGGTTTGCCTGAAATACAGAAGTGACTTCTTTCCTGATTTCGTGGGCACCCTGAAACGATATATTATTCCAGGTAACCGTTCCTTCATAAAATCTGTTCTTTAAGATTCGTTCTACCGCTCTTCTGTCAAACGGATTGCCACGTTTGGTACAATAACCCTGATTGTTTGCCTCTTTTGCAATTGAAGTCAGATCCATACCATTAAAAAAGGACTGATGGATCAATATCACCGCTTCATATTCTTTTTCATCTATTATAAAAGGCTTTCCTTCTCCTACAGCCCGGTAGCCAAGACATGGAGCTGCCTGATAGCCGTTTCTCAAAGCCTTTTCCGTCATTCCCCGTGTGACTTCCCCGGATAGGTTTATGGAATAGTATTCATCAAACCATTCAATGATACTTTCAATCAGCCGCCCGAACATTCCCTCCATGACAGGCTCAGAGACACTTTTTATAGAAATACCGCATTTTTTCCGAAGTATACTTTTGTAAAACACGCTTTCTTCCTGATTTCGCGCAAAGCGTGAAAATTTCCATAGATAGAGATATTGGAAAGGAGAGGGATGCGACTTGGCTATGGAGATCATCCTCTGAAATTCTTTCCGGTTATCAGCCCGTCGTCCGCTGATTCCTTTTTCTTCTATAAATATATACTCTTCAGGAATCAGCACTCCATCCGCATTTGCCGCATTTTTTATTTCCCTGAGCTGGGCGGCGGGAGACAACTCTGTCTGATCGTTTGTGCTTACCCGGACATAAGCGGCGCCAATGGGTTTTTGATCATTTTTAATCAATTGATTTCCTTCTTTCCGATAATCAGAGAAGATACCTGGAAACAGGTACAATCCGTGTCACATACATTTTACAGGAGAGGGGATGAATTTATGAATAGAAAAATCAAGATTGAGAATTACATAGATCTAAACGGAGATATAGTATTGCTGGACCTCCTTCCGCAGGAGCGGAAAAAAAGAGCAGGAGAACGGATCCGTGATCAGATGATGGAACATGCAGGCTTTATTATCAGAGAAGAAAAACCGGTCATCTGAAAGCTGATGGCCGGCGGTATGTGTTTATGGAGTCTCTTTTTTACAATTTTCGAAAGGAAAGAAGAATTCCGGAATTCCAGATGCATACGGAGCAATATCGTACTGTTGATAATAGATAACGATCCCGCAGTGCTTTAAGTAAAATCCATTTATATTAAAATTCCCCCGGATCAGCTCGGGATAGTCTCCAAAGTAGGAAGCAGGAGCTTCCTTCAAACGGTCTGAGATATCATGTTGAATAACGTTAAATATAGCATCATTAAGATTCGTGGCATTAGAGAAAAAATCGGTCAGTTGCAGCTGCCTGCCTGTCTGAAAATCCCATGTCTGAGACTGTCGCAGCGTATTTCCGTGAGCCCCTCCCAGATATGTATATTGGTCGTTATAGAGGCTTGTAATACAGTTTTCATTATAAGTGACCACATAATCTGAAAAAAATTCATAGCTATGAAAAGGAAATTCATTGTTTTTTGCATACATGGCATCTTTCACAGCCTGGGCATATAAAACTTCCCGGCAATATTTTTCTGCCTGACGAGACTGAATTTCATAAAACTGATTGATAGCCAGGGTGGTATCGGTACCGCAGGTTGATGTGAAATAAGGATAATTAATGGTATAGGTAAGTACGGCGACGTCGTTATGGAGGAGAACATCTGATATAGTTTTCTTAGAAATTGTCTGCATGAGTGCCTCTGGATAGAAAGTTTTTTATATTATATGAATGCTCAGATCGTTTATTGCGCAAAAAAACGGAATCAGAAATAAAAGGTGTATAATTGGCGTAGATCTCACCATACTATCTATGAGGTGAACCAAATGAAAAATAATGAAAAAAAGAATCAGAACTCCAGTCCAAAGGAAGAAAACAAAAAGCCTGAAACATTTCAAAATCACTGGGAAACAGGAAAGTTCTTAGGTCCCAATACGTTAAGACACGAAGAGAGCATTAAGGTGTATGATGATAAGGAAGAGGAGTGATAAAACGCTTCTCTTCCTTATTTTGTGAGGGGGAGTAAATAATTTTATTATCTGTTTTTGCACTTTGGCGGACCTGATGGAGAAATGGGTGCTGCCATGCGTTATTTATCCCAGAGGTATGCAATGCCTTATAAAGAGGGGAAGGCGGTTTTAACTGATATTGGTACGGAAGAACTGGCGC
>NZ_JAWONS010000239.1:0-590 GCF_033342255.1 Clostridium boliviensis
GATCGGCAGGACAATGATCCCGACCATGATCAGGGCCCCGGTTCCCATCAATCCGATAAAACAGAAGAGGATGGCCAGGAAACAGAGGACGGTAATGGTGAAGGGATTGTCCCCGCCCAGCTCCGCCGCCAGCTTCACGATCGATTCGGCGATCCGCGATTTCGCGATGATCTGCCCCAGAATGGCCGCGAGGAAGACGGGGAAAATGGCTTCGCTCAGGAGGAAGATCCCCTCCCCGAAAACCTGATTGTTGATCTTCTCCAGGGAAACCCCCGCCGCCAGGGCAAAGGCCAGACCCATCAGCGGCAGGGCGACCACAGCCGAAATCTTTCGCAACATCATGAGCAGGGTGAAGATTACGAAAATCGACAGGATGAGCAGAGTCGTCATCCTTCAACCCCCCTTCTCCGGTTTATCCTCCGCCGGTCTTTCGGAAACTCGCATCCTTCAAGGTGCCGTCAAAGCCTCGCCCCCTGTTCCTTAAGCATTTGCTGCAGCCGCTTGACGTCGACCTCCCGAGCATCCCCCAACCCCTCCCGGAGGGCAAGGGCCGCAGCGGTGCCGCCGGCTTGACCCAGGGCCATGCCGGT
>NZ_JAWONS010000240.1:0-408522 GCF_033342255.1 Clostridium boliviensis
TCTTCCTTTATGCAGTCCCAGGTAACCGCAGTGATCGCGTTATCCTTCACTGTCATGCTCACCTGGTCTTTGAAGCCATTCTCATCAAATTCCGGTGATTCATAGGTATAAGTTCCTTCTTTTAAGGCGGAAGGAGTTTCAGCTGTTTCTTCCGTTGTCTCCGGTACCGTTACCGGTTCCTCACCCCTTGCCTGTAAAAGAGCCTGATCCACCGCCTGCTTAATGGCATCGCTGCTGAGAGTTGCTCCCGATACAGCATCTACCTGCGTAGATTGCTTTGCAAGAATGGAATCCGTCAATCCTGGTAACACCAGATTAAGAAGTGTTTCCTTTTCTCCATTTACAGTAATTGAATCAATGGTTTTTCCTGATACTGTTACATCTGCGGTGACAATCCCGCCGTAGCCTTTCGCAGTACCTGTATAGGTACCCGGAACATAGATCTCCGGTCTGATACTATTGTCAATCGCCTTATAAAGCGGGTCTGTACCAAAAACAGTAGCGCAAGCCAGTATAATCATAGCTCCCAGCCCAATATATCCATTTCTTTTAGCATTCGCGTTACTTTTATTCATATATCCTCCTGTCTTATAAAGTTTGATTATATTTTAACATACCTCACAGGACTACGGCAATCACTTTATAAAATTTTAATTATATTTGGATAGATTCAAGATTATATGTTATAATGAAACAGAATTTTTGCCATTCTGTTTCTTCATAGATAGAAAAATAAGTAAAGGAACTTTCGATATGGAAATGAAAAAACATAAGAAAGAAGTCATACTGATTGTTACAATTTTGGCGATATCATTTCTACTGCTCATCGTGAACCGGTTTATTTTTTCAAAGCCTGCCAGATATCTGGAAATCACGGTAGACGGGAACCATTATGAAACGCTGGATTTAAATCAGGATACTGAGATTTTAGTAAAGGGTTACCAGGGAGGAACTAACCGCATTGTGATTCAGAACGGTAAAGTACACGTTTCTGATGCTTCCTGTCCCGACAAAATCTGTATTCACCAGGGCACGATTGAACAGACGGGCGAAAGCATTGTTTGTCTGCCCAATCGTATGATTGCACAAATTATGGGAAAATAATCGCTTATTCGGTTCTTTTTTCACCAAAAAAGAATAACGCCACCGTTCCGGGTCCTGTATGGGAACCAATTACACAACCAATGCTGTTAATTGTTACCGGTTCTTTCAGCATGGGAAACCGTTCCTTTATAAGAGCAGCCACTTCTTTTGCATCTGCTTCACAGGCAGAATGAGCAATCAGGCATTTTCCGTTATAACGGGAACCATTCAGGGCATGTAATTCCATCGTTTTTACCATTTCCTGAATGGCTCTTTTTTTTGTACGTATTTTCTGCCTTGGAATTAAATGTCCTGTATCATCAATATTCATAAGGGGGCAGATATTTAAAACAGTTCCCAGCATGGCGGAGGTGGCAGATATTCTTCCTCCCCGTTTAAAACTGGTTAAATCGGTTGAAAAGAACCAATGATGGACGGAAAGCCTGTGATTCATCACCCATTCTGCTGCTGCCTCCAGCGTGACTCCCTGATCCCGCAGATCTGCAGCCGCATCCGTTAAAAGTCCATAACCGGAAGAGGCTCCAAGAGTGTCCAGTATAAGAATGGTTCTGTCCGGGTATCTCAGCCGCATCTCAGTTCCCGCAACGCAGGCGGAATTATAAGTACCAGAAATTCCTGATGACAAGGTCAGATGCAGGATATCCTTTCCTTCCTTTAATATCGGCTCAAAGAAATTACAGTATTCCTCTACATTTACCTGCGAGGTATAAGGTGCTGCCCCTTTTGCAATCCGGTCATAAAATTCATCAAATGGAATACTCTCTCCTAAATCGTCGGGATAAGTAACTCCGTCGATTGTGTAATGAAAACAAACGTATGGAATTTTCCGGGTAACAAAAAATTCTTTTTTCATATCTGCCGTAGAACAACAGGTTAAAACAAATTTATTCATACTGTCCCCTCCTGCCTTAACTGGCGTTTCTATCGTGTTTTTCCCTGGACGGGAATCTTTACCATAAATTCTGTTCCTGCATCAATTGTTGATTCCACCGTAATGGTACCGTGATAAAAGTTAACAATATGTTTTACGATGGAAAGTCCAAGACCTGTCCCGCCCTGTTTTTTACTTCTTCCTTTATCAACCCGGTAGAAACGTTCAAATATACGGCCAAGCGATTCTTTAGGGATTCCCATTCCATTATCCTTTACTCTGATAATCACATTGCGGTCCTCTTCTTTGACTGTAATCCATACCTCTCCACCCGGTTTATTATATTTTACAGCATTACTTACCAGATTACCAATTAATTCCTTCATCTGCTGACCGTTGGCGTAGATGCAGACGGGCCTGCAGTCCATATGCATCAGAACTTCATGAGAGGCCGCAAGAGGCTCCAGGGATTCAATAATGTCTTCCACCAGTATGGAGAGCCGTACATCGCTTTTTAAAACCTCAGCTTCTTTTGTTTCAAGACGGGATATCATAAGAATATCATTGATCAGATTATTCATATTTCCTGCCTCTTTTTTGATTCGTTTTATGAAATCCGCCTTCTGGTCTTCATCCTGTATGATTCCGCTTTCCAGAAGCTCCGCGTAGCCCTGTACCGAAGTAATGGGAGTTTTTAACTCATGAGAGGCATTGCTGAAAAATTCCTGACGGATCTGCTTTTCCCGCTCAATCTGATTCAAATACTCCTTTACATTCCTGGACATCCGCGTTGTGGTTTCCGCTATGATATTAATCTCCGGATATTGATACGTTTCAAAAGAAAGATCGGTGTAATCCCCGTTTACCTTCAGCATTTCCTGGGAAATCTCCTTAAGCGGCCGGGTAATCGACTCAGCAAAACTGTCTGCGGAAAACGCGGAATACATAATTGCTGCAAGAAAGCTCAGCCACACAGCAGGAAGCAGAAGCAGAAGGTTTTCTTTCATTCCGGTATACGGAACCGCCATCCGGAGAATGTAATCTGCTTTGGAGGACCGGATTGCTACATAAAGCATACTTTCCTTCAGCGTATTGGAATAACGTCTGGAAGTTCCTTCTCCTTCCTCCATTGCCTCCTTTACCTCTTCCCTGCCGGCATGATTATCCAAAGAAGTAACCGGTACTTCTCCAGTATCGGCCACTACAGTTCCATCTAAACAGATGACAGTGAAACGGCTATGGTTTTCACTTAACGTGGGTTTTAAGTCCCCAATCTCCTTTTCTAAATTTCCGGAATAATCAAGAACCTCATCCATAGCCTTTAACGTGTATTTCATATCTTTTTTTGAATTTTTAAGAAGTGCGCTGCTGGAGGCAATATAAAATATGGAACTGCTGAGCACCAGCACCACCAGGATAATCTGAATAAATTTTACAAAAATAGCCTGTTTCATAGTACCTCCAAATTATACAGCAAGTATTTGTATTATATTTCCGTTTTAATTAAACGATACCCCACTCCCCGGACCGTCTTAATACAGGAACCGCCATTCTCTCCCAGCTTCTGACGTAATGTCCGGATATGCATATCCAGGGTTCTGGTCTCTCCGTCATAATCATATCCCCAGATATGATTAAGCAGTTCATCTCTGGTAACAACCTTATTATGATTCTCCATCAGATACTGCAGTAAGTCAAACTCTTTTAATGTAAGCTCAATTTTAACCCCGTCACAGGTAACTTCTCTGGTCTTCTTGTTTAAATGCAGACAATACTGCTCCAGTTCATCATCCGGAGACTGATTTTTGCTGCTGCGGCGTAAAAGACTGCGGATTCGTGCTGCCAGCTCCATAACCCCAAATGGCTTTGTCATGTAGTCATCTGCACCGCCATCCAGACCGGCCACCTTATCAAACTCCCGGTCTTTCGCAGTCAGGACAAGAATTGGAATGTCTTTTAATAAATCATTTTTTCGGATTCTGCGAATAGCCGACATTCCATCCATGCCGGGAAGCATCAGGTCAAAGACAGCCAGTGCCGGTTTATCTGTTTCCATATGTTTTAAGGCATCCTCTGCCATCTCATAAGAAGAAACCTCATATCCGAAGCCTTCCAGGGCAATTTTTATTAAATCCCTGATATTATCATCATCTTCCACTACATAGATTCTTTCCATACTTCTCCTTCCTGTCTCTTAAAAATGTAATTTTTACATTTCTTCTTTTACATAACCTGCAATGTTATGGGCATGATCAGAAATTCTCTCCAGGTTGCTTAATGCATCTAAAAAGACAACTCCATTTTCCGGTTTACATGACTGAGCAGACAGACGCTCAATATGGCGTTCTCTTAACTCTTCCTCCAGAATATCTACGTTCTCCTCACATTGAACAACTGCACGCACTTCTGACATATCAGAGGTTTCTCTGGCTTTAATGGCATGTTCCAAAGATGCCCGGACAGCCTTAAGCATCTCTTTCATTTCGCTTTCCGCTTCTTTGGAAAAGATGATATTGCGGTTTGCTTTCTCCGCTGCCAGTTCCGACAAGTTTTCACAATGGTCACTGACCCGTTCGAAATCGCTGACTGTATAAAAAAGATTTTTAACCAGAATATGCTGTTCTTCATTTAAGGATTGATTGTTAATTTTAATTAAGTAATCAGTCAGTAATTTCTCATATTGATCGATTTTCTGCTCCAGTTTTTCCACCTGTTTAATTTCTGATAAATCACTGCTTAGAAGAGCATCTGCCGCCACATCAAAATTCTCGAGCGCAGCGTAACCCATATTAACAACTTCATGGTTTACATTTTCAATGGCAAATGAAGGTGTTTCCAAAATTCGTTCATCTAAGTGACGCTTCATCTCATTTTCAGAATCAGGCACTTCTTCTTTATCCTGAGTCCTTACTAAAAAACCGGAGGCCTTTACCAGCAATCCTGCAAATGGGAACAGTAAAACGGTATTGGTAACATTAAATATGGTATGAAAAATGGATATTTCCACGCTGGTGATTCTGGATGAGGCCAGAATCGGATTCAATTTAAAATAAACAAACATAATAACGCCAAATATAAGAGCCCCCGCCGTATTAAACATCATATGAATAGCCGCCGCACGCTTTGCTGTCCGGTTGGCTCCCAGGCTGGAAAGAAGTGCAGTTACACAAGTTCCGATATTCTGGCCAAGTGTAATAAATATGGCAGACTGCCAGTTTACAATTCCGTTCAATGCAAGCGTCTGTAAGATTCCCACTGAAGCAGAGGAACTCTGTATAATGCCGGTTACAACAAGTCCGGCAAGAATTCCAAGGAACGGATTCTTACCAAGAACCGAAAAAGCCTGTCCAAAAACCGGAGCAGACCGGTAAGGAGAAATCGAAGCAGACATAAAAGACAGTCCGATAAATAAGACACCAAATCCAACCAGGATCTCACCAATCTGTTTTTTCTTTTCATTTTTTGAGAACAGGCTGAATAATGCGCCCACACCCACTAACGCAGGAGCAAAGAATTCGGGCTTTAGCATCTCACCCCATTCACTCATGGAAACGATCCAGCTGGTAACAGTTGTACCGATGTTGGCACCCATAATAATACCGACTGCCTGTTGAAGATTCATAATTCCCGCATTAACAAATCCAACCACCATAACCGTAGTGGCCGAACTGCTCTGTATAATAGCCGTAATTCCTGTCCCTAACAGAACTCCCATCAGCCGATTGCTTGTTAATGCTCCAAGTAACTGCTGCATCTTATGTCCAGCAGATTTTTGCAGTCCATCAGCCATGGCATCCATTCCATAAAGGAACATTCCCAACCCTCCGATAAACTTAAATAACATTTGTATATCTGTTATTGACATATCATCCTCCCGTATTTCATGATAAATCATGTTATGTAAGCATCATATCAAATCTATGTAAAGTATTATACATAGGATTGTAAAATTTATGTAAATTTTTATCTCAATGTAAAATTTCCTTATAAACGCGGAGAACATTGCCGTAAAAAACAGCTTCAATTTCATCCTCGCGAAAGCCCTCTTTTTTCATGCATGCTTCTAACAGCGGAAGATCCTCCGGGGATTTCATCTCCAGTTCTCCACCAATTCCGTCAAAATCCGAACCGAGACCGATACAGCCGATGCCTCCAATCTGCTTTAAATGCTTTATATGCGAAACCATATCCTCAATCCTGCTTAAGGACTGCTCTCCTTTCTTCCAGTCATGAAGAAAATCAGCGCAGAAATTGATTCCAGTGACTCCTCCCCGCTCAGCAAGCAGCCGGATCATCTCATCTGTTAAATTTCTTGGGTTTGAAGCAATGGTTCTGGCATTAGAATGGCTGGCTACAAAAGGCTTTTTCGTGTAACGGAATATATCATAAATTCCTGCATCGGATAAATGGGACACATCAATGATCATACCCAGACGTTCCATCTCCTCTGCAAAAACAATCCCTGTTTCCGTCAGCCCGTGCTCTGTTTCCGGTTCAAAAAAAGCCTCTTCCTTCTCAATTCTGATTCTGTTGGGATAAGCGAGTTCATTGATATGATTCCAGGTAAGAGTCATCATACGGACCCCCAGGCGGTAAAAATTACGCAGAAAAGCAATTTCCCCCTGACAAACACCACCCTCTTCAATCGTTAACATGGCAGACATTCTTCCTTCTATGCGATTCTTTTCAATGTCTTCATATGTCTTTACTATTCCGATTAAATCCCCATATTCCTCCAGTTCCGTGTAAAACAAATCAAGCAGCTTCATACAGTATTCAAATGGTCTTTCATGCTTTGTAAGTTCTGTAAACAGGGCAAAATTCTGCAGACAGTAATTACCTTTTTTCATTCTCTCCAGGTCGATATGACAGTCATTTTTTAAAATAGAATAGTCTTTACCCTCCTGTCTTCTGTAGTAAAGCTCCGCTATTGTATCACAATGCATATCTGCAACATTCATTTTCCTGTCCTTTCCTATTACAAAGATTCTCAGACGCCCGAAAAGGAGCAGCCCGAACACAGCTGCTCCTTTGGTACTTATGAAAATAGTATCACTCCTATGACAGATTTGCAAGAAAATATTCTGTTGCTATTCGCTGCGAAGTGCATCAATAGGGCTTAAGTTCGCTGCACGGCTGGCGGGCATGTATCCGAATATAAGCCCGATGCCCACTGATACACTAAAGGAAACAATAACCGCTGCAGGCGTAGGGGTTGCCGGTATCCCTATGGCAGCTCCAACTATTGTTGTAGCCACAGAGCCTAATGCCATTCCCACCAATCCGCCAAGAGAACTGGTAACCGCTGCTTCAATAACAAATTGCTGCATGATGTGTATTTTCTTTGCTCCCAAAGCCTTTCTGATTCCAATTTCCCTTGTCCGCTCGGTTACTGACACCAGCATAATATTCATGACTCCCACACCTGCCACCAATAAAGAGATTCCGGCAATTCCGCCCAGGACCATGGACATCATGGCGATCATGGAATCCAAAGATTCCAGCATCTCACTCATGGCAGTGACGCGAAATAAACTGTCATCTTTATAAATGCTCATCAAAAACGTTTCCAGAGTCTCCTTGGCTTTCGCCGTGTAATCCGTATCGGCTGTGGCAAACACATAGTTGCTGATGCGGGCTGTATTGTTCATTTTCGCAGCACTGCTGTAAGGAAGATACAAAATATCATCCGTTCCTCCCCCTTCCAGCTCATCCTCATCCTGCCTGGAAATCACACCCACAATCCGGTAGGAATTCCCATTCATTTTAATTGTTTTGTCTATGGCATTATCCACGCTTCCATATAATTTCCAGGCAACGTAATACCCTGCCACACATACTTTTTGTCTGGAAGCAATATCGGAATAGGAAATAAAACGTCCTGCATCAAGATTCTGATCTTTCATGTCTAAATATTCTTCACTGACTCCTGTTATTGTTGTATCCTCCAGTGATTCTGTCCCATATTTCAAAGTGGCACTGACAGACACACTTGGCGTCATATGAGAAAATAAATCTCTGTTATCATTATAAAACTGGTACATATCATCTACATCTGCATATCTGGTTGCCAAATTGGTTAAACGGACCGTCATCTGATTGGTACCCATACTGGTAAAGCTGTCCTTCATATATGACATCTGACCATTTACAAGACTGACCAGAATAATCACCGATGCAACACCTATAATAATACCCAGCATAGTAAGGAAGGATCGCATTTTATTACCCCAGATACTCTTAAGGGCCATTTTAAAGGATTGCAGAATATTCATTTACGTCTCCATCGAAATTTATCTTACCATCATGCACCCTGATCACACGCCGTGCTTCTAACGCAATGGTGCTGTCATGAGTAATCATCACAATGGTATTGCCTTCGTCATTTAGTTCCTTTAAGAAATCAAGTACATCCCGGCTGGTTTTGGAATCCAGGGCACCTGTTGGTTCATCTGCCAGAATCAGAGACGGATTTCCGGTCAGAGCTCTGGCTATGGACACTCTTTGCTGCTGACCGCCGGACAGCTGGTTGGGGAGATTTTTCCACTTCTCTGCCAGACCCACCCGTTCTAAGGAGGCCATGGCACGCTCTTTTCGCTCCTCTGTACCAGCTCCTGCATAAAGAAGCGGCAGTTCCACATTCTCCAGAAGATTTAATCTTGGGAGCAGATTATACTGCTGAAAAATAAATCCAATCATTTTATTTCTGATCTGTGCCAGCTGATTGTCCGTCATCCCTCCCACATCTTCTCCGCCCAAGAGATATTGACCATCGCTTGGAACATCCAGTGCGCCGATAATGTTCATCAGAGTTGACTTTCCGCTTCCTGATTTTCCCACAATGGCAACGAATTCTCCACGAAATATTGTCATGGTTACTCCGTCGTTTGCTCGCACCTCTTCCTCCCCCATCTGGTAAACCTTGTAGATCTCTTTTAATTCAATCAAGGGTTCTGCCACATTTCATTCCTCCTTATTTTTACCGGGACTGGCCCCCCTGGCCGGTGCTTCTGTTATTGCTGCTACCGTTACTGTATCCGCTGCCACTTCGTCCCGCACGTTCTGCAGAACCGTCCATTCCACCAGGAGGACCTCCAAACCCACCTTTCACATCGGCAGTTTTACTGGTACTTACCGTACTCTGCGCAACATAAACCTCCTGATTTTCTTCAAGACCTGAAGTAATCTCTACATAATCATCATTGATTAATCCTGTTTCTACTTCCGCCTCTTTAAATCCGGCCGGAATATTCCCTTTTGCTTCCTTTACCGTATCATCCTTTACATATACATAATTCCCCCGCAACAGTGCATCTGCCGGAATTGTCAGTACACCAGAAGCCTCATTAAGGACAATGACTCCGTCTACATTCATGCCAGGCAGAAGTTCATCCATACCATCATTTAGTGTAATGGTAACCGGGTAATTTGTCACTCCATCGGTTGTCGTGCTCTTCAGACTTACATTCGTGACTGTACCGGAAAAACTCTTGCCGCTTACTGCGTCCGCAGTAATTGTTACCTTCTGCCCTACTGCCACTGATTTAACATCCAATTCATCCACACTCATTTCAAAAGTATAATTTGACATATCATAAATCGTTGCAAGCGTGGTACTTCCGCTGGTACTTTTTGTGATCTTATCTCCCACCTTTATGCTTTTTGTAATCACTTTACCTGATATGGGAGCCGTAATCGTATAGTTATCATAGGTTTCCTGAGTGTTCTCCAGGGAGCTCTTTGCGGATTCCAGAGAGGATTGGGCTTTATCCAGGGCGTCCTTATAAGTACGAATAAGCGCAGCAGCACTTTTATTTTCCATAGTAAAAACAGGTGTTCCCTTCGTCACATAGTCTCCCTCGTGAACAAGAACTGTACCTACTTGAACTCCTGATGAAAGGTCCGCTTTCATAGTTGTTTCAAGCTTTGGTTCAAAGATGGCCTCCATGCTGCATGCAAATTCACCAACGGAGCCGGTTGCCGAAGTTTCCTTCGTCAGTCCTCCCGGATTTGGAACCTCAATGGTTACATAACGGACAATCCGGCCTCCTGTCAGTGTCACATCCATATTTCCCACAGAAATCACAGAACCATTCACCTGTTCCCCCGAATCCACCAGTGTCAGAACGGCAGTACTGCCTGCTGCTATCTGGGCTGCCTCTCCAGAGAGAAACGGAAGCTTGATTTTCATAATGCTGTCATCCGTTATAGAGGCTAGTTCCGATTTATCATTGACCTTATCGCCCTCTTTTATAGAAAGGGTGCTGATGTACCCGGTTTCTGTAGACTTATATGTATTCCCACTATAATCCTTTAAAGCATCATTATAATTATCCAATGCAACCTGATAACTTTCCTGCGATCTTTCTAAAGAATTATTGGCAGAGGTCAGCTGGCTCTCTGCAGAAGAGCTGTCGATCCGGTATAAGACCTGGTCTTTTTCCACCTCGTCACCCTCTTCAAAATTCGCCTCAACGACTTCACCCTCTGCTAATGAGGTAATATCATACGTATCCTTTGGAGAAATGGTTCCGGAAGAAGACAGTTTAGAAGAGATGTCTCTTTTCGTGACTACAGCTGTTTTTATCTTTTGAGCTTTTGCATTTGCTTCCTTACTTTTTTTAAACGAAAAAGCAAAGAAAATACATGCAAATACAATGAGAATCAGAAGCAAAATAATTAAAATCTTCTTTTTAAATAATTTCTGGATAATCTTTTTCATTCCGGCCTCTCCCGTTAATCTTCTATATAGTCAATGACAGTTCTTGTTTCATCTCCGCTATTGTCGGTGGAAAGCGTATAAACAAGATTGACGGTATCTCCGACTCTCAAATCCCCATAAGAAGAAAATGCGAACTGCATCTCGGTGCTGGTCAGTGTATACGTATTCCCATCATCAAGAATAATTGCACTGGGATTCATTAAATCAGTGGAATTGTAAATGATATTTGTGATTTCCCCAAATGCCGCAGATCGTCCGCTTTCATTTTCAGTTCCAACAGTATAAAGCCATACAGTTTTGGATAAAGAATGGTAATAAACGAGAACACCATCGGAACTTTCTAACGCAACAGTAATGGCATCACTGGAATTGCTCACTGCATCACCGTCCAGATAAACATTGGCTGCACTGAGTTTAAAGGGCAGATATGAATTTAAACGGCTCTTGCTTCTTACTACTTTTGGTCCTTTTAAGCTGTTATCAACCATGGTAAAAGGATTGATTTCTCCGTCTTCGGTCAATTCACAATCTAAAATCTTTCCATACATGGTACCGGATGTATTATCTGCTTTCAGCAGATTATAAAACAGGTTGACACAGTCTTCTTTTTTCAATACTTCCTGAGCATCTCTGTTAATATTTTCATCTAACTCAAGAAAATGATATTTGGAAAGTCTGGAGCCCGACTGATCACCAGTAAAATCAGAATTCTTATATCCAAGTAATGCAAGAACCCCTTTCACCGCATCCTGAAGCGTTATATATTCATCCGGTTTAAACATACCTCCCAGATAACCACTCATCCAGCCCTGTTCTGCGGCAATCCTGATCTGAGCCGAATATTCAAAATCCCTTGATACATCTGCAAATACGGAAGTATTGCTTAAGTTGCTCACTGTACTACGGTAGGAAGAAGCATTTACCAGCATGGAGGCAAATTCTCCCCGGGTGACAGTCATATCAGTATTGGTTATATTCATAATGCCCGATATACCGATGACTTTTTTTCTTAAATCAAAATTGGCTGATGCCTCCGCATTCATCGGTGCAACTGCCGTTGCAGCCAGAATAACTGCAAGCGATGCCGCTGTTCTTCGTGCATTCATTAAGGTTTTCCTCTCCTTCATAAGATTTTTTAATATCTTAACAAATCGTTGTGATGGCTTTGTGATGGCAGGCTGAAATTAAACTGAAAATAAACTGCATTGCTTAAAATACTTTAAAAGGCTATAATAAAAACAAAGGAGAACTTACCTATGAAGTTGTTAATTGTGGAAGACGAACTCAGACTGGCAGAGGCTATAGGACAGATTATGAAAGAGCAGCATTATCAGACTGATCTTGTTTATGACGGAAAAGACGGCTTACGTTTCGCACTGTCAGGAGATTATGATGTGATTATTCTGGATGTCATGCTCCCAGGTGAGAATGGGTTTCAGATTGTTGAGAAGCTTCGGGAAGCCAGAATACAAACTCCCATTCTCATGCTTACTGCGCGTGACAGTGTAAGTGATAAAGTAACCGGACTGGATAAAGGTGCCGATGATTATATGACAAAACCATTTGTTCCAGAGGAACTTCTGGCGCGTATCCGTGCACTCTCCCGCAGACAGGGGGAAGTGATTGTGGAAGAAATGACATTTGCAGATCTTAAATTAAATCTGTCAGCCAACGATTTATCCTGCGGTACCAAATCCATTCATTTAAGTTATAAAGAATTTGAAGTATTAAGAATCCTTATGAGCAGCCTTGGAAAAATCACTTCAAAAGATACGCTTATTAACCGTGTATGGGGATCCGGCTCTGATGCAGAGGATAATAATGTAGAAGCATATATTTCTTTTTTACGTAAAAAATTCCATTACCTGGGATCAAAAGCAGAAATCACGACAGTGCGAAAAGTAGGCTACCGTCTGGAGGAAGGAAGATGATTAAAAAGTTAAGAACCCGGTTCATACTTATTAATATGGGCTTTGTTATCAGCATACTGGCTGCAGTTTTAGGGGTCTTTTACATGGCAAACAGGCAGCGGATTGTACGGAATACCTCCATAGCTCTCTTCCAGTCCATGAATCATGAACGTTTTAAAATACCACCGGACAAAGTAGAATTTGGAAGAAGACCAAAACAGAATCCAATCCCCCTTACACCTGTATTTGTTATAACACTAAATGAAGATCAAACCATTGAGAACATAGATGAAAATAATATTACGGTTACCAATGAGCTGGCCTCATCCTTGATCAGACTGGTCAATGCCTCTGGTTCCAGAGAAGGTATTTTAAAGGATTATTCCCTCCGTTATCTGAAAATCTCATCAAGGAACGGTACTAAAATCGGTTTTGCGGATCAAAGCTATGAACGGAATTCTTTAGAGACTTTACTGTTCAACTGTCTCCTGATTTTTTTATGTACCGTCATTTTATTTTTCCTCTTAAGCCTGTTTCTTTCCCGCCTCGCTCTGAAACCTGCAGAGCAGGCATGGGATCAGCAGAACCAGTTTATTACAGATGCTTCACACGAATTAAAGACTCCCATCACTGTTATTCTTGCAAATCTGCAGATTCTTTTGTCCCATAAGGAACGCACTATAAAAGAGCAGGAAAAATGGATCATCAATACAAAAGAAGAGGCAGATCGGATGAAACAGCTTGTGGAAGAACTGCTTTTCCTCGCACGATCGGATGCACAAACCATGGAATCCGTTACATCTTTAAGACAGACACTGAATTTTAGTGAACTGGTCTTAAACTGTGTACTGCTCTTTGAATCCGTTGCTTATGAAAATAAGGTTGCTCTTGAGAATGAATTAGAATCTGATATTGTTTTAGAAGGCATTGAAGTTCAGTTAAAGCAGTTAATCACCATTCTTCTGGACAATGCCTGTAAATATGCCGGAAAGAGTGGTACTGTTTCAGTTGTATTAAAAAAAACAGCCGGACACGCTGTTTTTATCATCACAAACTCGGGAAACCCCATTTTACCAGAAGAACAAAAGCATGTATTTAAACGCTTTTACCGGACCGATCAGTCCAGAGCCAGAAAAGAAGGCGGATACGGACTGGGCCTTTCTATTGCACAAACCATCGTTGACCGTCATAGGGGCAGTATCAGCGTTACCAGCAGCGCAGAAAACGGAACCACATTTACCATCACTTTACCTGCTCTGCTTCATTCTTCATAAATAAAAAGAATAAGGGATAAACCGTTATGATTCATCCCTTATTCCTTTTATTTTGTAACAGTAATTCCCTGTTCCTCAATCCGTTTTCTGATATTGAGCATCTTCTGGTCGGTTAATGCAATCACATCTGCACATTCCCGCAGTTCCTCACTGATCTCCTGGGAATATACCTGCATCTCTTTCTTGTATTTCAGCTGATGATCCAGACTTGCCCAGAAATCCATCGCCATCGTCCGTATCTGAACCTCCACCCGTATCCATTTTTTCTGATCAGAGAAAAATACCGGAATCTCAACGATCATATGATAACTGCGGTATCCATTGCTTTTCGGTTGGCGGATATAGTCCTTTATGGCAATGATATGAACATCATCCTGACGGGCAAGCATATCTGCCACTGCATAGATATCATCAAGAAACGAACAGATCACCCGGATTCCTGCCACATCATCCAGATTCTCCATCATGGATTCTAAGGAAACCGGAAGGCCTCTGCGCGTTAACTTCTCCACAATACTGACCGGTTTCTTCACTCTGGACTTTACCAGTTCAATGGGATTTCTGGAGTTTCTCACTGATAATTCATCATTTAAAACTTCCAGCTTTGTCTTGACCTCCCGAATGGCACAGGTATACATCATCATTGATTCCTGAAACTGATAAGCCTGATTGATCAGGGGGTCCGGAACTGAAACAAGATTGGGAACTTTCACAATCGACTGGTTCAGTTCACTGTTGGGGTTCATATTTATATTCATTCTTATACCTCAAAAAACAGCTAAGACTATACTGCCTCCACTGCATCAACTGCATCTTTCAGCCAGGGGGCTTCTACATATTCCACTGTACCCGCATCAACAGCTCCCGCAATCTTCGAATCAATGGGGATCTTAGCCAATACACCTACTCCGTATTTTTTTGCTACTTCATCAATATGACTTTCTCCAAATACAGAAATCTGCTTTCCGCAGTCCGGACATGTAAAATAGCTCATATTCTCCACAAGTCCCAGAATCGGAATATTCATCTTCTTCGCCATATTCACTGCCTTTCCAACAATCATGGAAACCAGCTCCTGAGGAGAGGTTACAATGATAATGCCGTCAAGAGGCAGAGACTGAAATACGGTTAACGGCACATCTCCTGTTCCCGGAGGCATGTCCACAAACATATAATCAATATTCTCCCAGAGAGTTTCCTGCCAGAACTGCTTTACAGCACCTGCAATGACGGGGCCTCTCCAGATAACCGGATCTGTCTCATGATCCAGAATTAAATTGGCAGACATTACTTCGATCCCTGTCGCACTGACAGCCGGAATCATCAGTCCGTTCGGCGTCATTCCAACGCCATTATCCGATAAACCAAATGCCTTCGGAATGGAAGGTCCTGTAATATCCGCATCCAGAATAGCTGTCTTATATCCCTTTCCATTCATACCTGCTGCCATAAGGGAAGTGACCAGGGACTTACCTACACCGCCCTTCCCGCTTACTACTCCAATTACTTTTTTCACAATACTGGAAGGATTTAACGGCTCCAGAAAACTCGTCTGTTCTTCCTCCCTGCTCCCGCAACTTTCTCCGCAAGTATTGCAATTATGTGTACAGCTGCTATCGCTCATCATTCATTCCTCCTGTAAAAACTGATATTATAGCATATACCTTAGATTATATTACGAAATCCGACTTATGTCTATGTATTTTACGAAACCGTATTTAATGAAAAACCCCGGAGTACGAATGAACACTCCGGGGTTTTGCTTATTATTTTGTTCGAATCAGATTCGCACTCCGTATCGTCCGAAAAACACCTATGGAATCCATGGTCTTAATCAGTGTAAAGAAAATCATGGAATCAATGGGCCACATCACCAGATTTTTAAGTGCTCTTGCCGGGAGCAATACCATAAATCCTTTCCCGTAAAGTAGGGAAAGACAAAGGGTATTTAAAAAAACATTGCAGATCAGCATGACCACCAGCTTGGATATAAGAATTCTTTTTAAGGTAACAGGCTTCCTGTAATACATAATACCATATAGAATTCCTGCCAGGGCAGTGACCAGGGTGAAACCAGGAAAAAAGGCGCCGGTGGGTTTTAATAAATACTTCAGCACATCGAGGCTTCCGGAAAACAGTCCGCCCACTACCGGACCGAATAAGTAGGAAATGATTCCATTGGGAACAGATGAAAATGTGATCTTAATGTAACTTCCCAGCTGAATGGAAAACACATCCAGGATGATGGCAACTGCGGCAAACATGGCTGCGGCAGTGATTGTCCTTACAGATCTCATTTCTCTGTAAGAATCGGTGAACAAAGTAACGAATTTTTTCATAAAAAAATACCTCCTTTGCAGACCTCAGACTACGACCGGAGATAAGATACCTATCTTCTGGTGCAGCGGGATGCGACTCGTGTACCGCAAGAAAATCTTTTCGTCCTGCTGACAACTCCCTGTTCAGCGGGCACTTAACGCACACAAGTCTACTCTGCGACTTTTATTTAGTTTTGTATCGCCATCAGTATAACACAGATTTTACAGAAAGCAAATGTTTTTTTCAGCGCATACCTTGTGGTTTTATTATCCGGTGTACGGATAACGCTATGAGACTTCCAAGCACTGCTCCTGCCAGAACATCGGTAGGAAAATGAACAAAAAGATACAATCTAGATAAAGCGATCAAACCAGCCAGGAACAGGAATGGTACCCCCAGCCTTCTGTTGTATAGCCAGATACTGAGTGCTCCTTCCAAAGAAGCCAGTGTGTGACCGGAAGGAAAGGAATAGTCTTTCGGATTCTGGATCAAAAGTACGACGTGGGTATCAATCCAGCATGGTCTGGGTCTTTGAATCAGATTTTTTAATATCATATTACCCAGAAGTCCCCCTGCTGCCAGACTAAGTAAAACACAGATCCCTATTTTTCTGGTTTTGGGCATGCATGTTAAGACCACTCCTGTTAGAATCCAGATAAACCCATGATCACCCAGGCTTGTGATGTGCGTCATCACCTGATCAAGCCACGGATTATGAAGAGACTGCAGTGCATATAGGATTACAAATTCTATTTGATAAAGCATTGTTATAAACTCCTTTTTTATTTTATTAAAAATCATTTGACAATGACGACATTTGCGTATAGGATTAACCATAGTTGAATTTTCGACAGGAAATACAGGAGGCTTTGTCATGAAACACATCAGACAATTCGGCATTATACTATTAATTTCACTTACTGGGGAAGTCATACATTTGTTAGTACCTCTTCCCGTACCAGCAAGTATCTATGGACTTATTCTAATGTTAATTGGTTTAAATACCAGGCTCATTCCCTTAGAAGCAGTTGAGGATGTCAGTAATTTCTTACTGGAGATCATGCCCATGCTGTTTATCCCGCCAGCCGTCGGACTTTTAGATTCGTGGGGTGCCCTTCGGCCTATTCTTTTACCATTTCTCTTAATCACTTTTATATCCACGTTTATAGTTATGGTAATGACGGGAAAAGTAACCCAGTTTTTTATAGAATCTGACAAAAAGAAGGAAGGCAATGATCATGAATCATATAATCAGTGATTTTTTATTCTTCGGGTCTGTGATAAGCCTTGTGAGCTATGAATTGGGAATCCAGATTAAAAAACGCCTGAAACTGGCTATTTTTAATCCGCTTCTAATCTCTATCATTCTTGTTATGGCTTTTCTATCCGTTTTTAAGATACATTACACAGTTTATAATGAGAGCGCAAAATACATCAGTTATCTTTTAACTCCTGCAACCATATGCCTGGCTGTCCCGCTCTACCGTCAGCTGAACCTGTTAAAAAAACACAGGAAGGCAATTATTGCAGGAACACTTACCGGTGTACTAACAACCATGAGTACCGTTTTTCTTCTGGCGCTGGTTTTTGGCTTAAATCATCAGGAATATGTGACTTTTTTACCCAAATCCATCACGACTGCCATTGCTATGGGGATCTCTGAAGAAATGAAAGGGATTGTGACTATCACGGTTGCCAGTATAATTATAACCGGTATCTTAGGCAGTATTATTGCAGAAACCGTCTGCCATGTATTTAAAATAACCAATCCGGTTGCAGTAGGCATTGCCATCGGTTCCGCCGCACATGCAGTAGGCACTACAAAAGCAATGGAGATAGGAGAAATTGAAGGTGCCATGAGCAGTCTGGCAATTGCCACTTCCGGGCTCTGCACCGTTATATTTGCATCTGTTTTTGCAAACTTTATATAAACATACATCAAAACAGATGTGAAAAAATAACCGCAGATTTTGGTCTGCGGTTATCCTGCTTTTTATGATATTAATTAATATCCCATTGCTGCAATAAAACTGGCGGCAAATACCACATAACATATAACAGCAAGAATTGTCTGGATTGCAGTCATGATTAAATTAGCTCTGCAGAAATTCTTACGGTTTTCATTACCACTTCCAAATCCCCACACAAACATCATGATCAGATTCACACATGGGATAATCATGACAATGAGAGTGATGAGCCATTCTCCCAAACTCATAACACTTTTGTTAGGATCAGAGACAGAATATGCATTCTGAACTCCCTGGTTGCTTTCATTGTTGTAGTTTTCCATACTTTTTCTCCTTAGTAAATTCATACTATTTTTGTTACAATCAGCATTATAACATAAAATATTCAATATTGGTAGAATTTTCCGTTATGTAATTGAAAAATACTATGAATCTCAAAGTAGGCGGAAGAATGTGTAAATGATGCTTACTTAGGTACATGGAACAATATACCACCTGAAAAACCAGAGCCACTGCTTGCCTATGTTTGTCGTATTGTGCGTAATCTTTCTATAAAGAAATATTACAGTAATACTGCATTGAAACGAAACAGCTATTATGATATTGCATTTGAGGAATTAGCAGACTGTATCCCTTCACAAAATAGTGTCTACAGCGATTATGACTCAAAAGAACTTGCTATAGTCATCAATGATTTTCTTGACACATTAAATAAGGATAATCGTGTCATGTTTGTGCGCAGATACTGGTTTTCTGATTCCTTAATCGAACTTGCAAACATGTACGGCATTACTGAACACAATGTTTCTGTCCGCCTCTCACGAATACGTGGGAGAATGAAAAAATATCTAATAAAGAGAGGTGTTATATTATGAATAAAGAAATATTCTCTAAAGCAATTGGGGAGATAGATACAAAATATATCAATGAAGCTCTTAGGTATACGAAATCTAAGCAGAAAATACTTTTCTATAATAAACCTATAGGTAAAACTATAATTGCTGCAGTATTCTTCATCTGCTTATTATTAGGACTGAATATAATATACCCATTTAACAAAACATCCGTTATGGCTTATGCCTATGAAACAAACAAAAAAATAAACAGTACCGGAACAGTTTTATCAACAGGAAAAGTAAATGCTGATGGCTCTATGACCGGTACTCCTTTAAGTTTCTATATACAAGGGAATGATATAAAAACAATACGTTATTCTGTTAAAAACCAATGGATTGATTTTATTGACTGGACCCAAAAAAGAGAAGAATTCGGAGTTGCAAAAAACTTCACCGTAAATTATGGTTCTGATCAGCACGATTATTATTATTTGGTAGTAAATTGGGAACCTAATGAACTTTGGGAAGCTTTAAGTAATAAAAATATATCGATTAAGGATCTGCCGCAAGAATTACTTGAGGACACAATTGTGCTGGAGATTTCATATCGTAATGATAAAACAGAAACAAAAGCAATCAAAATCAAACTACAGGATAATGGTGATTTTGTAGCTTCTTTTGATAATTATAGAATTACAGAACAGGATGATTTTGTAAATCGACCAGATAGTGAACCCATTGACAGAAGTATACTCTATAAGCAGGGAACAAAAGAATCCAAATCTTATAAAGAGGCTCTAACAACAGAAGAATTGGAAGCAGCAAGAACTACTGCACTAAATTATTACGAAAATACTGCATGGACTGTTAAAGAAATTAACGTAGCCGAAAATACAAATAGACAATATTCTAATGAAAACATCGAAGCAGAATATGATGTTGGGGATATTATTATATTTGATGTAACTGCAATTAAGAATAACGAAAATGAAAATAGGATGATTAGCGTGGCAAGGAAAAATAAAAATAATTGGACCGTTATAAATGAAGGCTTTTAATAACAGCCTGATAGAATAGAATCACATAAGTAGTCCGACTTCGCTAAGCTGGACTACTTATGATTACCATGACCATATAACCACAGACACTGAACTTTACTTTTTCAAGTCAGATATAAATGAAGAATACGAAAAAGCAGGGACCTGCGTTCTATGATGTACGGTTCCATATGGGGAAAATACAATCTCATACGTACCAGATATACTGTCAGCGATACGGTCACAGTTATCACCAATAGGAGCATGGCTGCCTTTTTATTTCCTCTCCTGAAATAGCTTATCCGTATCTCATTGATCAGGAGAAGAAAAAGAAGCGGTGCAGAAGGATTCATTCTCATTCCGCCGATAAAATCTCCTTTAGCGAACCGAAGCATCGCCCGGGTACTTCCGCATGCAGGACAGGGAATTCCAAATAATCCCCTCAACGGACAGATCCCTCCGGTTATGGAATACATCAGGATACAGTAAATGATAAACAGCCCAAGCGTGCACCAGGCTGCAAGGTGGAAAAACTTTTGTTTTTTTTTCATATCGTCCCCTTATAATACACTGATTATTTTTTTCAGACCATATGCTTCTTCTGTTCGAAATGCATTCTCCAACGCAATTAAATTTGCATCGGAATGTTCTAATTCTCTGGAAAACCAATGAACCAGACGGACAAACTCATCAAAAGTAAGACTGCCTGCATGTTTGATATAAATTGCCTGTGCCAGTTCTTCTATTAATATGGTACAGATAACAGCCATTTTCAATTTTACATATGGATTTCCATCATAAACAGCCCCGCAAAAATAAGTATAAACAAAATAAATAAGAAGCTGTTCCAGCCACTGATTCCACTCACTCTTTCTTTCCGGTATTTTATCTAAGTATCCGCGAAAGTTTTCTCTTGCATATCCGTAGTGATCCGGTCCCTGTTCAAAAAGCAGAGTCTTTAACTCTCCAATGTAAGAAGGCCAATTCTGATTTATTACTTCCATCTTATCCAGAAGAGAGAACCAGCTTTTCATTATTTCAAAACGCTCCCGGTCAGTTGCAGCATACTCCCGCCGTTTTAAGGAGACAAATTCTTCACAGCCGGTCTGCCTGTATCGGTTGATTAAAGCTTCGGTCTGGCACAGCTTCCCTTCCCGAATCCTTCTTTGCAGATCATGTCCCAGTCCCAGAATCATGGCAGCCCGAAGGGAAATCTCCCTGCTGCGGTTCTGCAAAAGCGCAAATATCTCCTTTCTCACTTCCACCAGTTTAAAGAAAAGCTGGGAATCAAACTCCGGATATGTCTCCTCCTGTCCGTCTTCCTTTGTGAGAAAATGAACCGGTTCTTCTAAACTAAGAATCAGCTTTGCCGCTTCTTCACAAGACATTGACAGGGACAGTTCCCGGACGCCTTCGTATTCTTCCGTATGTCTTGGATATTCCCTGCAGGTTCTGCAGAGCATGGAAGGTCCTGCCTCTGTGTAAATATCGCAGAGATTGTTTCCATTTAAAAAAGCGCATCTGCCCCTCTTTTGTTTAAAACAGCTTTTCTTCCAGTCAACTCCATATAAAAGCTTTTTACCCAGTCCATCTGTCTGTGCTCTATACTTTTGCATGGAAGCACTGTCTATCATAATTTTCCAGCCTGCACAGCAGGTATCACTGCACCGATTAGCACTGCATAGAAATCTGCGGTAATAGTGAGGTATTGTAAACTGCATGTTCTTACTCCAATCCTTAAGTATCTTTTGTGGATAATTCCTGTTGAATCCGCTGTGCGCCCCATTCAGACATCAAATCAAGGATGGGGGCAAGTGTCTGCCCGTCTTCTGTAAGAGAATATTCCACTCTGGGTGGTACTTCATTGTACTGTTCCCGATGTACTAACCCATCTGCTTCTAACTCCTTTAATTGTTTGCTTAACGTGCGATGGGCGATCGGTTGTAATTCTTCCCATAACCGGCTGTACCGCATTACTTTTAATTTATAAAGCTTATACAAGATGACCCACTTCCATTTCCCCTCTATCTTTGATATTGTATAATAGATTGGACACTTACCAAATTTATTATTAAAATCCACTTCCTCACCTCAATACTTACAATTAATATAGTATATAACAATAATGTTCATACTTGAAGTATGTACCATAATCATATATACTATCTTCATAAATGTCAAATATTTGTCTATGGAGGTTTGAAATGAAATTTTTAGAATTGTCTAAAGAACGCTTTTCCGTTCGAAAATTCAGCGATAAGAAAGTAGAAAAAGAGAAATTGGATCTCATCCTTGAGGCAGGACGTACTGCACCTACTGCCTGCAATTACCAGCCCCAGAGAATCCTTGTACTGAATGATGAAAAAGATTTATCAAAAATCAGTCTTTGCACCCCTTTTCAGTTTCATCAGCAGCTGGCATTGCTTGTATGCTACGATAAAACGGTGAGCTGGAAAAGAAAATACGATGAAAAAGATGAGGGCGAAATCGATGCAAGCATTGTCGCAACTCATATGATGCTGCAAGCTTCTGAATTAGGAATCGGTTCGACCTGGGTAGGACATTTTGATCCGGAAAAAATCAAAAAGGCTTACTGCATTCCTGAACATATAATACCTGCAGCAATACTGCTTATGGGATATCCCGCTGAAGATGCTGTTCCGAACAAATTACATTATGAACGCCTGGACATTGAACAGACTGTTTTTTACGGATCTTTCGATGATACAGAAAAAGAACAGGAATTATAATTTGCTTCTATGACATGAAAGGCAGGTTCTTCGAAATCTGCTTTTTGTTTTTAAGATAAAAAGCGGGATGCTACAAAACCAACTTACGTTAATTTTGCAACACCCCTCAGCTTATTTGGGTTCAAATCATTTACAAAGCTTTTTAAATTCATCTGCAACGTGCTGAACCTGAGTTCCTACCACTACCTGAACGCTGTTCTTCCCAGGGCGGATGACTCCAGCCACACCGGCAGATTTAATCTTTTTCTCATTTACCTTAGTATAGTCAGCAATTTCCAGTCTTAATCTGGTGATGCAAGTATCAATACTGGTGATATTGTCCTTACCTCCAAGTCCTTCCAGAATGATGGAAGCAACGGCTGTATAGTCATTATTGGCAAGAGTCACTTTACTCTCATTAATTTCATCATCATCATCATCTTCCCGGCCAGGTGTCTTAAAGTTAAACACCCGAATCGCCACACGGAATATGATGTAGTAAACAGCACCGTAAGCAACACCAATTGGTATAAGCAGCCATGAGTTCTCTGCAAATGGTGCTCTGAAGCTCAGGAACCAGTCAACAAAACCTGCACTGAAGAAAAAGCCTGCACGTACAGGAAGTAACGCAATGATTGTCATCGAAATGGCTGTTAAAGCTGCATGGATTACATAAAGCCCGGGAGCAAGGAACATGAATGCAAATTCAATAGGCTCTGTAATGCCCGTAAAGAAAGAACATAATGCGGCTGAGAAAAATAAACCATAAACCATTTTCTTTTTCCCAGGCTTTGCACTATGGTACATAGCAAGAGTCGCTGCCGGAAGACCGAACATCATGACAGGGAAAAATCCTGACATATACTGACCAGTCTGACCTAATATTCCGCCTTCTGCCGTACCCCAGAATTTACCGATATCATTAACTCCTGCAAGGTCAAACCAGAATACAGCATTCAGTGCATGATGAAGACCAAGCGGAATGAGCAGACGGTTAAAGAATCCATAAAGACCGGCTCCTACAGGTCCAAGACTTAGAATCACTTCACCAAATGCAACTATTACAGAATAAACAGCCGGCCATACGAAGAACAATACAATACTGACCACCAAAGACGTTAAGGCAGTAACAATTGCAACAGATCGTTTGCCACTGAAAAACGCCAACGCATCAGGAAGCCTGGTACTCTTAAACTTATTATAACAGTTTGCTCCGATAAGACCTGATATAATACCAATACACGGGTTCGCAATCTTACCGAATGCCGGATTTACCTGTGATGCATCAATTTTCATTAATAATGCAACTGTTCCTGTTGAAAGAATCGTGGTGATCATCAGCCAGGAAACAAGAGCTGCAAGTGCAGAAGTGCCCTCCTGATCGTCGGACATACCTATCCCTACCCCAACGGCAAAGAGAATTGGCATATTGTCAATGATTGCTGCCCCAGCTTTAATTAAAAAAGCAGCAATAATTGACCAGATTCCGGTAGCCTCCCCTTGCCCGGAAATTATGCTCGGGGCAATCCAGTAACCGATCCCCATGAGGATTCCTGCTGCCGGCAGACATGCTACCGGAAGCATCAAAGATTTACCTAGTTTTTGCAAATACCTCATCATAAAAAGAAACCCCTTTCTTTTTTTGTCCTTAAGGACATATTTATCCATACCTGCATTTGCAGGTTACGATCACTTTTTATCTAAAACAGACCGTATCGCAAAATATGCAGCCTCCTCATCCTCTCCCTCAAACCGGAAGACAATGACATCCCCTTTTCTGGCTCCAAGCCCCATAATAGCCAGGAGGCTTTTGCAGTCAGCCTTTTGTAATTCCCAGCACGCCTCTATGGAACAACTGTATTTTCCTGCCTCCATAAAAATTATGGAAGCCGGTCTGGCATGCAGCCCCATGGGATCTTCTATCTCATATCGATACTCTTTCATTTATTCACCTACAATTCAATGATTGGTTCCAGCTCCTTTACTTTTTTTCCGACATGACATTCCATGTTGGGATATTCCGCAGTATTTAATATGATGACAGGCGTAATCAGGTCATATCCTTTCTGCCGGATCTCATCTAAATCAAATTCCAGAAGAAGCTCTCCTGCTCTCACTGCCTCTCCCTGCTTTTTAAAGGAGCGGTAACCTTCTCCATTTAATTTCACCGTATCAAGACCTACATGGATCATGACTTCTGCACCATTATCTGCAGTAATACTGACAGCATGCTTTGTCTCAAACATAATAGTCAGCACTCCGCTTACCGGAGCAACAATTCTTCCTCTGGTGGGTATGACAGCGATTCCTTTTCCCAAAAGCTCCTGATTAAACGCAGGATCATTTACTTCGCTTAAAGGAATTGCCATTCCTTCCACCGGCGCCAGAATTTCCTCTCTTTTACCGCCCCCTCTTTTAAAATGCTTTTTCCACGTTTCAAACATGTCAACTTGTTCCCCTTTCTTCTAAAGCCGCATTCTTTTGATATGAACTGCCAGATATGCAGTTTCCTCCTCTGTTACATCATGATGATAGGATTCAAAAATATATTCCTTAATTTTTAAGCTGCATGCATATTCCTCTGGATACATGCCAGCTATAATATTGCTGAATTCCGTATTCGCGCTGTTTAACAGCTCTCCTGTGAGAATCCGCTGGGCGAGAAATCGTAAGTGAGTAATAAATCTCTGATAATTCAAGGATCCCTCATCCAGTTCCATGGAGAAAAATTCACTGACTATTTTTACTCCATTCTGGATAAGACTGGTCATATCCATCATCTTATTCATAGCGGTATTAAGTTCTGCATTTACAATATGCATTGCGATAAAACCAGCCTCATCAACAGGAAGTCTGACTCCTGCTTTTCTTTCAATGAGTGCAACCGCATATTCACCGATTAAATACTCCTCTTTATAAAATGCCTTAATTTCGCTGAGAATCGGATTTAAAAAAAACATATTCTGTTTAAACCGGTGAATCGCAAAACTAATGTGATCCGTCAATGTGATATAGATGTTTTGATTTAAAGTCCTGTTTAAAACGCTTTTTGCATACGTGATAATTTCCGCCGAAGCATTAATATGCTCAAGAGGAAGCCTTACCAGCAGTTCCTTAAACTGGTCCATACTGTTTTGACTGTCTAACCGGAATGTTTTTTCAATTTTGTTTTCTGCAATCGGCCGGCCCGGCTTAGTGCCGAAACCAAGACCTCTCCCCATGATGATGACTTCCTTCCCATCTGGCTCTAATGCAGTAACAATATTGTTATTAATTATTTTATCAATATTCATAAATTACCTCTTAATAATAAAAAATAAAAAACCAACTCTGATTATGAAAATAGAAATTATTTTCTTAATCAAAATTGGTTTTGCCTGCTTTCCAGTAACAATCCGATCATTATTCACTTATTCACATTATAACAACATTTCGGCAATATGTCAATCTTTTTAGAGCTTACTAAATGCAAGAAATAAAAATAAGACTCCGCTGAGCCAGGATAGATCCCAGCCCTTTAGTGCAGCAAGCCGTTTTCCCAGGAAAATTCCGGCATACATCACGGCACTTCCTACTAAAAGAGCTGCCAGCGCTGCGTAACCTGGGTTAATCATTAAAAAACCAGACAGTGCACCGGCCACAAGACTGTCAATTGACATGGCAAAAGAAAACATAACCGTCTCTTTCCATGACAGCGTTTTCGAATCATCCCAGTCAGCCGCCATTGGATTTCCGTATATATTAATTATAATACTAAGCCCTGACACAGAAATAGTCAAATCTTTGTGTACATGGACATGATTGTTAATATATTTCTTTATGGCATAGTCTAACAGCTTCATTATTCCCAAGAAGAACAGGCAGGAAAAGCCCACTCCCTTAGCGAATATCTCCGGCACAAAATTATCCACGACATTGCCAAATAACAAAGCTGCTCCCAGGCAGCTGCTGCAGATTACATTCGCCGCTATTACCTTTATCCATGAAATACCTACTCTGTTTGCACCATAAGCAACGCTGGCAACAAACGTATCCGTACTCAGCGCCAGAACCAGAATGATAATATTACGCATTTTTCACCGAACGACCCTTTTTACTTTAATATATTCAAGGGTTTTTGGTTTGGCACCTGAAAATAGCTAACTGTTTTTTATATCCCATTTCTTTTTAATTCAGCTCTAAGCCTTTCCAGCGCTTTTTTTTCAAGCCTTGATACATATTCGGCTGTGCGGTTAGGGACAAAAAATATCCTGAAAGTCCCATACAATGGTTTTTCTTTTTCCGGTCTGTGCATCGATTTTACGGACGAATTCATTCACCCCTTCATCAGTCAGATGGGATAAAGGATTGTAGGAAAGTTCCACTTCCATTTCAGCAACTTTCTTTATATAGGTGTTTTCCGGTATTTTTCCTGCTTTAAGTCTTTCGTACAATGTAAAAGCATTCCGTTGGTTCTTCTTTGTGCTGTCTTTTTGAACAATGAGTGACAGCAGCTGTAAGTATACAACGATTGCAGTCTCCATCTGTACATCGGTTTCTATTGTTTTCTTTCCACGGCTGTACTTCTTTTTTTTCGACTGCACCTTCATAAAATTTTTCCGCTCAATAATTCCCGGGTGTGCGTCTGGCACGATAATCCAGTTCTCTTGCGGAATCCGGACACCTTTTCTGCTTCCTGCCTCTTCTGGCACAATCTTTCCATATACAGCGTCACCTGCGTATCTCTGGTCAGACAATATTCTGGAAACAGTACCTGCAGTCCAATGAGCCGGTTCTTTACAGCCTTTGCACTGAAACTTTTCGTTTCGCTTTGTGCGTACCATCAGCGGGGATGGAACTCCTTCTTTATTCAGGAAACGGGCAATCGCTGTTGTCCCCATTCCATTAAGGGATAACGCAAAAATACGTCTTACAACTGCTGCACATTCCTCATCAATGACCAGCTGGTTCTTACTGCTTTCCGCCTTTCTATATCCATATGGAGCAAATGCAGTTACAAACTTTCCCTGGTTCACCTTCAGGCTCCGGACACTTTTTATCTTTTCTGAAAGGTCCTTACTGTATGCCTCGTGAATAATATTCTTAAAGCCAACTTCAATCGCTCCTGCAGCTCCCATATTTTCAAAACTGTCAAAATGGTCATTTACCGACAAAAAGCGGATACCCAGAAACGGGAAAATCTGTTCTAAATAATTCCCCACTTCCAGATAATTCCTCCCAAATCTGGAAAAATCCTTTACAATAATACAATTTACCTGATGCGCTTTTGCCAACTCCAGTAATTTTTTTATCCCCGGACGGTCAAAATTAGTACCGCTGAAGCCATCATCAACCAATTCAATAATACTGCCACACGAAAGCTCCCTGTGTCTGCTGACAAAATCCTGAAGTAAAAGGCGCTGACCGGAAATGCTTTCACTCTCACAGGATTCACTTAAGTTTTCATCCTCATCCGATACGCGCAGATAAAGCGCAGTTATGTACTGCCCTCTCATCGTATCAACTCATCCTGAAAGGCGTAATTCACCGTAATCCAGCCGTTATACACCTCAATTTTATGAAAGAACGCCAGGTAATGTTCTCGGGATAAAAGCAACTTTCCCTTATCATCCCTGATTTTGCCCCTCAAGTCTGAATCCGTAACCGTGACATCTGGAATAACCGGCCGTTCCAGCTGCCGCTTCCGGCTTTCCAGTTCTCTTTGAGCCGTTACATAGGCAGTTTCAGACAAATGCCGCCGTTTATAGTCACAATAGAGTTCTCGCTCCTTTTTGTTTATGAGAAACATTTGTAATTCCGGATTTTCTTCCTGGAACTCTTCCCGTTCCCGCATTTTATGGTTCCCTCTTATAAACGTACCTGCAAGCAGCTCACTTTGCGCTTTTATGAGATAAAACACGCTGATAAGCAGATCCTCCTCCACTTTACTGGCAGATTTGCAGCTTTCATTTTTGCGGTACTTTCCGGAGCAGTAAAATCTATGCCGTATCAGTTTCCCATCTCTGCCATAATAACCGCTGTCACGTATCATATTATTTTTACAGTAACCGCACACCAGCAATCCTTTTAATACATTCTCTGTTCGTTCCCGGTCATTAGTCTGTTTTTGCCTACCGACTGCAGCTAGTCTCGAATTCTCAATAAGCTGCTGGACTTTCTTAAAAGTGATCTGATCAATAATTGCTTCCTGTGTATCTTCTATATAATTCCATTCGTCCCTTGGAATTTCAATCATCTGACCGCCCTTATAATAGGCTGATTCACTTTTTCGTTCCACCATACAGCCGCAATAAACAGGGTTTCTTAAAATTCCCATTACCGAACCGCCTGACCACACAGACTTTGCTTCTCCTCTGGTTCCCTTTATAAGACCTCTTTCATACAGCAGTCTGTGATACGAAGCAGCTCCCTGATCATTCAGGAACCGGGCGATTGCGGCAGCACTGGTTCCTTTCAGGCGCATCTGAAAGATTCTGCGTACAACGCCGGCTGTCTCTTCCTCAATTTCCAGTCTGTGTATGTCTTTTTCAGACTTTTTATATCCATAAGGCGCAAACCGTCCAAGAAACTGGCCCTGTTTCTTTTTCGCCTCAAATACTGTACAAATTTTACGGGAAATATCTTTTGCATAGATATGATGGTAAACATTTTTCAGGGAAACAGCAAGCGCTTCATTAGATGTAACAGAAATACTGTCATAATGATCATTGACGGATATGAATCTCACCCCGAGAAACGGGAAAATCTTTTCCAGATAAGTTCCGGCCTCCATATAATTTCTTCCAAAACGGGACAGATCTTTGACTACGATACAATTGACATTGCCTTTTTTAATTTCCTCAAGCATGGCAGTAAATGCAGGCCTGCAGAAATTGGTGCCTGTCATACCGTTATCATAAAATACAGCGGACAGTTTAAGCTCTTCCTGCTCGTTTATATACCTTTTTAGCAATTCAATCTGGTTTTCAATGGAATCATTGCCATGCCCGTTATCTTCAATGGAGAGCCTGGCATAAACAGCAGCGTTATAGATTGGTCCCTGATCCGCACCCCCAGCAGCAGCTGCCATGATATCACGATTATTTCTATTTGGTCTTGCCAGTGAAACCACCTCCTGCATGATAATCCTGAAATGAAAAATGAATCTGAAGTCTGTTTTTATCAATAACTTCAATTTTTTCTATCAGTGAGACTAAAACCGTGCGTGTCACCTTTCGGATATTCTTATATTTTCTGAATTCATCAATCCATTTATTTTGCAAATCATGGTTCTTTAAGAGACAGGACCGTTCCTCTTCTAATGCTTTCACAGCCCTTTCAATCTGTTCGCAGCTGTCTTCATAAATTGATTTCCATGCAACGTAATTATCTCTGCTTACAATTCCCTTTTTATAGTCTCCATAAAGCTCAAAAACAAGTGTCTTATAATGATCACATTCGTTTCGTTTTCTCTGAATGCGTAAATCCACCTGTTGTACAACGGCCTGTTTTAAGGGCAGCGTATCCAGATAATCCGTAATCTCATTAAGCTCACAGGCGGTACTGATTAATTTTTGAATAATTTCCTTTACACAGGCATCTAATTTCGGCTCTGCAATCCGGCATTTCGCGCTGCATTTTTTCCGGTCTGCCTTTTGTGTTCTGCAAACATAATAAATATAGGTTTTTTTTTCCGATTTTACAGGTCTTCTTATCATACTGTGATGACAGGTCCCACACTGAAGCAGACCTGAATACAGATGGAGGTCCCGGTTATCTGGTGCAGTTCTCGTATCGGCAGCCAGCAGCCGGCCCACCAGCGCAAAATCTTCCTTTGAGATGATTGCATCATGTGTACCGTCTACTCTGATCCATTCTGAGGGAGACTTCTGGAATCGCTTCTTTATTTTATAGTTGGGACTGCTTTCCCTTCCCTGTATCATGGTTCCAGTGTAAATTTCATTTTTCAAAACACGGCTGACAGAGGCAGCTGACCATTTTGCTGCTGGATTCAGCTGGAAAGAGGTGGAAAATGCCCACCCCAGCATCCGTTTGTATTCCAGCGGCGATAAAATGCCCATGGAGTTAAGACGATCAGCAATCCCCTGATTGCTCATCCCCTGAATTTTCCATTGAAAGATGTCGCGGATGGTCATTGCTGCATAATCATCTATCTCCAGCTTATATTTATTTTCTTCAGACCTGAAATAACCATACAGAGGAAATGCTCCTATATAATCGCCTTGTTTGCGGCGTATATTCTGTCCGCTGCGGACCTTGACAGAAATATCCCTGCTATATGCATCGTTAATCAGATTCTTAAAAGGAATGATCATATCATCTGCCTGACTCTGTTTTGCGGCGCTGTCAAAACCATCGTTTATGGCAATGAAACGTACTCCCAGGAATGGAAATACCTGTTCAATATACCGACCGGTTTCTATATAATTTCTGCCGAAACGTGATAAATCCTTTACTACAACACAGGTAACGGTTCCCTCTCTTATCTCATGAAGCAAGGCTCTGACCCCAGGCCTGTCAAAAGATACTCCGCTGTATCCGTCATCCACCCATTCTGAGCAAATCTCTATTTCAGGCTTATCCTGTAAAAACGATCGGATTAAAGTCCTTTGATTGGAAATACTGTTGCTCTCCAATTTATCACCGTCATCTTTTGAAACCCTGATATAAATGGCTGCCTTATACATTTTTCAAATACTGCTTTAAGCGGTCAGTGAGCGTAATCTCAGTATCAGGAAATACGGACTGGATTATCAGATCACCGCACTTAAACAGATAAGGATTTTTAATCTGTTTTATAAAATCAGCAATCCGTTCTTCTTTAGGCAATGCAGTGTTTATTTTCACTGACCTGATATCCACTAATGAATCTATATCAATACTGGAGGGATCCATTGCACGCAGCTGTTGTAATTCATCTGCATTCAACATTCAGGCACCTCTTAAGCGGTCTTTAATAGTACTTTATGAATTGCTCTGATTGTCCTATTACTTTATTCCCCTTTTAAAGACTCCTCTGCCGCTTGTCCCAGCCAGGACCTGTGTATCGCCAATCAGGACAGAATAGACATCCATAGATTCCAGACCGGAATTGTATTCTATCCAGGTCTTTCCTTTATCCGGGGAGTTAAAAACACCGCTTCCATAGGTACCGGCAAATATGGTGGAGTCTTTGAGAGCCAGTACGTTAATATTTTTGCTGTTCAAACCTGAACTTACTGGTTTCCAGCTGCTGCCCCTGTCTGTGGACATAAAAACTCCGTCTCCAGGCGTTGCTGCCAATAGTAAGGAATCATTGCCCGTTAATGAAAAAATCTGACCATTGGTGAATCCATTGTTTACATCTTCCCAATGTTCCCCATGATTGGAAAAACGATAAACGCCGCCTCCAAAGGACCCTGCATAAATATCCGTACCGCTTACAGCCAGGGAACTTATATAGGTATTCAATAGACCCTGACTGACACACTTCCAGCTTCTGCCATTATCTGTGGAGCAAAACACACCGCCTCCAAAGGTTCCTGCATAAACATCTGTTCCATTCACAGCCAGAGAATAAACATACGGATTGGTCAAACCGGTATTGGAGGCATTCCATGTGCTGCCATTGTCTGTGGAAATATAGATTCCTCCGCCATTGGTTCCTGCAAAAATACCAGTTTCATTAACTGCCAGCGAAAATACAAAGGGATTGGTCAATCCAGTACCTGCTTCCATCCAGTTTCTGCCTTTATCATGTGAAATAAATACCCCAGCTCCGCTGGTTCCCGCAAATATATCAGTACCACTGACTGCAAACGAACTGATATAAGTATTAATTAATCCCTGATTGATTTTATTCCAGCTTGCGCCATTGTCTGAAGACAGAAAAATACCGCCTCCGTCAGTCCCTGCATAGATGCAGCTGTCATCTGCAGTCAGAGAATAAACATACGGATTAGTCAGGCCATTATTTACTTTCCTCCAGTCTGTCCCGTCCGAAACAAATACCCCCTCCTCTGTACCTGCAAATACACTGGTTTTACTTATGGCAAGAGTAATGATATTATTACTGTCCAGGCCCTGGTTGAATGACTTCCAATTTTCACCGTGATCGGTTGAAACAAAGACCCCTCCGCCGGTTGTACCGGCATAAATGGCTGATTCATTGGCTGCAAGTGCATTGATCTGGAGTTTGGGCAGTCCGGTATTAACCGTATGCCAGTCTGCACCATGACTGGAAGAACGAAAGATACCGCCTTCCTCCGTGCCTGCAAATACAAAACCCCCGGTTACTACAATTGTTTTAACATCACCTGAAGTTAATCCCTTACCGCCTGCCTTCCAGTTGAGACCCTTATCGTCAGAATAAACGACCCCTCTGCTGGTGCCTGCATACAGATACGATCCCTCCGAAGCCAAAGAGTATACCATCCTGTCATCCTCTTTAAAATCAATGGGTCTCCAGCTGATTTTCTCTGTGGGTGAAACGAAAATACCGTCATTTGTCCCTGCATACAGATTTGTACCGCTGACTGCCAGGGAATAGATATTGCTGGAGGTCAGGCCCGAATTAACAGCCTGCCAGCTTTTTCCCTGGTCCGAAGAAAAAAAAACACCGTTTCCCTGAGTGCCTGCATACATAGTCTGACCGTTCACTGCCATACAATGAATATATCCCCCATAAGGCCCATTGACCGGTTCCCAGATCATTTTAGTCTCTGCCCTGGAACAGACAAAAAAAACAATAAGAGATACCAGTAAAATGGGCAGCCAAAGCTTTTTCACCATAATCTTCCCCTTTTTCACCCAGTGATTAAAAACGCTGCCTGATAATCAAGGCAGCGCAGATTCGTTATGTACGGTTTCCCATTAATACTGTGCGAAACCAAAGCCACGATTTTTTAAATTATTTACAATGGCAGGTACTGCCCTTAATGTATTCTGATAAGAATCGTGCATGAGAGGATTTCCTCCAGCCTGTAAATTGTTGCAGGAACTGATAATCCTGTCTGTGCTGGCCCCCTCCCAGTCACTGGTGTAGACAGTTGGGGTAACAATGGATAACCCCAATGCGGAGCATGCCTGTGTAATCGTATTGTTGCTGTAAAGATATGGCAGTCTCACCTTAGTAGGTCTGGGTTTTCCGGCATTTTGTATTACCTGGTTGCATTTCTGGAAATCGTTATAGACCTGCTGATAACTCCAATTGGACATATAAGAATGGGTCCAGCTGTGATTCTGAAGACTGAAGCCTGAGTTTAAATAGGCGTTCCAGGCAGACTGGTTGCCAGATATCCTGCTTCCCCATACAAACATCGTTGCACGGTAACAGCCGGCATTTTTAAGATTGGAGATCAGTGTCTGTGAAGTTGCATTATTGGGACCGTCATCGAAAGTAAGGTACACATTTCCTGCGTAAGCCGCCGCTGCCCTGTCAGCAGGTTCTGCTGCTTTGTCCTTAGCATAGGCATTGGTGAATGTTAATGCACCAATTGCCAGAGCTAATATGGATGTCCGTAAAAATCTTGCTTTTTGCTTCATACAAATTCCCCCTTTGATTTGTTGATATTTACAGGATAATATTAACATGTACAAAGTCAATATGCAAGTTTTTTCTATATTTACATTACAATGCGCCGTATAGTTTATAATATTACAAATATATGCAAAATATATCCCAATATTCGACACATTTCTTGATGCAATTATCCAAAATCCAGTGCTTATTTTTTATCCCTATTATGACAGCAGAGTAGGATCGCGAAATTCCCATAAGATCTGCGATTTCCCTCTGCGTGTATTCCCTTCCGCCATGAAGTCCATAACGCATTCCGATAATCGTCTTCTCATTGTCTTTTAAGCAGGAGTCAAACACTTCATAAAGTTCCTTGATGTCCTGTTTCAATATGATTGTCTCCAATGTCTCCTTATTTTCCATTTCGATCACATCAAGAAGGCTTACCGTTTCACCATCCTTGTCTACACCGATGGGTTCATATAAAGAGACTTCTTTCGAATACTTTTTATTTGCACGAAGGAGCATTAGGATCTCATTTGCTATAGTCACAAGACGGCTCCTTTGATCCAAACAGGTACAGATGAACAGTATCTCCATCCCAGACAACCTGCTGAACCAGAATACGAATGGCAGAGCGCTTTTGTTCTACATCCATACAATCAACCGTCTTTTCAAACGTGGAAAGCGTCTCTTTTAACAGTTCAAAATCCAGAACGGTCAATTCCTTTCCCAGAGCAGTGTCTTTACATGCCTGTACCTGTATTAAAATCTGTTCTTTCCTCTTATGAAGTTCATCGATCTGCCGGACAATATAATCTTGTGCTGCTGTGCCTCCTGCAGTCTTCAGTGAGGAAACAAGTCCGTCAATCTCTTTTTCAGTCTGTCCAAGCTCTTCACTTAAACGGCTGATATCCAGTTCATAATCCTGTCTTTCTTCCTGAAGCAGCTTTTTACCTTCCTCCAGCTGTCTGATAAATTCACTTTTATCTTCAGCAATTTTTTTCAATTCCTCGATTACCAGCCTGTCTAACTCATTCCCATTTGCATTCTTCACCGCACAGCATTTCATACGGCTTTTTTCCTTCATGGAACAAAGGTAAGAATAGATCTGTTCCCCCCGGTCATTGTATCTGCCGGAGAGCTTCGGTCTCATATAATTATGGCAGTTCTGGCAGATAAGAATGCCAGAAAGAAGTGCCACATTACTCCGGGGTTTGCGGTAGTTTTTTGATTTATTCCGTTCCAGAATGCGCTGGACCCGGACCCACACTGTTCCTGGAATCAGACCCTCGTGCTTACCGACTGCCACAATCCATTCTTCCATATCCCTGACCTCATGAGCTCTGCCCTGCTTTTGCATAGTCCGGTTATATGCCATAACACCATGTACTCCATCAAAATCAGATCGGGGAGCAAAAAGCTCCACTTTCTTTTCCATCAGATAGTCATATGCTTCCTGATCTGCAATCATATAGACCGGATTCGTAAGAATTCCCTTGATTGCAAAGCGGCTGAATAACCGTCCCTGTTTTGTTTTATAACCATTTTGTATGAGATACGTCTCAGTACCGGTAAGGGAGCCGGTTTCCAGAAACTTCTCATATATCCGTTTTACCATCTTTGTCTCTTGCGGAATCCGTTTCAGCTTATAAGCTCTCTTTTGCTTCCCGTCTATGGTTACAGAAGTTACCCGCTCAGACTGGTATCCGGTGGGAGTATTCCCCCCCAGCCACCTGCCGCTTTTTGAAAGCTCATGCATATTATCCCGGATTCGTTCCGCAATGGTCTCCCTCTCCAGCTGGGAAAATACGGAAGCTATGTACATCATCGCCCTCCCCATGGGTGATGATGTATCAAACTGCTCCTTAATTGAAATAAAGGAAATCTCCAGATGATTTAATTCACCAATCAGATTTGCAAAATCACCTATATTACGGCTGATCCGGTCCAGGCGATAGCAGACAATTGCTGAAATATTCTTTTTCTTCGCCTCTTTCATCATGTTTTGGAACTGCGGACGTTCTAAATTACCGCCAGAGAACCCCTCATCTTCAAAAACCAGAGCATTGTCTGCAAAGCTTTCCCCGTAATGGGCAGTGATGTATTGTCTGCAAAGCTCAATCTGATTGCCAATGCTTTCCCCTTTCCCCGTGAATTTGGATTTTCTGGAGTAGATGGCAAACGGCTGATTTCTGTTTTCCATCACACATATCCCCCTTGTTTTCTCATGGAAAGCGCGTCCCCAAACATACCGGACACGCAGAACAACATACAAATATATAAACCCTAAAATTCAAGGCATTCTTTATGAACATGATCGTATATACTCCCCAGACAGAAAAAGATAAAAAAGAACTGGGAAGAAGAGCTGCCGTACTTCACAATGAGGTGCTTATGCAGTCCATCCGCCAGCTTCCCTGTCCGAATGATCAAAAAAAAGCACTTTTAGACGAAATAAAATCAGAAAGCAGTTACTGACTTAAACAACCTGAAAGGTTTTATCCCATGATCCAGGGGCAAACACATGGGTCGCACATGAGACACATGGATCAAACGATCTTATAATTCTTCCTATTTCCACCGGCATACGCTCTTCCATCACCGGAGCACCTATGATTGCCTGTTCTGCTGTACCCTTTCTTTCACCCGTCTGAGGGGATAAGTTCCAGGCAGAAGGGGTGATGATCTGGTAGAACAGGATTTTTTTATCCTCAATTGTCAACCAGTGTCCAAGCGCCCCGCGTGTTGTATCGATCAGGCCTGTTCCATATGCCTGAACCGGTATCTCATACTCCTTCTGCATTGGCACATTGGGAATCAGATTCTCCAAAAGGATATTCATAATCCGGGTGATTTTTCTGGCCTCCAAAACTCTTGCAATAGTTCTGTCCATGACAGAGATTCCATTGCGGTACTCCCCTGACAGCCATTGTCTTGCTAATGGTCCGACCTCAAAAGGAATTCCGTTATATCTTGGTGCTCTGATCCAGGAATACGCATCCGGTTTATTCCTGTCTGGTTCATTGGCCTCATTAAACCATGCATACTGGTCCGACTGGGTGATAAGGTCCGGCTCAAAACGGGAAAACGTTTTATTCTCATAAACAGAAGGATTTAAATACAGTGTCCCCAGTTCTTTATAGCCATAAAAGCAGCCATAAGATAAGAGGTTCTGATAGCCTCCTCCAAAATGATAATATTCGGGATAGTAAGTGCCTATTTCATACACGTCCGGCAGCATTTTTTCCGTAATAAACTGTTCAATATCAAATAGAATGGATTTGATAGCAATAATCATATCCACTGTTACAGGGGATGTGATACCGCCGACAAATACCCCATGATTGTGAGGCGCTTTTCCTCCCAGAATGGCTAACATTTTATGAGCATTCCTGCTGAACTCCAGGGATTCGAAGTAATCATTAACCAGGCGTTCGTTCACTTCTTTTGGCAGTCTGTAATCGTTGTGATCCGTTTTAAAAAGGGGATATCCCTCCGGCAGCTTCACATAATCCGGAAGTGTATACTGGTATAGATGTCTCAAATGATTCTGGAGAAATTCACAAGAATGAATCAGATCTCTTAAATACCTTCCCTGTTCTGAAGGGATAACTCCCAGAGCCTCTTCAAGTGCCAGGGCCGATGCCACAGAGTGGGCAGTAGAGCAGATCCCGCAGATTCGCTGTGTAAAATACACTGCATCCAACGGACTTCTGCCCGTCAGCATTTTTTCAAATCCCCGAAACATCAGTCCTTTCGTCTTTGCATCGACTACAGTATTAGTTCCGATCTCAGCTTCTATTTCCATAAACCCGTTAATTCTGGTAACTGGATTAATGATCACTTTCTCTGCCATCCTATTCCTCCCTCATGGTGTCATATGTGATAAAAGGCTCCATGGCATCGGGAAAACCGAACTGGGCACAGCCGATGCAGGGAGTATCATCTCCTATGGGCCAGTTTACGTGACCGTTCCATTTACGGATGGGACAATCAATCTGCGTTATAGGACCACGGCAACCCAGCATAAACATACAAGTCTCCTCACCCAGCTTTGTTGCAAAAATACCGGCATCATAATAAGATCTTCTTGGACACCGGTCGTGAATTGTGATTCCATAAAACATCAAAGGACGGTCCATGTCATCCATGGGCGGCTCTCCGTATAGAATCAAATATGCCACAGTTCCCATGAGCCAGTCCGGATGGCAGGGACACCCTGTAAGCTTTATCACCTTGCGGTCAAGAACGCCAGATATTCCTATACAGTCTGCCGGATTGGGTCTTGCAGCTGACACTCCGCCGTAAGAAGCACAGTCACCAACTGCTATGACATGTTTGGCACGCTTTCCCAATCTGACCGCTGCTTCAAGACCTGTAATTTCTTTTCCCTCATAACGCCCGATAATATGGTACAGTCCATTGTCTTTTCTGGAAACAGCTCCTTCCACAGCAAGTATATATTCTTCTCCCAGCATATCAAACAGCTGATCCATTGCCTCAGCTCCCTCCGATGCAATAAGGCTGTTGCTGTAGATAAAGTTTGTCATTTGTGTCATAAGATACTGAAAATCCGGATTCTGTCCATCCAGCAAAGATATGGTATTCCCAGTACATCCATCAAGCTCCAGCCACACCAGATTTGGTTTCTTAAGCTTCTGGTTTCCAATTTCATCCATTGCTCTGGATACCAGCTGCGTAGTCTCTTTTAATTTAAGTTCCTGGAAAGGACATATTGCATGTTTTTCCTTTAACAACACTTATTCCCCCTGTCCCTGAACCAGATAACCTACGACCGGCAGCACACTAAGAACCATTGCTCCCGGGTGGCAGGATAGAAACTCTGTACTTAGATCCCTTCCTGCAGTGAGTCCCCAAAAATGGTTTCCTCCTGCCCATAACCGGTTATTGGTAACATTATAGACCACTCCGTCGACTGCAACATAAGCTGGTGCACCGTTTTTTCCATTATATTGTGACAATTGTTCCAGCGTAAAATAGGTCAGCGGCTCAGGCTCGGGTATCTCTTCCGGCTGGGGTATTTCTTCCGGCTGTGGAATCACGCCATCTTGTTCCCGCCCTATTGGACCTCCTGTCGGGCTGATCACAGTTACGGAACCAGTCGCTCCCCCTTCCTGATCCGGCATCTGACTGGCTGATAAATCATTTTCCTGCATCTGGTTCATCTGTCCAAAATAATAAACATGATTCTGCAGCATAATTAATTCACTGCTCAGATGATCCAGTACATCGTTGTTGTTGTATTGATTGGAGCGAAGTTTCTCTACATCAGCATTCAATCGTTTCAAACTGCTGGAAAGATATGTCATAAGCAAATTCAAATCCATGATAAAACCTCCTTACCCATGGTTGATATATTCTGAGTGGCCATAGTCGCTTATCTGTTAGAATATATGTATAAGCCTGGCTTTTCAGCCCTATTTCCACAGTATTTGTACAAGAAGCAACCGGTACCATGCGGTTCGCTCCTTCAGACCATCTGAATCGATGTTTCTTCCTGCAAAATATTCTGGATAATAGTTTCTACTTTTCTGCAAATATCGGGAAGTTGTCTTTGCAGCGTTAAACTTAACTCTATACCTGGAACAATTTCAGCTGCCTCAATTCCGATTAAGTAACCTTCTATTGCAAGTCTGTATATTCTCACCAGATCCAGAAAACTCATGTCATGCTGCATAAACAGACCGGATTCCTGTTCCATAAGCTCTTTTAATGGAAACACTTGAATGGTACCTGGATTCCCGTCGGAGCACATGGCATCTAAAATCAGTACAAAATCACCCGGATTTAGAGTGTAAAAACAGCTCTCACTGTCCGTTTCTCCATAAATTATTTCCACATCAGAGTAAAGGAACCTATTTTGAAGCATCTTAGCAATCACAAGCCCGACCCCGTCATCCTTCATGAAACGGCTGCCTACAGCGATCAGTTTCGTTATAATTCCTCCTGTCTTATTTTTTTTATATATATGAAAAAGACATGGGAATATTACACTCCCATGTCTTTCCTTACAGTTTCAATTAAAAACGATAAAGCGAAGCTCCATGACCCGGAACTCTTATGTTTAAGTTTTTTGTACTGCAGGTAAACGTCTCACCTGTCCAAAGTTCTTTCAGACAGATCATCTTAAAGTCCTCCTGGTTTAAGAGGCAGGGGGGTACAGCAATCTCCCGTTCATTCCCGGACAGATTGAATACTGCCAGATAGTTGAATCCGTTTATCCTGTGATAGCTATGCCAGATGCAGGTCTGCGCATTCCGGAAAAGCTGGGTTGCTTTGCAGTCATCACTGAGCAGCGCGAGAACGTCCGGATTAGTAAGAAGGTTCCTGGTCCATTCATCCATCAAAGTCAGTTCTCCCCCGATCATGAGCGGAGACCGGAACATACACCAGAGTGTAAGCATGGTAATCTGCTCTTCTTTTGTAAACCGGGTCTGCCTTTCATTCCCAAAACCTTTTCCCAGCATACCCACAGGAAGCATATCACAATCCGGATAGTTTCCTGCACTCACATGGTTCTGCCAATGCTCACAGCGTTCAAACATCTGCTTCAGCAGATGCCAGTCATCCCAGAAATCATCGGTAATCCGCCACATATTTGCATAAGTTTCATAATGCCATGCTTCCTCAAGCCTTGCAGGTCCCGGAGAAAGACTGAGCACCATCTGCCTGCCGCTGTTGATAATTGCCTCATGAAGCATACGAATTTCGTCTTTTGCTGACGGTGCATCCATGCGGCAGATATCATCGCATTTGATGAAGTCCACTCCCCACTGCGCATACAGCTGGAATACAGAATTATAATAAGCCTGTGCCCCCTCTGCCTGAGGAATTACACCATACATATCCGGATTCCAGGAACAGATAGAGTACGGATCTGATATCATATCTGCTGTAATATCTGTATTTAGTATATTGCTGCAGCTATGTGCTGCTATACGGGGAATCCCCCTCATAATATGGATACCAAATTTTAAGCCCAGTTCGTGGATATAATCAGCCAGAGGTTTAAAACCATGTCCTCCCACAGAAGATGGAAAACGGTCCGGGCATGGTAAAAGTCTGGAGTATTCGTCCATCTCAATCTTTCCAAAAGGTATGTATTGGTATTGATCCCGCCTTGTTCCTGCATCAGTGGCATACCACTGTATATCGACTACAATATATTCCCAGCCAAATTCTTTTAGATGCTTAGCCATATACTCCGCATTGGCCCTGATATCACGTTCTGTTACTGCCGTATCATAATAGTCATAGCTGTTCCACCCCATGGGAGGTGTATCTGATAATGATTTTACGCTCATGTGCATATCCTTTCCTGGCAAATAATTGATAGACCTGATATCATTATAACAGGCGGGTTATTAATTACAAGAGTAAAAACATGATAGGTAAAAGCCGTTATGATAGGATTTCATTCTCCACACATTTCGCCGCATAAGTGGCAAGTCTTGAGCCTCTGTCCGAATGAAAGGTATTGACAGCCTTAATTAACCCTATGGTTCCCACGGACAGGAGATCTTCCATATCATAATCTGTATTCTGATACTTTTTTGCCACATGGGCTACAAGACGCATATTCCGCTCGATGAGTGTGGCTCTCGCCTCCTGATCCCCTTCCTGGTATCGTTCCAGACACTCTCGTTCCTCTCGCGCAGTTAAAGGTTTGGGAAAAGTTTTCAAAGAAAGCCACCTTAAAACTTACTTACTCCTATTTTATGCCGCCCCTGCCCTTAAAGTGCTTTTACAAAAAATATAGGCTGGTACTTATTTTTCTATTCACCTTTTCCTGCAGCTTTACATAATGTTATTATGTAAAGTAACTTGTTAAAAAAGGATCGGACATCTGTCCGATCCCTTCTGTCCCTATATTGGATTAATGATGGAACAGGCGGATTCCATTAAACGCCATTACCATGTCATATTTGTCGCAGGTTTCAATCACCTGATCATCCCTGACTGAACCACCTGGCTGAACCACATATTTTACACCGCTTTTAAATGCCCGGTCAATGTTGTCTCCAAATGGGAAAAATGCATCTGATCCCAGGGATACATCCGATAACCCGTCAAGCCACTGTCTTTTTTCCTCTCCGGTAAATACCGATGGTTTTTCCCTGAATACCTGTTCCCATCTGCCGTCCGTCAGTACATCCATAGAATCCTCTCCAATATAAACATCAATGGCATTATCCCTGTCTGCACGGCGGATATTCTCAAGAAATGGAAGCTCAAGCACCTTTGGTGACTGTCTTAAATACCAGTTATCCGCTTTGCTGCCTGCAAGTCTGGTACAATGCACACGGGACTGCTGTCCTGCTCCAATTCCAATTGCCTGTCCGTCTTTTGCATAGCAGACGGAATTGGACTGGGTGTATTTTAATGTAATGAGAGAAATAATTAAATCAATCTCAGCTGCCTTTGGTATCTCCTTATTCTTAGTTACTCTGTTATCCAGCAGCTCACGGCCGATAGAAATCTCGTTTCTGCCCTGTTCAAACGTAACTCCGTAAACCTGCTTTTTCTCTATGGACTCCGGAGAATATTCCGGATCTATGAGAATAACGTTGTAATTCCCATTTTTCTTGGACTTTAAGATCTCCAGGGCTTCCGGTGAATAACCAGGGGCAATTACGCCGTCTGACACCTCTCTCTTTATGATCTTTGCCGTATCTTCATCACAGGGATCTGATAAGGAAATATAATCTCCAAAGGAAGACATACGGTCTGCGCCCCTGGCTCTTGCGTAAGCACATGCAAGGGGGGAAAGCTCTCCCATATCCTCAACCCAGTAAATCTTCTTTAAAACAGGGCTTAAAGGAAGCCCTACCGCCGCACCAGCAGGAGAAACATGTTTAAATGAGGCTGCTGCAGGAAGACCTGTGGCCTGTTTTAATTCTCTTACCAGCTGCCAGCCATTGAATGCATCCAGAAAATTAATATATCCAGGTTTTCCGCTCAGTACTTTAATCGGCAGATTTAATCCGTCTGCCATATAGATCCTTGATGGCTTCTGATTGGGATTACAGCCATATTTTAATTCTAATTCATTCATCTTTTGTACTCCTGCTATTTATTCTTATTTATGATCCGGGTCTCAAATGCTCCTGTTTCAAGGTCTATATAACGCACAAACAAAGAAATCTTATTCTCTTCATTCAGGCTCTCCCAGATCATGGAGGTATACTCGTCCTGGTCATCTAAGACATCAACCAGTTTCGGTTCTCCTTCAAAGCTGGGCAGAGGATTGCCGTCATGCAAATAGGTATGAATAAAATGAGCTTCTCCTGGCACAGGATTCTCATAAGCAAAGGTAAAGCGGCTGCAGGAAGACGGATCACCATTGTTGCTCTTTAATATAGACATGGCATAATTAAATCTTCCATTCTCCACATGCATGATTCCTGATATACGAGGAGTATAATTCGGGCTATCCGGTTCAAATTCCCTGCTGCGAAGCGTCTGCTCAAATGTCAGCTGAAAATCCATTCCCTCATAGATGGTGTCTGTCTGATCTCCGTTTGTCACAATTGTTTTGTTGCCCATAACGCGGACCGGTGAATAGATAATCAGACTTGGGTCCGACAGTTTTGAAGGATCAAAAGCCTGGGTACGGATTCCATCTCCATCTTCCACAAATACGCGGTTACGGCTGTTTATGCTTCTTCCCATTATAAAATAAGCAGTCACTGCATTCCTGCCATCGGCGGATTTCCCAATAATGATTCCTCTTCCAGGATAAGAATTCTTGGACAAATCCTCTTTTAAAGAAACTAAATTCATGCGTCTTAACCCTCCTTCTTCAATAAAAATGCAAAAAACCGCCTGGACATCCCATAGCGGTGCCCAGGCGGTCGGCTTTAAATTGTAACGTGCTCCCCGTGGTTTTCTCCACTTATCCGCCAGTTGCACGTACCATGTCTAACATAATATAATATTCCTTCCAAAATTGCAAGGTCTTTTTTGATTTATTATTCATTGCGGATTGCAGCAAGAGGACTTAGTCTCATGGCTCTGAGAGAAGGGAAAAAGCCTGCAGCCATACCTACAAAAACAGAAAAACCGACAGCAGCGACAGAAAGCCATATAGGGATTCTGGATAAGTCTCCGGGCATATCCGGCATAAACCGGCTGGCCAGAAACCGGTTAATGAGAAACGAAATCCCATAACTGAATACAATCCCTGTCATACCTCCAAGAAAACCAATAAATCCGGATTCCATCAGAAACATATCCCTGATGTGATTCATATCAAAGCCCAGCACCTTTAAAATCCCGATCTCCTTTGTTCTTTCATAGATGGACATCATCATAGTATTGGCAATTCCAATTGCTGCAACAAAAAGGGATACTGTTCCGATTCCGCCTAACAGCGCCTGAACCATCTTCGCCTGCTTCTGGGATTGCTCCAGCCACTCCATATTGCTGTTCGCCTGATATCCCAAATCCGTAATCGCCTTTTGAACTGCAGTAACATTGGCCATATCATCCACCTCTACAACTGCCTCATTATAGATAAAATAGTTGTATGGCTTTCCTTTTTTATTGGTGGGCTGATTAGGAATGGGTTTTTTCTTAAAAATCTGCTTTAATTGAGATTTCAATGTATTTATATCAACATATACATTGTAACTGTAATTATTCCAGTCCTCCAAACCGCCTGATACCAGACCGACTGTCTGAAGCAGATATTTTTTAGGTGGTTTTACAGGTGTTCCGCTGTCAGTTGTGCCTCCGCTTTGAGCCTGATAATAGGCATCAGTATCAAAAACCACGAACAGCGGTTTGTTCATAAAATCAATATCAGGGATCTTGGATGGATCATCATAATAATCCTGATTTCTGCTCTTGGGGTTACGAAACTGCCTTGCCACCATATTGCCAACTACCATCTGAAGTTCTTTCTTATCCGGATTCGGAAGATGCCCCTCTTTTAGAGAAATATTCTCCATATATTCGGGCGTGACCCCTACCAGGGAGATATTGGCCTGATATGCTCCCTGACTCATAATCGTGTCCGCCTGCAAAAGCGGGGAAGCCACCTTCACATGATCAATTCTGCTAAACTGGGCAATGACATCATCTGTCATATACTGGGGATCACTCTTTCCGTCTCCTTCATGCGACTGATTAGAATACACATTGATCTCAGTCAGACTTCCATAAGAGGCATACTGTTCCATGGTAAGCTCATTAAAACCGATTCCCAGAGATACCATAACAACGATGGAAGCCGTACCAATCACAACTCCCAGAACAGTTAAAAATGTTCTCATCTTTCTCCGTCTTAAATTGTTCACACTCATGGAAAGCAAATCACTAAATCTCATCGTTTAATTCCTCTTCTGCTGCCAGCATTTTCTTTTTTCTCCTTTTCCAGAAGAAAAAGGCTGCACCTGCTAAAACAACAAGAAATACGGCGGCGGCGGGTATAAGAACCTTACTGTATTTTGCAAAACCAGTGGGCTGTACGTCTGTCGGCACCTCACCGATATCACCCATGTCAACCCCGGTTTCCTCGGGTTCTGTTACCATCAATGTAATCTCTTTTTCTATGGGATCTGAGACCACTCCATTTTCATCCTCATAGGTTATTAAAACTTTGATTTTACCATCATCCTGAGTAGGGGCGGCGCCAGTGATCATGGCATCCACATTCCCGGTTTCCCCAGGCTTAATGTTTCCAACATAAGTATTGGTCTGCTGTATGGAATCTCCGGCAAATGCCACCATGACATTATACAGAAGGACCTTGCCGGTATTATTAATGGGGAACATAATATTTGTTTCAGATCCTGTTGTTATGGAATCCGGCATCACATCGATTGTTCCTGTATTCAGCCTTGCCACCTGTTTTACCGGTATATTAACCGTTATTTTTTCTTCCGCATTTTTAAATTCCGGGCTGTCATATTTTTCATTAATGGTCAGACCGTACGTTCTCTGGTCTACCCATGCCCCAGCTCTGAGCTTCACCTTGATATCTGCAGTCTGGCCTGCTCCAAGGGTATTGACCACGATGGAGGAACTTCCTTCATCAGTAGTAAACACAGCACTTTCCGTTACCTTTTCTGACTCCAGATTAAACAGAATATTGCTTGCTGTTACGCTCTCTGATGCATTCTTCATATGCAGGGTAAGTTCAAATTCCTCACCCGCGTAAACCTTCTCCGGATTGGTTTCAAATCCATCAACCACAATTCTGGCCTTGGTTCTGTCATTGGCATTAAACTCTTTCGTATCTTCTTCCTTTTCCTTATTCTGTACCTTTACATAGAACGCTCTTTCCACCTTCTGGATATCTCCATCTGTGCTGTCCCGGTATTCAATGGTATAGGTAATCGGATAATATCCGCTGTAGACATCTTTTCTGATCATCATGCTGTAAGGCACAGAGATCGTCTCCCCGCCTCCAACCCGGTCGTAGTGCCTGGTATAGTTCCCGTCATTGATATCAAAAGGAAATTTTGTATTGTCCTGATTCACGCCCATGCGTATGTTCACATCAAACGCGGTGACAGAAGAAGAATTCCTCACATTCATATTATAATTCATCACTTCCGGATAGGTACCAAACGGAGTGCTCTGGTCCTCGCCCAGTTCAAAACCTATAGTTCCTTCACTGGCACCGGAAGAGGTTGTATCTGAAGACTTTGTAATCCAGATGTTTACCTTCTCATAGGAGGCATGAGCTCCGTCATCTTTCTTCTTTGCATCGGTAACAACCTCCAGCGGCACTAAGTAATAACCCTCAGAAACATCCCTGCGCACTCTCGCAGTAAGGCTGAAGGTTTTTGAACTGCCGCTTTTTACTTTGCCAAGCTTTTTGTTATCAAATGTATTGGATGAGATCTCAAATGGAAATACAGATCCGGTATACTTTGTATCTTCGTCTGCATCCTCAGTGGCCTGGTATTCCTGCTCCGGTATATCTCTGTCAAAGCGGACTGCAACATCATCCAAATCACTGCCTGTATTATTGGTAAAGACCATGCTAATGGTAATATTCTGTCCCATCTTACCAGTCGGAGTCTTTTTTACGTCTATATATGTATTTTTACTTAAATCATATTGAGCAAATACTGCACCTGGTACTGATGATGCCACCATAAGCACAGCAAGCAGCCATACAATTTTCCTCTTAACTCTGTACATCTTCCATATCCCCCTTTGTCTCCTCGTGACACTGCTCTACTATCTTGAATATCTTTCCATCCACTATATGGAACTGTCTGTCTGCAAATTTTGCGATATTATTATCATGAGTAACCATAACCAGGGTCTGATTCTGCTCTTTTACAATCTTCTGCATCAGACTTAAAACTTCCTTTGTAGTCTTGGAATCCAGATTACCGGTAGGCTCATCGGCAAAAATGATCTTAGGGTCAACGGCAAGCGCTCTGGCAATTCCCACACGCTGCTGCTGTCCTCCTGACATCTCGTTTGCCATATGGTTCATCTGTTTCTCCAGACCTACCAGCTTTATATACTTTTTCGCCTTTTCATTCCGGATCTTCCTCGGGATACCCCGAAATGACAGAGGGAGCGCCACATTCTCCACTGCATTTAATGTCTTTATTAAATTATAAGACTGGAAAATAAAGCCGACATGCTTTCTTCTGAATGCAACCAGCTGATTCTCGGAAAGTTTTTCGATGTGATTTCCTGCAATTACAATTTCCCCTTTTGATGGCTTTTCCAAACCCGCCATCATATTTAACAATGTGGACTTCCCCGAACCGGAGGGTCCCACTATCGCACAAAATTCGCCTTTATATATTGTAAAATCAACTCCATTCAGTGCATAAACTTTTGTATCTCCCACCTTATACACCTTATAGAGATTCTTAACCTGAATCATTGGTGTCATGTTTTCCACCACTGCAGTCTCCTCCTTGTTTTATTCACGCAATGACATTATACAACAGGATTGGCAAATCTTACATTCTTTATTTTCTTAATCTTCCTTACATATTCCTTACACCAAAGAAAAACTTTAAAAAACCCGGGAAAACTTTTTTTAAAAAAGAGTGGAAATATTTTAAAGTATGCTTTATAATGGGATAGAATTTTAAACCATAACTCAGTGGATAAAGGAGATTCTTATGAGACATTTACTTAACCCGTTAGACTTCAGTTTGGAAGAAACCGGACAACTGCTGGATCTGGCAAAAGATATTGAAGATAATCTTCCGATATATTCTCATGTATGCAATGGGAAAAAACTAGCTACACTTTTTTATGAGCCAAGTACAAGAACTCGATTGAGTTTCGAAGCTGCCATGCTGAATTTAGGGGGCAGCGTACTTGGCTTTTCTTCTGCCGATTCCAGTTCCGCTTCCAAGGGAGAAAGTGTTGCAGATACCATTCGGGTCATCTCCTGTTACGCAGATATCTGTGCAATGAGACACCCCAAAGAAGGCGCACCGCTGGTCGCAGCCAGCCATTCCGGCATTCCAGTCATTAATGCAGGGGACGGCGGACATCAGCATCCCACACAGACACTGACTGATTTACTTTCTATTCGTTCTTTAAAAGGCCGTTTAAACGATTTGACCATTGGCCTTTGCGGTGATTTAAAATTCGGTCGTACCGTTCACTCTCTCATTAACGCTCTGGTAAGATATGAAAACATCAAATTCATCTTAATTTCCCCCCCTGAACTGCGAGTGCCTGAATACATCCGGGAAGATGTGCTAAGGGCCAACAACATTGAATTTATGGAAATGGACAGTCTCGACGCCGCCATGCCGGATCTTGATATCCTGTATATGACACGAGTACAGAAAGAACGTTTTTTTAATGAGGAAGATTACATCCGTTTAAAAGACTGCTACATTCTGGATAAGAAAAAAATGAAGCTGGCAAAGGAAGATATGTATGTTCTCCACCCCCTTCCCAGAGTTAATGAAATTGCTGTAGAAGTTGATGATGATAAACGGGCAGCCTACTTTAAACAGGCACAGTATGGAGTTTATGTACGTATGGCTCTTATCATGACATTACTGGAGGTAAACAAACCATGTTAAATATCGGCGGATTAAAAGAAGGTATCGTATTAGACCATATTGAAGCAGGAAAAAGCCTGGAAATTTACTATAATCTGGGACTGGACAAGCTAGACTGCCAGGTGGCGATTATTAAGAATGCCAAAAGCAACAAGATGGGGAAAAAGGATATTATTAAAATTGAAGGCGGCATGGATCATATTAATCTGGAAATCCTCGGATATATTGATCACAACATCACGGTAAATATTATCTGCAATAATGAAATTGTTGAAAAGAAAACCTTAAGCCTGCCAAAGAAAATCACCAATGTTATCCAGTGTAAAAATCCCCGCTGTATTACTTCCATTGAACAGGGACTTCCCCATGTTTTTTATCTTTCTGATGCAGAAAAGGAAACATACCGCTGCATGTACTGTGAAGAAAAATACAGCAGATAAAATAACGATTACAGAAAACCGCTGGCTGCAGAAGCAGATGATTTAAATCAGATGATCTGCCAGTTCCAGCTGGACCGCCTTTCCTAATAGAAAAGAGGGTAATGCTATAATCACCAGAAATGTGATATAGCAATACCCTCTTTTAAATATTATTTGTTATGTGATTTGAGTAAGACGATAAGCCGGGTTATGTCGTTGAATGGCCATCTATCTAGGCCTGCCGTCGCCAGCAGGCTCAAGCGACCTACCCGGAAGCAGACGGGCCGCCTTATGCTTCCTGTTCGGTCTTGCTTCGAATGGGGTTTACATGGACCCCTCCTGTTACCAGGAGAGCGGTGGTCTCTTACACCACCTTTCCACCCTTACCGCAGATGCGGCGGTTTATTTCTGTTGCACTTTCCCTGGAGTCGCCTCCGCCAGACGTTATCTGGCATCCTGCCCTTTGAAGCCCGGACTTTCCTCACCTGCAGCCTTTCGGCTTTGCAGCTGCGGCCATTTGTCTTACTCAAAACCACATAATTTTATCATAGTTCCAGGCATTTGTAAAGCTACCTTTTCTTTTACCTGTTTTTTACACCTTAAAACAGCTTCCCCCGATAAATTCTCTTACAATGGAGTTGCGGGGAATATCTTCACTGTTAAGACCCAGAAAATAATCCAGGAATTTCAAAAGCCGTTTTGCTTCCATATATTCCGGTGATTCTCTTGGTATGCCGAATAAAAGCGGTTCCGCATACTGCTTTAAGACGGCTAATTCATATACGGTAGCCGAGTTAAACATCATATCTGCAGATTCCTGAAATGGGAAAATATAAGCTTCCTCTCCTGCTCTTACAGTCGGCCACATGCGGATCGTATCCTGGGCTGATGCCCCTCTCGTTCTGGCATCCCGCACCATGCGCCTGATCAGACGGCAGTCTGTGGTGGGAATCCGGTTATGTTCATCAATATTCAGCTGAGTCAGTGCGCTGACATAAACGCGGAATTTGCTATCTTCTGGAAGAGAATAGGACAGCTTATCATTTAAACAGTGAATCCCTTCAATCACCAGAATATCATCTTTTCCAAGTTTTAAATAATCCCCCCGATACTCCCGTTCTCCTGTTTTAAACTGATACCTGGGCATTTCTACCGTCTCGCCGGCCAGAAGAGCTGTCATGTCCTTGTTAAACTGTTCAATATCCAGACATTCCAGAACTTCATAATTATAGCTTCCATCAGGATTCTTCGGACTGTTTACCCGGTTAACAAAATAATCATCCACTGCGATCGGATGAGGTATCATACCCTGTGCTTTCAGCTGTACGGATAATCTGTGGGAAAATGTTGTTTTACCAGATGAGGAAGGACCTGCAATCATAACGATTTTTTTGCTTCGGTCAGAACCGATTCTTGCTGCCATTTCAGCAACCTTTTTCTCCTGCAGTGCTTCCTGTATCAGTATCAATTCGTTAATATCGCCAGCTGATATGACTTCATTTAATGCCCCTACATGTGAAACATTAAGACGTTCTCCCCATTCTACGCTTTCTTTTAAGACCTTATAGAGCTTCTGCTTTTTTTCTGCTTCAAAAACAGGCACCTCCTGGGGATTTTCCTTCTGAGGCAGCATAAGCATAAATCCATCATCATATGGAATGATATCAAAATATCTGATATATCCGGTATTCTGCACCATATACCCATAGAAGTAATCTTCAAAACCGCCGATGCTGTATAAGTTTACACGGGAAACCCTGCGGTAACGGAAAAGCCTTTCTTTGTCATACATCCGGTGCTTATGGAATAATTCAATGGCATCATCCGTATTCACACTACGTTTCATAATGGGGATTTTCTGATCCACATATTCCTTCATTCGGATCTTTACCCTGTTTAACAGTTCCTCTGTAAGTTCAACGGTTCCGTAGGGATGAATGTAATAGCCTTTTCCCAGGGAAAAATCCACCCTTACTTTCTCTATATTTTCAATACCTGCCACATCATAAAAAGCTTTCATCATAAGAAATATTGCACTTCTGTGATAAGTCTGAATTCCAGGCTGATCCTTCCCAGTAAAAAACTGAAGGCTGCAGTCAAACTGAACCGTCTTATGAAGTTCTCTTAATTTCCCGTTGATGCCAACCAGCAGAATCTCAGCCTCATATAGGGGCTGGTATTCCTTTGCAATCTCCTGGTACGTCGTGCCTATGGAGTATTCTTTCTTTGTTCCATCTATCGTTACAATCGCCATTCTTTTCCTCCTTATAAAAATGTCTCAGGAAATCTCACGTCTGCCTTGTAAACTTCCAGTTCCTCTCCTGTTTTTTTCTTCAGAAAGTCTTCCATAAATTCAAGGAACAGATACTCCAGACCATAATGACCTGCATCAATGACAGCCATATGGTTTGCAGCTGCATCCGTGCCGCTATGATATCCGATATCTCCGGTTATCAGTACCTGTACACCCGCTTTCAATGCTGGTTTTATCATGCCAGATCCCGCTCCGGGACTAATTCCAACAAAAGATACCGGTTCTTTTATATCCTGCTCTCCATATATCGTAACAAACGGCAGCCCGAACCGTTCCTTTACAAGTCCTGCCAATTCTCTCACAGTCAAGGGCTGCTTTAAATAACCAGTCTTTCCGATTCCAAAGGGAAGCTCTGTAAAACCTTGGGATCTTTCTATCGTAACAGACCCTTCTTTCTCCAATATGTCTGTATTTTGCAATTCCATTTTCCCTGCTGCCGCATCTGCCATACAGCCGGGAGCCGCATCAAAATTCGTATGCATGGCATAACAGCAGATATCATTTCTGATCAGCTTCATCAGCCTCTCAGCGATAAAATCACTGTCATTAATCCTTTTTAAAGGCTTAAAAATCAAGGGGTGGTGGGTCAGAAGGAGATCAGCTCCAAGCCGCACCGCCTCTTCTATGGCACTTTCATCCCCGTCAAGGGCAATCAAAACCTTTTTTATCTCTTTCTTGCTGCTTCCTGCAAGAAGGCCTACATTATCCCAGTCACAGGCACAGGCTTCAGGTGCCAGCTGTTCCAGGATTTCAATCAATTTGCTGCATTGCATCTTGCGCCTCCTTATTCCACTTCAGTTCCAGTTCCAGTTCTTCAATTCTGCTTTCTGCATTTTTAGTGCCACTTGATTTTAACCCCTTTAAAATCTGCCCAAGCTGCATCTGCTCTTTTTTTAAGTATTCCTTTAACACCGGATCTTTTGAATCCAGTAAATGTCTGCCGTATCTGAAACCGGATTCACAATCCAATTCCTCCAGATCCCCGTTCTCTCTGGTAATGCCCATGACGGAATAATATTTGCCGTCCTCTTTTATCATAGTCTCTTTTTGAATAGAAAATTCATGTTCTTTCAGGAACTTACGTACTTTATAAAGTTCCGAATGAGGAGACAGGACCCAGTATGCTATACTGTCCCATAAATGACGGGCCTCTCCCAATATATGTATAATCAGTTCTCCGCCCATACCTGCAATCACGACACAGTCTGCCTGATTTTTCTCTAACTTTAAAAGTCCGTCGCTTAAACGGACTTCAATCAGATCTTCCAGACCTGCCTCTTTTATGTGAGTCTGGGCCCTTAAAAGAGGCCCTTCTCTCACATCCATAGCAATGGCAGATTTTGCAATCCCTTCCTGCACTAAGTGTATCGGGATATAGCCATGATCCGTTCCCACATCAGCCACCAGGCTGCCTTCCGGCACAAATGAGGCGATCACGCCCAAACGTTTTGATAATTTCATCGTTAACTCCGTCTTATTTCTTAATCGTCCAGATAGTCCTTCAGCTTTTTGCTTCTGCTGGGATGGCGCAGTTTTCGCAATGCTTTTGCTTCAATCTGTCTGATCCGTTCTCTTGTAACATTAAATTCTTTTCCTACTTCCTCCAGGGTCCTGGGGCGGCCGTCACTCAGACCAAACCGCAGCTTAAGCACTTTCTGTTCCCGTTCCGTTAAGGTATCAAGAACTTCCATCAGCTGTTCATGAAGCATGGTAAATGTCGCAGCATCTGCCGGAACCGCCACCTGGTCATCCTGAATAAAATCCCCTAAATGGCTGTCCTCTTCCTCACCAATGGGCGTTTCCAGAGAAACCGGTTCCTGGGAAACTTTCATGATTTCCCGAACCCGCTCTACCTGCATATCAGCTCTTGCCGCAATCTCTTCAGGCACCGGTTCTCTTCCCAGTTCCTGTAGAAGCTGTCTGGACACCCGGACCAGGCGGTTAATGGTTTCCACCATATGGACAGGAATCCGGATTGTCCGTGCCTGATCTGCAATAGCACGGGTAATCGCCTGTCTGATCCACCAGGTTGCATAGGTGCTGAATTTATAACCTTTGCGGTAATCAAACTTTTCTACCGCTTTAATAAGTCCTAAATTTCCTTCCTGGATCAAATCCAGAAACTGCATTCCCCGTCCGACATAACGTTTGGCTATGCTGACTACAAGCCGGAGATTTGCTTCTGTTAACCTCTGCTTAGAGTCATCATCCCCAAGCTCTATCTTTTTCGCAAGCTCAATTTCATCTTCGCTGGAGAGCAGAGGAACTTTCCCAATCTCTTTTAAATACATGCGGACCGGATCTTCAACGCTGACACCTTCCGGAACGGACAAATCGATACTTTCCATATCGATTTCTTCCTCTTCCTCAATATCCTCTTCCAGAAAAAGATCTTCATCAAGATCCAGTTCTTCTCCGTTAATGGATAGCACATCTACCTTATTGTTCTCCAGGAAATCATAAATATGATCCAGGCGGTCGGAATCCAAATTCTCTCCTATAAAGAAATCCAGTACTTCCTGATTCTCCAAAACATTTTTTTTCTTTTTTGCCAATAATAAAAGCTGGTTTAACTTCTCTCCAAATACCGGTGATGTCTCTTCCTGCCTGCTGCCAATAACCTGCTCCTCTTCTGTCTTTCCTGAATCCACCGTCTTATCTGCTGTCTTCTTAACATTCTCGTCCATGTTCTTCCATCCTTCCACAGCCTGCCTATAGTGTACACCCTAATCCAGCGAAATATTCAGATCTCTTAACGCAGCCTGTTCCTTTATAATTCTTTGCAGTTCTTCTATCCCTGCAGCATGGCGGCTGGAATAGTCCAGACTGTTTTTTTTCACTTTTAATATTGTCTCCGAAAATGCTTTTTTCTGTTCTTCATTATCAAGAGACTCTTTTAAGCTCGCATGGAAAAGACCTGCGACAGTACGATATTGATCCTCATCATCAATGAAATGATTTAAAATCTCAGCCGGATTCAGAGTTCCGGCAGTGTGCCCGTCAAAAACCATCTGTGCCACCTTATGATACAGTTCTTCTATAAAATCATCAGGAGTAACAACCCCTTCAATCTTATCAAACAGTACAGGATTTTCAATCAGCCAGGTAAGGAGCAGTCTTTGAGACTGCATAACGCCGTCCTCTTTGTCTTTTTTACGCTGATTTTTCCCATCTTCTTCAACCGCTTCTCTTGAGCCCATACGAACCGGTCCCAGCGCTGCTCCCAGCCGGTTAACCAGATTCTTTAAATCCTGGTAAGGAATGAAAAATTCTCTGGATACTGCCTCTAAATAGTTCTCCCGTTCCAGAGCCTCAGGAAACTCCAGAAGCTTTCTGGCGGTCTGGTTGTAAAATACCGTTTTCTGCTCCGGATCATCCATTTTAAAATTCTTTCTTAAAACATCAATTTCAAACAGAAAGCTGTTGCGAGCCTGTTCTATCCTCAGTTTGAATTCATCCGGTCCAAGATTCTTTATAAATTCATCTGGGTCCTTGTGAGGCTCCATATTTAGAACACGAATGGAAATTCCAACTTCCCTTAATATAGGAATTGCCCTTAATGCCGCTTTCTGTCCGGCACCGTCACTGTCATAGGTAAGAATCACTTTATCCGTATACCGTTTTAAAAGCTGGGCTTGCTGGGTGGTAAAAGCCGTTCCTAACGAGGCCACTGCATTGGTAAACCCAGCCTGGTGCATGGCAATCACATCCATATAACCTTCACAAATCAATATGTATTTTTCTCTTGAAAGTCTGGCATAGTTAAGTCCGTATAAATTTCTGCTTTTATCAAAAAGCTTTGTCTCTGGTGAATTTAGATACTTCGGCTCCCCGGCCCCCATAACTCTTCCGCCAAAACCGATCACCCGGTTATTCACATCCATAATAGGAAACATCACGCGGTTCCAAAACTTATCATGACTTCCCTTTTCCTCAACAGTCACAAGACCTGACTGTTTTAGTACCGAATCGTCATAACCTTTGCCTCTTAGGTAGCGGTATAAATCGTCACTGGTTTTATTGGAATACCCCAGCCCGAAGTGTACTATGGTTTCATCACTCAGCTGCCTGTCCCTTAAATACCGGTAACCGCTCTCCCCTTGTGGTTTCTTAAGCTGATAGTAAAAATAACTGGCTGCCTGCTTATTGATCTCCAGCAGAGCCGCCTTTAGATCCTCCTGCGCCCTTGCCTCTTTGCTGTATTCCTCAACCGGAAGTTTTACTCCTGCCCGGTCTGCCAGCATCTTAAAGGCTTCAGAAAAAGAATAATTTTCATATTCCATAACAAAGGTTATGACATTGCCGCCTGCACCACACCCAAAACAGTAATACATCTGTTTGGCCGGTGAAACGGAGAAGGAAGGAGACTTTTCGTTGTGAAACGGACATAATCCAAAATAATTACTGCCCTTTTTCTGCAGCTTCACGTATCCCGATACGATGTCCACAATGTCATTCCTTACCCGGACTTCTTCAATTATATCCTCCGAATACCGCATAAAGCCTTCTACCTCCTTTCATAAAGATTCATCACAGAAAACTTATTTGTCAAATTGCTTTCCATGCTTTTGGTACAAACAATTGTTCAAACCGTACAATCGCATAGCTGTCACTCATTCCTGCAATATAATCACAGACTGCCCGTTCCTGGTTTGCCTCCCCTTTTTCCATGAGAAAACGGTACTCCTGCGGCAGCTTGTCCGGATGCTCCATATAATACTCAAAAAGCATGGCAATCATATTCTGTGCCTTTCCTTCTTCTGCCTTTGGAATCTCATTCTTATAAACATGCTGAAACATCCAGGTTCGCAGCCCCTGCATGGCTGTCTCCATATCCGGGGACATGATAATTTCATTTTTCCCATAGCTATTGTTAATGATATCGTGAATCAGATTATTCAGTCTTTCCCTGACACTGTGTCCTAGTATATCGGTATAGCACTCAGGAAGATCCTCCTCTACAAACATCTTTGCACGAATCGCATCATCAATGTCATGGTTGATATAGGCGATTTTGTCAGACAGCCTGACAATCGCGCCCTCCAAAGTCGCCGGATGTCCGCTGGTCCGATGATTTAAGATACCATCTCTCACTTCCCATGTGAGATTTAATCCCAATCCGTCTTTTTCCAGAATTTCAACAACCCGCACGCTCTGTCTGTAATGGGCAAACCCCTGGGAGCAGATCTTATTGAGCACGGCTTCTCCGGAGTGGCCAAACGGAGTATGCCCCAGATCATGTCCCAAAGCAATGGCCTCCGTTAAATCTTCGTTCATACGAAGTGATTTCGCAATGGTTCTTGCAATCTGGGATACTTCCAGCGTGTGAGTAAGTCTTGTTCGGTAATGATCCCCTTCCGGTGCGAGAAATACCTGAGTTTTATGCTTCAGCCTTCGAAATGCTTTACAGTGAATGATTCTGTCACGATCCCGCTGATAAGCAGTGCGGATATCACAGGGTTCTTCTTCCCGTTCTCTGCCTTTGGTATTCTTGCTCAGGGCAGCATAGGGACTTAAATAAGCTTCCTCCCACTGTTCTGTAGATTCTCTGATATTCATTCGATCACATCCTTCGCAAAGTTATGGTACATTATATCATATTTTCAGTAATTTTAACACCCTATAATAAATAATTTGCAATCCCCTCACCTTGTGCTGTTAATATGCTTCCTGTATTCACTGGGCAGGCATCCAAACCTTTTTTTGAATGCCTTGGCGAATGCTCTGCTGTCAGGGAACCCGTGTTTCATGGCGATCTCTCCAATTTCATGGTCGGTTCCCATAAGTTCACGGACTGCATACTTGACACGCAGGTCAATTAAAAATGTCCTGTAATTGACCTGCGCATATTTCAAGAAGATCCTGGATAAATAGGTGGGACTAAACCCAAATTTTAAAGCGACTAAATCCAGCTTTAAATCCTGGTCATAGTTCTCCCTCATATAATTGGTTACATCGGATAGCTTATCAAGCTGTTTCTTCTGACGGATCACCTCTTTATCCATATTTTCTGATTTAAACTCCGTAACCAGCAGATATAAAAGCTGATAGAACTCACTTTTAACCTGAAAGGTATACCCATATTCCTGTTTTTCATATACATAAAAAAGAGAAGTTACAAGGTCCTTCAGCTTTCGGTTTGATTCTTCCCCTTTTTTTTCAAAATTCACATAGGAATCCTCTCCCATATAATCTTCAAAGGTCTCTCCGGGGATCTGTAAAACAATGGTTATATTGGGATTTGGGCAATCAATAGAATGTACTTCATTGGAATTGACCAGTACAAACTCATCTCTGGTAAGCCTTTGGTGTGCATTATTGATAAAAAAATCGATTTCCCCTTCCAGTACCAGAAAAATCTCTACCGAATGATGCCAGTGCTTTGTAACTTTATAGTTACCGTCTCTGCCTTCAAAGATAAACAGCCGGAAAGGGAGATCATTATTGGGAATGACCAGTTCATGTCTGATTTTCATTTCATACCTCCGAAAAGTACTGTACCCATTATAAAACATTTCTGTCTGTTTTCCAATGGATTTTCTTTTGTTTTAAACCGGCAGGCTGTTACTTACACATAAAACACCATATCCCAGTTCAGGGTTTGGATACTGGGTAATTCCCGGAAGCTTTCTTGTTCCCCTGATTAAATAGGCTTTTATCTTTTCCCCGAAGAGAAACGGATCTCTTCCGTCCACTATTCCCCACTGCATCAGAAGAGCTGCACTTCCTGTCACAAATGGAGTCGCAAAGGACGTTCCCGTAACTGCATCATAACCGCCTCCCGCAAGAGCCGCGATAATCCCCACTCCCGGTGCAGCCAGATCCGGTTTCACCTGATTCGTCCTTCTTGTGTAACCCCTCCCTGAAAAATCGGCATAGGACTGATACGTATCATCATAGGCTCCTACAGAAATCACCTTAGATGCTGTAGAAGGGATGGTCAGCGTTGTTTCCGGAGTTGCCCGTAAAAAGCGGGTGGACTGGTTTAGCACACCGGAAGACGGAAGCCACAAATCATAGTTTCCCTCAACAATTTCTCTGGGCGTCAGACGGAATTTCCAGATCCCTCCGTCAACATACGTATCATTTGGGAGGAAATCCATATAGATCTCCTGAGCTACACTATATGGTCCCGGTTTTCCATAATACAAAAGAATCTGGGTGTTTCCGTATTTTATCGACTGAGGCCCCAGTCTGCTGCTGATGGGACCGATTATTTCTCCGGAAGGTGTTATAATGCTGATATCAAACAGATCCGCATAGGATTTCCAGAGCTGTACACTGAAGCTCTGCTGATAATCTCCCACGCTGAGTTCGATATCCTGCGGATTTGACATGGTTAATGTTCCCGATATATGACCGCCCCCAACTCCTTCATTCCCTGTACCAACCATAATTGCAGTTTTTCCATAATTGGAGATGTCATCAAGAAATGTTTCCAGCAGGCTGGTGCCGTCATGGGAACCATAGGTATTTCCAAAGCTTAAATTGATTGCAATCGGCATTTTTAAGTCCACAGCTTCCTTCACTGCAAAATTAACAGCCCGCATAAGTTCTGTCGTTCTTGGAAATCCACCTTCCTGGGGTACTCCCAGCTTCACCACTAAAAGAGGGCTCTCATAGGCAACCCCCCGGTACTGTCCCCTGTTTTCCCTTCCGTTTCCTGCCGCAATCGAAGCTACTGCCGTACCGTGACCGCTTATATCAACAGACGGGACCAGCTTTAAGGCTTCTTCTCTGCTTCCTGTTGCCAGTGCTGCATCAATTTCTTCTTTTGTAAAGACACGGTCAATCGTCTGGTCCCAAAGCTTCAATATCCGGGTCGTTCCGTCTGCATTACGAAAGTCATCATGATAATAATCAATCCCCGAATCAATAACGGCTACAAGGACTCCTCTTCCTGTCAGATTATTGGTCCCCTGCTGGACCAAATTGACACAAGAGGCCGCCTTTGCCTGATTTATGGCAAAAAACAGCCTCTTTGGTTTCTCCACATACTCGATCTGCGGCAGTTCACTTAACTGATCAATGAACGATTCCGGTACGTTTAAAATCGCATATTCATTTACCATCTGTTCTACCTTGATTCCCACCTGGGACAGACCGCTGATATCTCCGGAATGCTTTACAATCACATCCCACGATTTTTCTTCTGGATTATATCCTACACTTAAATTGCCTGACTTTGCCCTCTCTTCCGGTGTGGAACTGAGTGCGAGATTCAGCAGATTTTCCAATTTCTGATCCTGCATATTGCGTCCTGCGTTTTTTTATATTCTACGCAGGATCAGCCTCTCTCATTCCTTTACCTGTTTCGCTTCACACACCTGAACCCCATGGTAAAAGAATTTCAGGATATCCTCATATGATTTGCCTTCTTTCGCCATTGCCTGGGCACCATTCTGACTCATCCCTACGCCGTGTCCGAAGCCGCCGCCATAAATGTGAAATGTGGTGATATTTTTATCATCAACTCCCTGATTATCTATGGCAAGATACGCGCTGGGAAGAGAATCAAATTTTTTCATCACAGATCCGTCTTTCCTGGTTATTGTCATATATTTATTGCCTAGTTTTGCCCGGACCTGTCCTTCACCGCTGATTGTCATTACGCCATCTGAGCCTTCGACCCTCAATTTCTTCACAATACCGCCAACTCCACGTTCCACCACTGTAATATTTAAAATGGAGCCAACCTCTGTTATCTCTTCTTCCAGCTGTCTGTTTGTCACAGTCGTCTCCCACCGATACATGGGAAATGAAGAATCATAAGCTGGATAATCTTTATTCTTTATAAATTGCTCAAAATCTGAATTGGTGGACAGATTTAATACTTCTCCTCCATCCTGAAGCAGACTTCCCTCCAGGTAAGGAAACTGTGCTGGATCTCCCCCCCATACACTTCCATCTGTGGTGTGTCCGCAGGACGTGGAAAAATAAAAAGCAGCAACCGGCGTATCTCCATAAAACAGCAGTTTTCCATAAGTTTCCCGGACTGCATCCTCAGTTTTACCTGCAGTTGGAAGGTTATTGTATACCTGAAAGCGGGTACTATCATCTACATGAGCTCCATATTTGCTGTAGGTATTGCTCTGGATCTGGCGGTAAGCATAGGTTCTTGCACACACTGCCTGTGCTTTGAGCGCTTCTTTTTCATAGCTGTCAGGCATCTCACTGGGTACCACCTTTGTCAGATAGTCCTCCAGATACAGCTCGTTAATCAAAAGTAATCCTTCCGGATTCTTTCTGATCTCAATGGTTCCATCATATGAGGGAGTTCCATAGGAACGGCTGATGGAATCCACCTCTATGGAACCGCCCTTTTCCAGGGGAGCCGCTACAATTCTGCCGTTTTTTAATCGTTCATCAGAAGGCTCAATAATTACTTCTGCTTTTGGCGGTACCTGAACTGTTGCTCCGTCATAGGTTAAAATCAAACCGGTCTGGGAGGACAGTGTCACAGAAGGGTGAAAAATCGATTGAAAATTCGTGTTCATCAATAAAACCCGAATGGTTTTAGCATCAAATTCCCGGACAAGCAGTGCTGCGCAGATCCTGCCATGGGCCACCACGAAATCCTGTATATCATACCCTACAAGTATATCAGAAACCGTCCGTTCTTCAAATTGCCCGTACAGACGGTAAACTTTAAAATCCTTATCAAATTTCAATGTTCCGTAATTCTCTATTTCTATGGTTGAATCAGTAATTGCAAGTACTTTTCCTGATATTTTCTTTTTCTTCATGGTAACCTTCTGAAGCTTCCCGCGTTTCAGACTGATATCAGCTACCTGATTGGCAAACTCCTCCGTCTGTCCTAAGGATGCTTCCAAAGGAAATGATCTTACCACAGAACCTAAATGCACCTCAAACGTCTGACTTCCGTCAGAAGTCAGCCAGGCATTCCTATATGTAACTGAATCACTTACAGCTTCTTTTAATGCGATGATTTCGCTGCCTTTTACCAGAACTTTTACTTCCCAGTCTATATAAGAATCCAGACTGATACCCTCAAAACCAAATGTTCCTTCACTGGTATAGGCAGTCCATGAGGAAGAAGGTCTTATATTAGAAGGTGTACCATATAGAAGCACATCAATGGATTTAATCTGATTCTCCTTATCCAGCACCTTTTTTAAATCTTCAAACAAAAACCACCATTCATCAGCGGTGATATGTTTATTCCTGTTTTTTCTTCCTGCATGAATATTCGTTCCAGAACCAGGTGCCAATGCTTCTGCCAGGCGTTCTGCTTCCTGATAGGTCAAAAAACCTTGCGCAGTCTCCTGATCTGCAGGCATAAGTGCCGGATCAAGATAGCCATTAGCATATAAATAATCCATATATTTCGCATACCAGACGCTCTGATCCTGTTTGGAGAAATAACTCTGATTCTCCGGCATTTTTTCTAAGCTTTCTCTGTCTGTAAGAAGGAGGGCTGCCGACTTATATGCCAGCCCCCTTGAGATCCCCTCCGGCTCTGGTTCATTCAATAATATAATAAGAATGAGAACTATAACCAGAAGAGGAATACCGACGACAAACCCGATCAATGACTTTTTGTTCATGCGCTCCTCTTATCTCATATATGTTTTTTTCTCTTCTTCAATACGATCTAAATTCAAATAATCTTCTGTTTCCAAAGAAAGTCTTTTCTTTGAAAGCGACCGGTTCACCAGTCTTGTAATAACACTGTAAATCACTGCAAATGTGGGCACTGCTATTATCATTCCCACGAATCCGAACAATCCTCCAAATAAAAGGATGGAAAACAGAACCCAGAAGCTTGGCAGCCCTGTGGATTCACCTAGTATTTTAGGACCCAGAATATTTCCGTCAAACTGCTGGAGCAGTAAAATAAAAATCAGGAAATAAAGACACTTTACCGGGCTGACGAGCAGTATTAAAAATGCGCTTGGAATCGCCCCGATGAAAGGTCCGAAGAATGGCACCACATTGGTAACGCCGATGATAACACTTACCAGCAGCACATACGGCATCTTCATGGCATTGAGCAGCACAAAGCACATAATACCGATAATTAAGGAATCCAAAAGTTTACCGGTAATGAATCCGCCAAAAACCCGGTGTACAAACCGTACCTCATCAATGATCTGATTCGCTGTTTTTAAAGAAAAAATACTGTAGATAATCTTTTTCCCCTGGGCAGAAAGTCTTTCCTTAATATTAAGCAGATATACCATAACAATCACGCCGATTAATAAGTTTTTAAGAACCAGAACAACACTTAACAGACCGCTGGATAAGCTGCCGATTAATGTAGACATATTGGGGACAAGATCCGTTGTCATCCAGTTCTGAAGCTGATTGGCAACTTTATCATAGATTGGAATCACTGCTTTTTCAAAAGATGGATTATCGTGAAACAGCTTTTGAAGCCACAGGGCAACATTGTTAATGTTCTCTCCGAAATTATCCTGTATTCCCATAATGCTTGTATAAATTTCAGGTATAATCATTGAGAAAAGTCCTGCCACAATTACAAATAAAAAAATCAGGCTGACCAGTGTAGCCAGTACCCGTGAAAAGGAAAGAACCGTTTTTCGGCTGCGTGTCACCTTATTTAGCGTACGGGCTGATATATCCCTGGACCTGTTATAAACCGGCAATAAAAGATATGCCAGCACCGCGCCATAAATGACAGGCATTAATATTTCTACAATCAAACGGATTGTACCTTTTACCGCTTCAAATCTGGAAAGGAAAAAGGCGAATGCAATACTGAGCGCGATTACCGCAAGTGCGGTTACTCCCCAACAAACGTAGGTGCGGAATTTAAAATCCTTCATGTTTATCTCCTATGTGGCTGCTTAATATATATCTAACCATACTTTATCATATTTTTTCATAAAGTTAAAGCAGCGATTTCTCGCTGCTTTTTTTCTTTTGTAACCCCAAAATGCCGGTTCTTACTTATTGACGCCTAGCTGTGCTAGGTGGGCAACCTCACTCAAGCATCTGCCTTCCACTACAATGGAGGCCTGACATCCGCCTGAAAATATTGGAATCCCTTATGTCATAATGTAGGTTCAAAAAAGGTAAGATTATCGTACATTTCAGGAATTACACACTCTATTTTCTATGGTTTCAGTATACAACATTTCCTAGAAATTTTCAAGTTCCTTTTCCTGTCAGTTTTTAATCAGAAAATCAAAAAACAATATTCTTACCACCAAGAAGCCTTCCATGCTCCACGTACAAATCAAGCCGGTCTAAAAGAGAATCGCAGGATTCGTCCTGAATAATCAGTTCAACCGCTTCAGCAGTTACCAGGGAAAGAACCGATAAAAGTGATTTTGCATTTACAATGCAGTCTCCATTCACTAACTCCATCTGTTCCTTATATTTACCGGCTATAGTCACAAATTCCAATATGGAGTCCATGCCCCAAAAACCGATCCTAACCTTTTTCATCTGCTGTAATCCTCCTGATTCTTCTGTGTCTAATACAGTCCGTTCTCTAAGTTTCCCAGTCTGTATACCTGATATTCTTTTTCAAAAATATAACCAAGCTTTTCCGCCAGACCGGCGGCAGGAATGTTGTCCGCATCCCAGGTTGGAATAATATCCTGTTGCAGGCAGGATAAGATCAACCCGGCGCTGCATGCCAGAGCAAGACCCCGGCGCTTGTACTCCTTGTGTGTTGCAACCTTTACCACAATTTTTTCTTCATTAATGTCATATGCAGAACAGCCGGAAACCATCCTTTCCCCATCTAGTGCAGCAAATCCAAATCCATATTGGCAAAACTCTTCTTTTGATTCAAAATTAGAACAAATCTCTCTGCTCCATTCTGAATTCATCGCTTTTTCATAAAGACCTGCATCAATTTTTTTGATCTGGATTCCATCAGGAATGGAATTTAAATAATCTGCCAGTATCTCTTCGGAAAAATAAGTTTCATCCGTTCTCATGGCATAGCGGGACATAATCCGGCAGTTGCCGCCAAACGTCTCCTCCAGCCACTCAGCCCAGCGTTCATCCGATGGTGTAATAAAATCCTGGTTGAAGTTTTTGATCAGCAGCTCGCGAAGTTCCAGAGCCAGCTCTCCCTTAGGACAAATACCCACCAGATATGCAAAATTACCCGAATGAATCAAACAAAAGGAGGGATTATCCCGTTGGGGGACCCAGACTTTTTCCATTCGCCCTTCCGCAGTTACAGAAGGTATGGCATCTTCATTCATACTGCAAAGTTCTCTGACAATCTGTCTCTCATCTTTTTCCAATTCAATCACAATAATTCTCCTTCCGCTCGTGCTTCGTCTGCCAAATTCCGATATCAAAAGGACTGTTTCCTGTTAAAGACCTAGTATAGCACACTAAAAAAGATTCTGCAAATCAAAAATTGATTCTGCCAGAAAATCTGCTCCTGCCTCTGAAAGTTCCTGTCTGCTGCCATAACCATACAGCACCCCCACAGAATCAATTCCACACTCTTTCGCCCCCAGAACATCATGCTTTCTGTCACCGATCATTACGGTTCCCGGCAAATCACAGATACCGCAGGTATCAAACACATACCGGATCACATCAGCCTTTTTGACACGAACTTCCTCAAAGTCAGCTCCACCCATAAATTCAAAATATGAATCCAGCTCAAAATGTTTTAGTATCTTTCTTACAAAAACTTCCGGTTTTGAAGATGCAACGTAAAGCTTTTTCCCCGATTCACAGAGGGCTTTTAAAACTTCTGCCGTCCCCTCGTATACTTTGTTCTCAAAGATCCCCTTTACGGAAAAATATTCCCGGAAGATCCCGACCGCTTTTTGTGCGTCAGCTTCTGAAAAATCATAATATTCCATGAAGCTGTCCTTTAGCGGCGGGCCAATAAAGCAACATAGTTGGTCAAGGCTTTCCACTTCTATTCCAAAGGCTTTCAGTGCATGACGGACCGACTTTGTAATTCCCTCTTTTGGGTCAGTCAGTGTCCCATCCAAATCAAACAATACATATTCTTTTTTCATAACAATTCCTCTCTGATTTTAAAAACAGAGACGAAAAGGTTTCCCTCCCCGTCTCTGTAACGATTACTTCAATTGATCAACAACTTTCTGAATAGCTGCCAGAGCATCATCAGGAAGTTTATCATATCCTTCTTTTACAACTGCAGTATTAGCAACATATTTCAAACGATCTTCCATACGTGCCTTTAACTGTGTCTTATATTCCGCATCATTAAGATCCGGAACAAATCCTTCCCATTCAAAGATATCGATATCTGTAAATGGTCCCCATGGCTTGAATTCCGCTTTCTTTTCCACTATTGCTTCCAGAATTCCCAATGTGTCTTTCGGCTGAACCTTCTTCCCCATGAAATCGCCTGTATTAATAATATAGCAGTCTACATTCTTTTCTTCCACTAATTTTTTGAATTTTTCATAATCATTTGCAAGAGAATAGGTTCTAAATGGATTTGCATAAGGAACCACTACCAGTGCGTTGGGATCTGCACCTGGAGCAAGTCTTTCTGCTGAGGATCTCTTTGTTGCAAGAGTTGCTCCCATGACAGATGCCAGAGAAGACCCTTTTAATTTAACTACCGGTGGAATGGTAGGATCCTTCATAATCCAGAAAATTGCATTTACCGGAGAATCGATCTTATCCACCCGGTTCGGTGACCATAATTTTGATTTAATCGCCCGGCCGTTGCCGTTCCTGATATCTTCTGTTACCAGCTGAAGTTTTCCGTCTTCATCTAAGGTACAGGAGCAGTTCTGAGCGGTCAGTAAGTATTTGTTATCGTCACAGCCTGTAGGATAATCCTGTGTCTTATCAAAATATGTAGGCTCAATTGCTATCGATGAGCAGGTATCTGTATTGATAATAAAGGCATCATCATGAAGTACGGTAACGCCGTATTTGCCGCCGTGCTTTGCATGTGTAATAGTGGATTTTCCGGATCCGGATAAACCAAATACAGATGCAACATATTTGGAGCCGTCCTGCAGTGTATATTCTTTCTGTCCGCCGTGGCAGGGTGCATAGCCGTTGCGGTTAGCAAGTGCCCAGGTCATGGTAAGTGTACCTTTCTTATGCTCTCCGAAATATCTCATGCCGAGAATTGCAGCGCAGTTTTGTTCTGTATTAAAATAGCATAAACATTTAGGATCGCTTAAACAGGACAGATCTACACCTGGACGGTCAGAGCCGTTCCACTGTGGATCAGAGAAAATATAGATATCAGGCTCTTTCCCATCCCCAACCGGTTTGGAAGCCTTATACATTTTGATATACTGATCAGACATATACTGGAAGTTCAGCATCCAGTTATATAAGATATTTTCTTCCCCTTCCGGTATGAGAAGATGCGCCTTTACCATATATTCCGGATCAAGACCTGTAAACACTTCTGCATGATACATGGTCTTCCACCGTGTTTCATAAACTGCATCCATTACAACTTTATCAAGGGCCGCGCAGTTTACTCCAGGTTCACCAGCAATTCTTCTGGCAGTGGCATACCGTCCGGTAATCGCGCCATCATTAAACAGTAGTACTTTGGCATCCTTATCAAGACCAAATTCTTCTCCTCTATAAACGGGCATATCCGTAACTATGGTACCTGGTGAGTTTTTTGCTAATTCATATGCCTCACGAAGCGTATTAACTTTAATAACGTTATTCCCATAGAATGGTGCCTCAATAATTGAACGTGTCGTTGCAAAGCCTGGTTTGCCTTTTCCAATTTCATTAATTGGGTAATAAGCTTTTGTTGACATATAAAATCCTCCTTATAAAATTCAAATTTGAATCTATTATCTCATTCTGTTAATAAAAAGTCAATATTTTCTATTGCATTTTTCACAAAAATTGTTTATATTTAATATGCATTATGCATCATGTATACAATAACTAGAAAGAAGGTCAAATATGATACACATTTCCAAAGATGGTTCCGGAGATTTCAAAAGCATACAAAAAGCGCTCGATTCACTGCCAAAGGACAACACAACAGAACAGATTCTTTACATACACAAAGGAATCTATCAAGAGCAGATTACAATTACAATTCCCCACGTTACCTTTCTTGGAGAGGATAAAGATAATACCATATTAACTTATAATTTGTATGCCCGCATGCCCATGGAAGACGGTATGAAACGCGGAACCTTCCGCACTTATTCCTGTTTTATCGATACAGACAATTTTACTGCAAGAAATATTACGTTTGAAAACAGTGCAGGAAAAGGCATTGATGTGGGCCAGGCTCTGGCAGTTTATGCAGACGGAGACCGCCTCTTATTTGAAAACTGCCGTTTTCTGGGCAATCAGGATACCCTCTTTACAGGACCTCTGCCTCCAAAGGAAGTGGAGCCCAACGGATTCATCGGACCGAAACAGAATGCTCCCCGGATCAACGGAAGACATTATTATAAAGACTGCTATCTGGAAGGGGATGTTGATTTCATCTTTGGCAGCGCAACTGCTTATTTTGAAACCTGCACCTTCTTTTCCAAATATACTGGAAAGGAAATCAGCAGCTATGTAACAGCAGCTTCTACTCCCGAAGGTCAGGAATACGGCTACGTAATGAATCACTGCCGTTTTGAAGGCAACTGCCCTGCTGATAATGCATATCTGGGAAGACCCTGGAGAGAATACGCCAAAACAGTTCTGATCAATTGCTTCATCGGTGATCACATCTGCAGGGAAGGCTGGCATGACTGGAATAAAGAAGCTGCTCATACCAATGCCTTTTATGCAGAGTACGGCAGCTTTGGGCCCAGGGGAGATATGGAGCACCGCCCCGATTGGATATATAGACTAAAGGAAACTGATCTGTCTAAATATACCAGAGAAGCTGTGCTTTCCGGCTCGGACGGCTGGATGGCATAAAATATGGGATTCTGTTCTTTTAAAAGGAACAGAATCCCGTTTTTTAATTCTCTTTGATTTTAACAATTACTTTCTTGATGGGAGCAGATTCTCCGGCAGCAGCCTTCGGTTTATGGCCATCCCAAGGATTAAATATCATATATTCTCCAGCCTTAACTACTGCTTTTAAGCCTGGATTTTCATTGTCGTAAAATACAACATCTTTTTCATCGTTATATGGTACTTTTTCATTCAGTTCATCGATTCTTGCATAGGTCATGATCTCAGAACCTGAAATTACATACTGAATATCTGTATAATTATGGTGAGCTTCAAATTTCGCTTCTTCCCATGGAATTGTTGTATATTCTACTACATTGGCAAATACATTCTTGCCGTCAATCTCATATTTACCTGGTTCAAGTTTCTCCAGATCCGTATTCTTAAGAAAATCCACTGCCTTGGCATATCGTCCTTCCACACCAAGGTTTCTGTAAAAATCAAGGTTTTTTGCTGTGTCAAAAATCATATGAATACTCTCCTTTTATGTATCAATATAGTCATAGCAGAACATAGATCATCCTGTCCATACCCTATAGTATACACCTAAAGCAGAATATTAAACAATGTTTTTATTTAAAAAATTCATGGTTTCCGTGCTGGAACAAATAAGTCAAATGGGAATCGAACCAGCTTACCGCTCCGCTCCTGGAGCCTCTTCGGTACATAAAATATAATGCTCCGTTTGAATAGTCTTCACCTGCCAGTGCCCGGTTCACACATTCTTTGGTACTGTTCGTTACCTTTACAGAATTTATGCTGCCGTTGGATACCGGTGAAAACTGGGAGGGCGAATAAACAACTCCTTTCACTGTACTTGGAAACTGACCGCTTTTTACGCGGTTTAAAATCACATTTGCTACAAGAATCTTTCCTTCCTCATCACAGATTCCAGCTTCTGCCTGCACAATCTTTAACAGGACATTATAGTCATCATCAGATAGTGACGTGGCATGAACTGCTCTTTCCTCTTCTGCTTTTCTGGCTGCTTCTTCTTCCGCTTTTTTTGCTTCCTCTGCGGCTATCTGTGCCTGCCTTTTTGCTTCCTCCTCCAGTGCAATCTGCTCATTCATGCGCTGAACTCTGGTAAAAGATTCTTCTTCCAGTTCCTGCTTTTGTATGATTTCTTTTTCTAACAGATTTCCAGCCAGCTGCTGTGCCTGCATCTTGGGATCGGTAAGGTTAATTTGTACTTTTGCTTGTAAGGCCGTTTCCTCTTCTTCAACGTTCTCATCATCTGTAGCGTCTTCCAATGCCCTGGTCTCTGCAAAAGCCGTCAACGCATTCTTTCCGCTGCTTCCAAAACCTGTGGAAGTAAAAGCGATAACGGTAATAACTGCAGCACCTGCCATAAAAACTGCTGAGGAACGATACATTCGCTTTGTAACCTTTACGGTTATTCCTCTTAAGAACTGACTAATCTGCTGAAGGATAGAGCGTAGTGTAAGCATAAATACTCCTCTTTCTCTAATCTCATTTGCCTGGGCTGCGGATGAATCCGTAACCCGTTTCCTTGTGTCGTCCGTAATTATAGAAGAATACCGTTAAAAAAGTCAATGGCAGTTTAACATTTTTGTGATAATTTAACTTCTTAATTTTTTAACTTTTTTATTTTTTTGTTAGTTATACACTATTTTGTCTTGTACTTAAGTGCTTTTTTTGTATTAAACATGTGTTAACATTTTACAATAGTATTACATTTCTGTTAATTATTCACCTGGCCATCTTCGGCTTGTCTTGATGTTTTATTGTTTTATGTAAACTAATCAGCCATAATTGATGCAAATTTGCCATTTATAAAGGTAGCCAGCTTCTCCGCTGGCAGAACAATCTGCTGTCCTCTCACACCGGCACTGACAACAATTTCAGAATACTGTTTTGCTGATTCCTCTATCCATGTGGGGTAGTGCTTTTTCATTCCAACAGGAGAACACCCTCCCCTGATGTATCCGGTGACAGACTGTAATTCTTTTACAGAAATCATTTCTGCCTTTTTATCTCCTGTGAGTTTCGCTGTTTTTTTTAAATCCAGCTCTCCGTCTACAGGAATGCAACAGACAAAATACCCTGTTTTATCCCCTTTTAATACAAGAGTTTTAAAAACACTCCCATGATCGACTCCCATCATATCCGCAGCATGGCTGCCCGATAGATCCTGTTCATCTACGGTATATTCCCTGGTGTTATAATCAATCCCTGCTTTATCTAACATTCTCATCGCGTTTGTTTTTACCATTCCAGCTCTCTCTTAACCCTTTCTCGTATTAAAAAACGTTTTAATGTTTCTTATTTCAACAAAAAAATCAGGGACAGAATTATATTCTGCCCCTATTGCCTTAACTTCCGTATTCTGACTTTCTATTCTATGTCTTCCAAAAAAGCGTCTGGTTTCCAGCATCAATAATCCATTTCTTTATATCATAATAAAAAAGACCATTTTTGTCCAGCAAAAGCTTTACACTACCAGTTCTCTTTCTCTTATTTGATGAAGCTGCCTTCACCCAGGCTTTCTCTGCCTTTCATTATTTGCCCTCTTACTTTTCATCCAGCTCTGAACGAATCTGTAAATACTTTTCATCGGTGATTTCATATAATGCCATGGAAATCAGCGATGCCACATATCCTATTACCGGCATACCAAATCTTAAAAACACAATCATATCAAGAACCTGAGGGGTCTGCTCCTGGTTTGCCGTAAAACCAACTATACCCAGAAAAAAGCTGGCGATAAAGCCTCCGATTGCCATACCGAATTTATTGATAAACGTCAGGGAAGACGACATCAGACCATCTGAGCGCTGACCAAATTTCCATTCACCAAAGTCAGAACACTCCGGAAGCATTGCCCAGCCTAAGTTACTTGGAATACGTGAAACGAATCCGAAGACTGCCATCATACTCATGAGTATGGTAACAGATGCTGTAGGATGCAGCCACATAACAATCAGAGGATAAATAGAGAACAGGCTTCCCAGCCAGTATAAACGTTTTTTACCTACAAACTTAGCAATTGCCGGCAGCAGAGGAAGGAGGATGATCCCTGCGAACAGTGTCGCAGAAGCAACTTTCGGTACCAGGTCCACACGATTAAGCACATATTTGAAATAATACATATTGACTGCACTGTATGTAGCATTAGCCAGTACGTCCGTACCAAAAGCAATCATCAGCATCAGCATAGGTTTGTTTTTCACTAAAAGCTTAAGATCATTTACCATATTTAGCCGGACTCTTTCCCTTTGCATATCACAAACATCATATTTCTTACCGCCCCATGCACAAACCCAGAATGAAACGGTTGTCATAATGCCGACTAAAGCTCCATAAATCGCCCAACCCTGTTTTCCACCTCCAAATGCGTCCACTAACGGAAGTGCCATGATAGTAACAATAAACTGTGCCACCGTTCCCATACCCTGTTTCCACGATACAATTACAGTCCGCTGATCTGGATCCTGAGACATGACAGGAGTTAAAGAATGATAAGGAATATTTACTACAGTAGATACCAATGAATATGTAATATATATGACATACACATATACAATCTTCATATTAGGAGACATCTCCGGTGCCGTAAACAGCAAAAAGATAAATAATCCAAGTAATGGTGCTCCTCCTATGATCCATGGCCTGTATTTCCCCATCTTTGAATGAGTATGATCGCTTAGCATCCCCATGATTGGATCTGTAAATGCATCGATAAATCTGGATATCAGCATAAGGCCGGAAACCACCATTGTGTTAATTCCAAAAATATCTGTATAAAAGAATGTCAGATAAGACATAACCAGAAAAAATGCCAGATTGGATCCCAAGCCCCCAAAAGAATATTTAAAAACATCTATAAATTTTGCTTTTGAATATTTATTTTTCATATGATTCCTTCTCCTTTTCTAAATAAACTTCCCCAAGTTGTTAATGCATCAATCTTTTCATAAAATCCCGGTCCATTCTGGCATCCTTTTCAAATGGTACAACATCGCAGGTATCCTGATAAAACTCCAGCAGCCTTTCCTTCATTTCTGCAATCAAAGTCCGGTACTCTTCACAATCGATCTGATTCCTTATCTCATCCGGATCATTTCTCAGATCATAAAATTCGTCTTTCTCATAGAGCCTTCGGATATATTTATAATCCTTTGTTCTGCACATGACAGCTTTTCCATTATACATGTCATCCGATGCCTGCAGCGACTGCCTGGGAAAATATAATCCTTGCGGATCAGGTACGGTCTGCCCTCCGGTTTCTTTACAGTGATCCTCTCCTTTCCGAAAACCTCCTTCACAAAATACGGCCTCCCTCAATACCTCCTGCTGCTGCATAATATAGGGAATGAGTGATTTCCCAAAGTGCGTATGTTCTGCAGGCAGCTCTGCCAGTTCTTCTACAGTGGCATAAAAATCAATTAACTCTGTCATTTCCCGGCTTACACCATGACGTTTTTGCATATTTTTTGGAAGTTTTACAATAAACGGAACATTTGTCAGACAGTCCTCAAAAGAATTCTGTACCTTTTCCACCAGGTTATAATCGCCGGTATAGTCCCCATGATCACTGAAAAAAAATAAAGCAGTTTCATCATAAATTCCTTTTTCCTTTAATGCGCGGACAATCTGACCTGTAAGTTCATCAACCTTACTGCACATTCCCAGATAGACCGCACGCAATTCATCATATTCTTCCTCCTTCCAATCTTTCATATTCTGCAGCCTGGACAATTCCTTTTGCAGCCTGGACTTTCCTTCCAATCCTTTCATCGGCAAAATCCTCTTTTTCAGTTCTTTCCTGTCGATTCTGCTAAAGTATGGCTCACTGATCTGATAGACAGGATGGGGGAGCATCAGAGGAAGGAATAAGCAGAATGGCTTTTCTCCCTCATAATTTCGTATAAACTCAGCTGCACCTTCTGTCCATATCTGATCTATATCTTTAATTTCCGGCAATTTTCCCCGGTAAAAGGAATAAAAGTTCTTTCCACCTGGTTCTCCCCTCCAGTTTTCATAAGGAAGTATATCCGGTCGCCTTTGCCCATCAAGAGTAAAATAAGTATCACAATAGGGCTTATAATACTCCGGGTTCTGAGCCGGAAGCAGATCGTTTCTCTGATTCATCCAAATATGGTAATTGTGCTCTTTCAATCTTTTTAATAAGACTGGTTCATGATCATGCATCATATGATTCATCGTGCGGTGTCCTGTAACGTGGGGATACCAGCCGCTCATGAAGCTGCATCTCGATGGCGTACATACCGGATTCTGACAGAATGCATCTGCAAAGGACACCCCCTCGTTTGCCAGTTCATCCAGATTAGGAGTAACCGATGCCGGATTTCCAAGATGAAACATGGAATCAGCCCGCATCTGATCCGGATTGATAATTACAATGTTAGGATGGTTTATCATTTTCCTTCTCCTTTTTCAATCCCAGCCTTGTATAAAGTTCGTTTGGAGCATCGTTTTTTTCCATATACTCCCGGATATAGCCTTTCATTTTGTTTCGCACCGCCTCATCCGATATCGTTTGAATCTGATCCGGATCTTCTTTCAGGTCAAAAAGCAGAGAACCAAATGATGTAGTATCTCCCATATTATCTTTCTTTCTGATTTTCATTACTTTGCAGTTTTTGGTAAAAGAAAACGGTCCTGCCAGCTCCATATCTTTAAATTCAGCCGGCTGAAACATACTTCTCATATGAGTCGGCATCAGAGTATATTCAAAAACCGGCTCATCCAGGTTTTCTGCTGCGTGCATATATATGTATCTTCCATCCGTTACATTCACCTGGCTTCCATGGTAACCAAATACCGCATATTCCCGAACGGACTCATCTGAATCCATTACACTGCACAGCGGTTTCCCCTCCATATCCTCCGGAATTTTTAATCCAAAAAACTCTAAAAGTGTCGGTGCCAGATCAATGGTCTGTACGATTGCCTTTCTTCTTATTCCTGCACACTCCTTTCTTCTGGGATCATAGATATAAAATGGTATATGGGCAATCTCCTGATAAATCGGCATACTCGTTTTTCCCCACCAGCCATGCTCACCCAACAGGAAACCATGGTCAGTATTAACGATCAGCATCGTATCCTCCCACAGATTATAACGATCCATTAAATCCAGAACCTTACCAAGGTACCGGTCACATTTTGAAAGAAGAGCGGCATATTCAAACCGTACATGACTGACTGTATCTTCATCTTCCGCAACCGGAGCATAAGGAGGCCAATCCGATTCAGATGCAGCATCTCCAGAAAATGTATGTGGATACAATGCTTTATCCTCTTTCAGAGAGTAAAATGGTTCATGGGGATCAAAGGTCTCTATCTGAAGAAACCAGTTATCTTCTTCATGATTTGTTCTAATGAACTCCAGACCATTTTTAAACGTAACAGCCTGTGATGTCTTATCCTCTTTATCCATGCATCTGCGGTTAATACCATCATGCATCATCATATTTTTATAAGGGGGGTAAGTAAGCATTACTTCCTTATTTTTAAAAACAGTATTAGCTTCATATTTATAAGACAAATCTGCTTTCCATAAATCGCCTTCCTGGCCCCTGGAAATCTCCCAGGATGAGTAGCGGTTGTGATATGTGCATCCGCCATCCTCCCAATAATGCTGATGGTCACTAATTAAATGAGTATAAATCCCCCCATTTTTCAATTGTTCAGGCATGGAATCATCATATGGTTCCATTGGTCCCCAGCTCCGGTGGAAAAAGTTAATTCTGCCGGTATGAAGTTCTCTCCTTGCGGGCATGCAGGGCATGCTTCCCACATAACAGTTATCAAACTGGACACTTTTTTCCGCCAATCTCTTGAAATTAGGAGTAATTGTCCAGTTGCAGCCATATGACTCCAACAGATCCCTTCTCAGCGAATCATACATTACCATGATTGCTTTCATAATAATACCTCCTTGAAAACGTTTTCAAATCTATGATCAAAAAGCGCTTATATAAGCCGCTTTATTGATTCCCTCTCAATGTATTCTGTCACAAATTCCTCTGAAATTATTTCGTTATTCTCATGATTAATCATATTCAGCACCAAACATGCAGCTTCTCTCCCCATATCAATGGCAGGTACATAAAATGCAGAAATTGGAGGATACATAAGCGCCCCATCTCCCTTCTTATGCTCCACAGATAAAATAGATATGTCATCCGGGATAGAAAGCCGCAGTTCAACACAAATCCCCATGATAAGCTGAAGCAGTTCAATACTTGGCGAACAGACTGCAGTACATGATCCATCACGAACATATTTTTTTATTTGTGAAGCAATCATCTCCCTGGATTTTGCGATATTCTTAAAAGCTGACGGAATGATCTTTAATTCGGGTAATTCCGTTTTTAATTGTACACTGATCTTTTCTATATAAGTCTGATGTAAATGCATATAATAAAGCAGCACGCAGCGATGGCCTTTATTATACAGTTCGTGCATCATGTTAATCGTATAATTCTCGAATTGAGCATATATATTCATTCCTCTTTGATGAAGCTTTTTACCGATATATATAACTGGATATTGCTGGTCTATGAGTCGTTTTAATGCCAGTTCAGATGCCTGCTTATTGATCAGTCCTGTAAGAATCAAACCATCAATTTTTCTTTGCCCTGCGCTTTCTAAAAATCGGGGGCCGCTTTCTTCCTGGCTTTCATATATCTCCGATTCACTTATTATAACCATATTATAATTATAATGGGGTAACGTCTGTTCAATTCCCTTTAGCAGTTCTAAATTATAAGAAGTTTCAAATATAGAGTGTGAAGAGAAAGGAAAATACACCCCTATCATGTTGGATTTTTGTTTGACAAGACCACGTCCAAATTGATTGGGCTCATAATGATAGTAATTAAGTGCCTCTTTTACTGCAGCAATCTTTTCATCACTTACATTAGCACTGTTATTTAAGATTCTCGACACTGTCGAAATAGATACACCTGCGCGTTTGGCAACATCTCGTATGGATTGCATAAAAACACCTCATGAAAACGTTTTCTTATTGTATGTTTTTATACTACCAAATATAATTTCTATTTACAATAAGCACTTTAACTAAAACAAACATTTATTTATTAAGCACTTTTCACAAATATATGTTTTTTGATTTGAACTTATTATATCTTATTCTTCTGTTTATCAAAAAAATCGAGGAGTTCCAGAAGGTTATTTAATCCTTTACATTACAATATAGTTACTGATATAATACAAATATATAATATTTTATTATATCATAACAGAAAGTTATAAAACGAAAGGATTTTAATATGGATCAGAATCTTTCCCAATATAAGATATTTTATGAAGTGGCAAAAGCAGGTAATATTTCCAAAGCGGCAAAAGAGCTTTTTATCAGTCAGCCGGCAATCAGTAAATCAATCAGCAAGCTGGAAGACAATTTAGACGTGGCATTATTTACCCGCAATTCCAGAGGTGTCCAGCTTACACAAGAAGGACAGCTGCTGTTTCATCACACGAAAACTGCCTTTGAAGCATTAAACAGAGGGGAACTGGAGCTGAAAAGGGTAAAGGATTTTAATATCGGACACTTAAGAATCGGTGTCAGCAATACACTGTGCAAATACATTCTACTTCCATATTTAAAAGGATTTATTGAAAAATATCCTCATATTAAAATCACCATTGAGAGTCAGTCTACCTCCCATACAGTTGAAATGCTTGAACAGCAACAGATTGACCTTGGACTGATTGCAGAACCTTCCAACCGCCGCCCGCTTTTATTCAATCCAGTCATGGAAATTCAGGACATTTTCGTAACTACAAATGCATACCTGGAAAATCTATATTTAAGGGAAGGGGAAAATGCTGATTTATTTCAGACAGGCAACATTTTACTATTGGATAAAAATAATATGACAAGGAAGTATATTGACGAATATCTAAATGAAAATAAGATTATTCCCAATCAGCTTCTGGAAATTACCACCATGGATTTACTCATAGAATTCGCCAAAATCGGCCTTGGCATAGGTTGTGTGATTAAAGAATTTGTTCAGGATGAACTTGACAAAAAGGAACTGATCGAAATCCCAATGATTTCCGGCATTAAGAAACGTATGGTAGGGTTTGCATATAATCCGGGAACGATATCCACAGCAATGGAAATTTTCATTGAAGCAATGAAAAAAGCTGGAATGTAAGGCTGAATATACCATAAAAAAGACTGCTAAAAAGAGAAGCTGTTTTATCCCACTCTCTCTTTTTAGCAGTCTTTTATTTAATACACTAAAGTGATATTTAGTTATCGATCAGTTTTCCGCCGTCATTCCAGCTGTAAAGCTTACGAAGATCTGCTCCCACTTTCTCTAATTCATGAGAAGCTTCAGAATTCCTCATAGCTCTGAAATGTGCACCGCCAACCTGATTCTCAAGCAGCCAGTCCTTTGCAAAGGTGCCATCCTGAATATCAGTCAGTACTTTCTTCATCGCTTTCTTTGTTTCATCTGTAATGATCTTTGGTCCTGTAATATAGTCTCCATACTCAGCTGTATTGGAAATGGAATATCTCATTCCTGCAAAACCGCTTTCGAAGATCAGATCGACAATCAGCTTCATCTCATGTACACATTCAAAGTAAGCGTTCTCCGGTGCATATCCTGCTTCAACCAATGTCTCAAAACCAGCTTTCATCAGTGCGCATACACCGCCGCACAATACAGCCTGCTCACCGAAAAGATCCGTTTCAGTTTCTACCTTAAAGGTTGTCTCCAAAACGCCTGCTCTTGCGCCGCCTAAAGCCTGAGCATAAGCCAGAGCCTTGTCCTTCGCCTTACCGGTATAATCCTGATGAACTGCTACCAGACAGGGAGTTCCTCTTCCAACCAGATATTCATTACGAACTGTATGTCCAGGTGCTTTTGGTGCAATCATGGTAACGTCAACATTCTTAGGAGGAATAATCTGTCCGAAGTGAATCGCAAAACCATGAGCGAACATCAGCATATCGCCTTCCTTTAAGTTAGGCTCTACTGATTCCTTATACATAGCAGCCTGTTTCTCATCATTGATCAGAATCATGATAACATCTGCCTTTTTGGCTGCTTCAGCTGCAGTATAAACGGATAAACCCTGAGCCTCTGCTTTTGCCCAGGAACTGCTTCCTTCATAAAGTCCAACGATGACATCACATCCGGACTCCTTTAAATTAAGCGCGTGGGCATGGCCCTGGCTTCCGTATCCAATCACTGCAATCGTCTTACCTTCTAATAAAGATAAGTTGCAGTCTTCCTGGTAGTAAATCTTTGCCATCTTTCTTTCCTCCTCATATACTGACTCATAATATATTTTGTTAAAGGAACTCTGCCGACGGCTCACTGTCCGCCTTTGGCAACACCTCTAGCTAACAAACTCAGACTGCCTAAGGCAGGTAGCGGATATCATCGGATCCTCTGGAAAGTCCTGTCAGACCAGTCCTTGCCAACTCTAAAATCTCGTAGTCTCCAAGGAGATTAATCAGCGCATCCAGTTTAGACTGGTCCCCTGTCAGCATGACAGTCAAAGAATCTCTTCCTACATCAACAATGGTAGCTCTGAAAATTTCTGCAATGGCACTGATTGCCTGGCGTTCACTGGCATTGGCACTTACCTTAACCAGAATAAGCTCACGGTAAACAGAATGCCCTGGTTTTAATTCCTTAATATCCCTGACATCTTCCAGCTTTCTCAGCTGTTTTTCAATCTGATCCAGAATCTCCTGTTCGCCGACAGAAACCACTGTCATCCTCGAATATCTCTCATCCGCAGTTACTCCTACCGTAAGGCTCTCAATGTTATAGCCACGGCGGCTGAACAGTCCGGCTACACGGCTTAATACGCCGGCAGTGTTATCAACCAACAATGATAATACGATTCTTTCCATTCCCATCCCTGCCTTTTTGTATAATATTTAAATGATAACAATGGAACTGTTATTTGTCAACTAAATAATAGGAATGTGTATTATAATCTGGAGTTATACCTATAAGCAGATTTGATCATTATCTTCCATATCAATCACAGGATTCACATGAACCATGCAATGCTTTACATCAGGAAAGTGTTCTTCTATGCACAGATGTACCTTTTCTGCAATTTCATGAGACCTCACCAGTTCCAGTTTCCCTTCCGCAGCAATTTCTATATCCACATAAACCTTTGCCCCAAACATTCTGGTTCTGATTTCATCAATCCGTTTCACTCCGATTACAGACATGGCAAATTCTTCCATTTTTTGCACTGTCTCATCATCACAGGATTTATCTACCATTTTATCCATTGCATCCCGGAATATATCTATCGCAGCCTTAGCGATAAAAAAGCATATTACAATACTGGCGACTGGGTCCAGCACCGGTGCGCCCATTCTGGCTCCTGCAATCCCCACCAGGGCTCCCACAGATGACAGTGCATCAGAACGGTGATGCCAGGCATCTGCCATAACTGCCCCAGAATTTATCTTTTTTGCCGCTGCTTTTGTATACCAGTACATCCATTCTTTCACAGCAATAGACAAAACTGCCGCAAACAGGGCCAAAACACCAGGAATTGCCATTGGCTCCCCGTTTCTGCCAAAAATGTTCTTAATTCCGGTCATACCGATTACAACTCCGGTTGCCATAAGCATGGAGGAAAGAATGATGGAAGCCACGCATTCCATACGATCATGTCCATAAGGGTGCTCCTTATCCGATTTTTGATCTGCCAGGTGTACCCCAGCTATCACAACCAATGAACTGAAAACATCAGAAGCGGAGTGAACGGCATCGGAAATCATTGCGCCGGAATGAGCAAAAATTCCAGCTGCCAGTTTAAAGACAGACAGCAGTAAATTCATCATAATACTGACTGCCGACACATGCATGGCAAGACTTTTACCTTCTTTTTCTTTCTTTTTTGTGATCATACATTTCATAACAGTTACCTCCAATTAATTAAGATAGCCCTATATCATCTGCAATCACTTCCTGACGTCCACATCTGTCCAATAATAGAAAAAGCACCTGTGGAACAATTAGAGTAAACTACTGTCCCACAGATGCTTATTAATCATCCGTTGTCGCACAAGGCAACCCGGCTTCCAGCGATTTAAGCTGATGCCTGCTCAGTTTGTACTGTAGATTCATATGCAGTGCAAAGAGTGTTAAATTCTGTTTAAAGGCTTCTGCAATATAATATGAAGGATCTTCTTAAAAGTGACTGGTTACGTATAATCAATAATACAATATTCATAGGCATTGATTACGATTGTACTGCCATACTGGTCTTCCCGCTTAAATGCATTGCCATAGTTAGCATGGATATGACCATGAAAAAAATATCTGGGAGCATACTTATCCATCAGTGCTTTAAAACACGAAAAACCACGATGAGGAAGATCCGGCAGGTCATTGAGTTCAAAAGCCGGCGCATGGGTTACCAGTATATCAAACCCCTTATTTTTCTTTAACTTCCACCACATACGCCTGATTCTCTGCTCCATTTTCTTCTCTGTAAACTGATCGGGTGAACATGGAATATATTCCATGGAACCACCCAGCCCCAAAATTCTGACTCCATTGAAGGTAACAATCTCATCTTCAATGCAGGTACACCCCTCCGGAGGGCAGGTGTGATACTGACAATCATGGTTTCCACGGACATAAAAGACCGGTGCATGGGAACAGGTCGCAAAAAACGTCAGATAATTTGCTCTCAAATCACCGCAGGAAATGATCAGATCAATATCCTTTAGTTTCTCCGGTGTATAGTATTCATAGAGTGACTTGGACTCATGATCCGCCAGTACCAGAATTTTCACGCTGCAGTTCCTCCATATCCATGTTCTCGTATATTGTCTGGCCCTGAAGGCGGACCAATGACCGGGCTTCTTCCGTTAATTCCTCAAAATCAGGAATCTGCCCCACCACATTTTCCGTCAGCCAGTTCATTGTGGTAATTTCTTCCGGTGTAAGACTTAAGCCTTCTTCACACTCGATTTTCCCAGCCTGAGAATAGATGGTTCCTACAAAAGGCTGAAAACTGCCTGCCCGAATAGAATTTTTTAAAAATGTAAGCAATCGGTTTGTGCCGTGTGGCAGATTCTGGGAGCAAATCACATCAATCACATCGGCAGACATTCCCCACCAGTAATTAATTGCCTGCTTTCCTTTCATTTCCTTGCGGTCAACCGAACCGTGACAAGTGAGATTTACGATTCTCTCATAGAACTTTCCCCAGTGCCAGATAGGAGTAGCCAGATTTTTGAGGCTTCCATTTGGTGTTTTCTGATATAGTCCATATGCTCTTGTAGGCGCCTGAGGTGTGATCATATCGTCTCCGGAAATAAAACGGATGCCTTCCTTCTCCAGTTGTTCCTGTGCATCCCGTCCATTGATCTTTGACCACTCCAGATGAACTTTTGCATAAGGATTAATCATCTTCGCTCCCAATGCAAATGCATTGATATTTGCAATGGTTCCGTATATGGGATAATCTGCAATGTAACCCAGTTTATCATCCCGCGACATGGAAGCCGCCAGAGCACCCATTAAAAATTTAGATTCATACATCCTTCCATAATAGGTGCAGACAGAAGAATACGACATATTGACCGAGCAGTTAAATACCTTTATTTCCGGGTGGTCGATTGCAGCCTTCACGCTTAAATTAATCATTTGAGAGGCTGTGGTAAATATCATATTGCACCCTTTAGCAATCGCCGTATCTATGGCTTTTCCTGTCTCTTCCTCCGTATCTGCGTGGAAGAAGACAATCGTCTCCGTCTTCCCCTCAAAGGCTTGTTCCAGATACATCCGTCCCAGCTCATGGCCGTAAGTCCAGCTGGAGGTTTCTGCTGTCTTTGCATGTATAAATGCTATTTTTAACATGGATGGATCAAACGACGAATTCGGAAGCAGCCAGTTAATCAGCTTCATGGGAGTATTTTCTGCTCCTTCACTTGCCTCCTCCGGCTGCTCTACCAACGCAATCTTATTGCCTCTGGAAGCAAGAAGGAGCTCATCCTTTATCTTAACCAGATCCTTCCTGATCTGCTTTTCCACCCGGTCTTTCACCAATCTGTAGCCAAACAGTTCTATATAAACTAAAAAGGCATCGGAACAGGTCATGTCATAATCATCACCGCCGAATGCATGAAACGCTTTGGAAAAACGGTCATAAGCGGACTTAAAAATCAGCCGCTCATCTTCGCTCCACTGTTCATCCGGATTTTTATTCATGGCTTTTAAAAGCTTATCATAGCTGCCTTCCTTGCTGAACCATATATCACAGTTAAAGGAGACCTGATAAAAATCAAGGAATTCATAGTAAAGCTTGTTGTTTAAATCGTCCGTACGTCTGGGAATCATTCGGATCACTGAAGCAGCGATACTGAAAGCTCCTACATATTTTAATACACTGACCCTTTTATTCCCTTCCTGTACATAATACTGATTCATGAATTCATAGACAACAATCGGGTCATGAATCCCCTCCTGTATCTGATGATCATAAAGATATGCCCATTTCGCTCCAAATTCAGACTTTTCCGACAAGAGCGGCATGAAATTGTTGGCAAATGCATTCGTCCGTCCTTCCGTCTTGGTGCCAACTACCTTTTCAAGAGGAATATCCATTATCCCCAGATTGACTTCCGATACAATATCCGAATACGATAAGATATCATCAAGCACCGGCAGATACGGATATTCTCCTCTTGATACGGATGCCTGGTACTGCCTTCGCCCTTTTCTTAAAGCCCCTACATAATCATATAGTGCCATCCGCAGTTTCCTCCCTTTATTTTATACCCCTATTTTACCATCCAATCTGTTGTGTGTACAGACAACGATTTCTTCTTATGCTTATTACACTTTTAAGTTGCGCACTTTGAAATCACGTTCCAATTCACGTTTCTGGTCTTTCTTAGCAATATCATCCCTTTTATCGTAAAGCTTTTTACCTCTTGCCAGACCGATCTCCACCTTAACCAGACTGCCTTTAAAATATACCGAAAGGGGTACCAGAGTATACCCTTTCTGGGCAATCTTTTCATCCAATTTCAGAATCTCCGATTTGTGAAGAAGAAGTTTTCTCACACGCAGGGGATCTTTGTTGAAAATATTTCCTTTTTCATAAGGGCTGACATTCATGCCACATACATAAACCTGACCTCTGTCAACTTTTACAAAAGATTCCTTTACGCTGCATTTTCCCATTCGTATGGATTTTACCTCTGTGCCAAAAAGCTCAATTCCAGCTTCATATTTTTCATCAATAAAATAATCATGATACGCCTTTTTATTGTTGGCGATTAATTTAAAATTTTCTCCCATATCAATAAATCTCCCTCATTAAAACTTTACACAATCATACTACATTATTTATATCCCGTAAAGGTGTTAGAAAATGCTTTTTTATTTTCCGCTTAAAATAGGAAGGTTATGGTACATATTTATGTTGATTTTGGCACTCAACATATATAATGTTGGCACTTTAGTCGATTTTTATTTCTTATATGTTATCATTATACAGGGAACGAAGTGGTATTAATATAGAGAAGGCTACAGCTAATGAAAGAGAGGGCTATAATGAATAAAACAGATAAATTGATAAGGATCACATTTTCAATCTTGAGTATCATGTTTCTTATTTCTTATAAAAGTCAGGGATATATTAATGGAGTTTCTATATGGAATTTACAGAGTTTTATATTAGCTCCAATATTAATTATTTTAGGTTGTATTGATCTAAAAGAAAAAAATATGCGGGGACTTATTAATATCGTATTGGGCATAATTCAGATTATTTTAATCATAAATAATTTTTTGCTATAACAAAAGTCTCGTTTATATAATACCAAATTATCGTTTTTCACGAGCTTTACTTATATCATAATAAGTAAAGCTCGTATAATCTTATTCCTCTTCAAAATCTCTTCCCAGAATAAAGTCGATGGTACGAAGCAGTTTATCCGTAGCCGATACAATTACCCGAATGGGCTGGCCAAGTTTAAAAGTTCTCCTTGTCATTTCACCCACCAGCTCATAATGTTCCTCATCAAAATGATAATAATCATCCTGAAGGTCATTGACATGGATCAGTCCTTCCACGGTATTAGGTAGTTCCACATAAAGCCCCCAGTTTGTCACTCCTGAGATGACTCCGTCAAATTCCTGTCCGATATAGCGGGACATATATTCACACTTTTTAAGCTTTATGGTTTCCCGCTCCGCTTCATCTGCCCTTCTCTCAAGAGAAGAGGACTGTACCGCTACCTGCATAAGAAGCTTATCGTAATGGCTGACCCGTTTCTCACTGAGACCTGCCCTTAAATTCTCCTTTATGATACGATGGATCTGTAAATCCGGATATCTTCTGATGGGGGAAGTAAAGTGCGTATAATATTTCGCAGCCAGACCAAAATGTCCGGTATTTCCTACTGTATACTTCGCCTGCTTCATTGAGCGGAGGGCAAGGCGGCTGATTAACGCTTCTTCCGGAGTATCCTCTGCATTGGCAAGCAGCTTCTGGACCTCCTTTGGGTATACCTCTCCGTTGTGGAAGCGGATGGAATATCCGAAATTGTTAATCAGTGTTGCCAGGCTTTTCATCTTCTCCGGATCGGGATTGTCATGGGTCCGATAAAGGAATGGGATCTCCTGCCAGAAATAATCCTCTGCAACGGTTTCATTGGCCATAAGCATAAAATCTTCGATGATTTTAGTAGCGGAGTTCCGGTCATAAGGCTTTATTTCCAAAGGCTTGCCCCGTTCATCAAGAATCACCTTTGTTTCCGGGAAATCAAAGTCAATGGAACCTCTTTTTTTCCTTTTCTCTCTTAAAATATCAGCCAGTTCCTTCATCTGTTCAAACATGGGAATAAAGGCTTCATACTCTTTCATCACTGCTTCATCATGGTTGGTAATGATTGCGTTCACTGCTGTATAAGTCATTCTGCGGTCCACATTAATTACCGTTTCCGCGATCCTGTGGCCGGTTACCGTGCCATTCTCATCAATATCCATGATGCAGCTCAGCGCCAGACGGTCTTCTCCCTGGTTTAAGGAGCAGATACCATTTGACAGCTTGTGGGGCAGCATGGGAATCACACGGTCCACCAGATAAACACTGGTTCCCCTTTTTAGTGCTTCTTCGTCAAGCGGGCTGTGCTCTGTTACATAATTGGTTACGTCTGCAATGTGCACACCCAGCGTATAGATACCGTCTTTCTTAGAAAGAGTAATCGCATCATCAAGATCTTTTGCATCTTCTCCGTCGATGGTGACTGTCTGCAGCTGTCTTAAATCCAGGCGCCCCTGCATATCTTTTCCAGTAATGGAATCCTGCACAGACTCCACCTGCTTCATCACACTGTCAGGGAATTCCTCCGGAAGCCCGTATGCACGGACAATGGAAAGAATATCGGTTCCGGGATCATTAACATGCCCAAGAATCTCTTTAATAACGCCCTCCGGTTTTTTCCCTTCTCCACCAAAATCAGTGACCTTAACTACAACTTTGTGTCCGTTTACAGCCCCCATATCCTTGCCCTGAGGTATAAATACATCCTTTGATATCTTTTGATTATCCGGTATTACAAACCCAAAATTTTTATTTTTCTGATAAAAACCGATAATTTCTTCATTGGCATGCTGAAGCACTTTGATAACCCGGCCTTCTGCTCTCTTTGCTCCCGAGCCTTCTGTCTCCACAGATATCAGAACGGTATCTCCATGAAGAGCGCCGCCCGTCTTATCCTCTGGTATAAAGATATCCTTCTCAAAGCCTTCTACAGATACGAAACCAAAGCCTTTCTGGTGTCCGAAAAATACTCCTGCAATGGATCCCACATCTGGCTTTCCATATTTGCCTTTCTGTGATACTCCGATTTTTCCTTCTGCCAGCAGCCCATCAAGCACCTGTTTTAATTCGTCTCTCTGATGTTTGGGAACCCCGAATAACATGGCTAGTTCCTTTAATTTCATCGGTTTATATGTCGGATCCGAAAACAGCTCCATAAACATGGCTTTCCGCTGCATTAACTGTTCTTCTGTCATTATTTTCCTCTCTTTTCACGTTTTACAATTTTATTTATGTTCATATTATCTGCACTTCCACCAATGGTATAACAGATATTATCCTTAATTCGAAAAAAACACCCTTGTTGCTATACCACAAGAGTGTTTAATCGCTACAGTATATTCAGATTCAGTACCAATGACAGAATAAAAAATAAGATTGCTCCGTACTTTGTAAACTTCTCCAGTTTTCCTTCCATAGAACGACCTTTATTCCTGCCCCAGTAAGTATCCGCCATACCACCGATAGAACCAAGACCCTGACTCTTTCCTTCCTGTAACAGGATGATCGCTGATAAAGCAATGCATATAATAACAAACACGATTGATAATATAATCCGGATCATTTTTCCACCTCCTTAAGTCAAACACCGATTATCATACCATATTTTTTCAGTAAATACAATGATTTTTTCTATTTTAATGCCGCTGGCCATAGAATTCCTCAATCCTGAGAAGTTCATTATATTTCGCCGTATTCTCTCCTCTGCAGGGCGCTCCGCATTTTATATAGTCCGCCCCTACGGCAGCGGCCATATCTCCCAGAAATACTTCCTCCGTCTCATTATCGCTGTTTGAGAATATCACTTTACTTCCCATTTTCTTTGCCGCACAAACCATATTAAGTGCACCAGTCACTGTACCAGCCTTTTTTAATTGTACCTCAACACCATTGGATGCAAAAAAATCGTCTGAAACCATCAGAAGACGGTGTTTTAACATTTGATACATCCTGTTTCTGTCATCCGGATCATTCTTATAAAGTCCGTTCATTACAATGCCCAGCGGAAATCCATCTGCAAGCCTTAAATAGTAGGATATCATATCTTTTTGATCTCTGTGAACCGGGATCCCATTTTTCAAACTCTCTTTGTCAAAGCGGTAAATTCCATCCTCTTTTACATATAGATTGTCCGCATTGCCATAGATTGCTGCAGAAACATCGGAATCAGGATCATATCCCGATAGCCTGACGGCATCCATTATATAATGAAGAGATTCCTCTGAACTTTTCATATCAGCTGCAAAGCCTCCGCTCTCCCCAACAGATGTATCATATCCATTTATGGATAATATGCGTTTTAATGTCTGGTATATTTCTGTTCCCATCCGAAGTCCTTCTGCAAAGGAACCGCGTTTTAAAGGGACAATCATAATTTCTTTAAAATCGATTCCTTTCACACAGTCTCCTCCATCAATCATACTCATTACAGGAACGGGCATTGCCGGAGCTGATGTTCCGCCTAAATAACGGTAGAGCGGAAGTCCCAGACCTGCTCCTGCTGCCCTTGCTGCTGCCATGGACAGAGCTGAAACTCCTGCCCTGCCTCTGCCTTTTTTATCAAATTGCTGCATTAAAAGACGGTCGATGTTCTCCTGATCAGCAGCATTCTCAAATAAAATGGCTTCTGCTAACCATTCACTTATAACGTCCGCCTCTTCCTCTCCATCTGCTTCATTAAAAACAGAAACCGTTGCTCTCCCATGTGCACCGTTTTCAAGGATCACTTCTGCTTCCACTGCCGGATTCCCGCCGGAATCATAAAGCATTCTTCCTCTTATCTGTTCTATATCAAGATCTTCAAGCATCTGATTTGCCTCCCTTTATTCCATCATTCCTCTACCGTAAGGATTGACGGGATTTTTCGGTTCCATGCAGGCAAATAAAAAAAGATGTCAGAAGCGGACCATGAGTTTCTTCTGACATCTTTATTCTATATTTATGCTCTCAGTTCAATACCGAGGGCCTGTAAACCATTGAGTATCTTTTTCATAACGCCTGAAACTTCCTGTTCCTCCAGCGTATGATCTGCAGCCCGGAATGTGATGGAATAGGCCACTGATTTAAAGCCAGCCAGAATCTGTGCACCCTCATAGATGTCAAACAGCTCATAGCTTTCCAAAATTTTCCCTCCCCGCTGCGCAATCACTTCCTCGATCTGACCCACAAGAATATTTTTAGGCACAACCATGCTGATATCTCTTGTTACTGCCGGATACTTTGCAATTCCCGTATATTTACGATCAAAACTTGTAAACGGTATCATAGAAGGCATATCAATGACTGCTACATAAGCCCGGTCTCCGATCTTATAGTTATCTGCAACCTCCGGATGAATCTCTCCCAGATAACCAATATTTACTCCATCGTAAATAATATCTGCCTGTCTTCCCGGATGGAGGAATGTCTTGCCTGCCTTCGGATCATAATGTGGTTTTAATTTCATGCCGGTTTTATCAAAGAATTCCTCAATAACACCCTTCATATCAAAGAAATCGCCATCTCCGTAAAAGCCCAGGGTAAACTGCATTCTTTCATCAGGAAGCTCGGTTAATGGAAGGCTCTTAGGCAGATAGATGTTAGCCAGCTCATATAAACGTACATTTTTGTTACGCCTGTTAAAATTAGTGGACAGTGAATTTAACATCCCATGGAGAGGAGTTGTTCTCATAACACTGTAATCTTCACCCAGAGGATTTAAGATATTAACGGTGGTGCGAAGCGGACTGTCCTCTGGAAGAAGCAGACGGTCAAAAACTTTGGGACTTTCAAAGGAATACGTCATTCCCTGTGAAAATCCGCTGAATTCTGCAACCTCTCTTGCAACTTCCTCCACTCTTAATTTGTAGGAAAGTTTACCAGTTGTTGCTTCTCCTGTTGGCAGGGATACCGGTATCTTGTCATAACCATAGAATCTGGCTGTTTCCTCTGCCATGTCTGCCATGCATTCCAGATCCTGACGGAATGTAGGTATTATGATCTCCCCTGTTTTCTCATCATATTCCAGTTCCAGACGGTTATAATACTCAAGCATCGTCTCCGGCGCAATATCTGTTCCAAGAAGACGGTTCATTCGCTCTGGTTCAAAAGCAATCCGCTTGCTTTCTCTCTTTTCCGGATAGACATCGATCATGCCGCCGACTACTTCTCCTGCACCCAGCTCTTCAATTAGCTGGCATGCACGGTCAATTGCAGCCTGTGCATTATTGGGATCAAGACCCTTTTCAAATTTACCGGAGGCATCTGTTCTTAACCCCACTTTTTTAGAGGAAAGACGGATATTGGTTCCGTCAAAGCAGGCACTTTCAAATACCATGGTATGAATTTCATCGGTAATTTTTGAATTCTCGCCTCCCATAATACCGGCGATACCCACAGCTTTCTCTCCGTCACGTATCATGAGTACGGTGCTGTCCAGTTTTCTCTCCTGACCATCCAGAGTCTGGAACAGTTCTCCATCCTCTGCACATCTGACAACGATTTCATGGCCTGATAGCTGATCATAATCAAAGGCATGCATTGGCTGACCGTATTCTTCCATTACATAATTGGTAATATCAACGATGTTATTAATTGGTCTGATTCCGCAGGCAGCAAGCCTTCTCTGCATCCAGACCGGTGAAGGAGCCAGCTTTAAATTTTTTACCATTCTTGCACAATAGCGGGAACAAAGACGGCTGTCTTCGACTGTCACTTTTAAATAATCGTGAACATCCTCACTGTTACCTGCAGCGGTTACTACCGGAGGAATAAATGGTTTGTTAAATGTAGCTGCTGCCTCTCTGGCAATTCCTATTACACTGTAACAGTCTACCCGGTTTGATGTTACTTCATATTCAAATACGGAGTCATGAAGGCCCAAAAGCTCTACTGCATCAGACCCTGGAACAGAATCTTCCGGAAGAATATAGATTCCGCTTTCCGGAGCATCCGGATACATCTCATTTGTAAATCCCAGTTCTTCAATGGAGCACATCATTCCGCAGGACTCAATTCCTCTTAATTTGCCCGTTTTTATCTTTATTCCATTTTCCGGAAGCGGACCGCCGTCATGTCCTCCGGCAACCTTCCCTCCGTCTAATACAACCGGTACCTTATCACCTGTTTTTACGTTTGAAGCGCCTGTTACGATCTGTACGGTTTCACTGCCTGCGTTAACCTGGCAGACAATCAGTTTATCCGCATCGGGATGGCGTACAATCGATTGAATGTGGCCTACTACAATCTTCTCTAAATTTTTATCCAGGCATTCATAGCCCTCAACCTTCGTTCCTGTCAGTGTCATGGCATCCGTGTATTCCTGTGGTGTCACATCCAAATCCGGTACATATGCTTTAACCCATGATAATGGTGTATTCATCAATCTATCTCCCTTCCTGTTTTTAGAACTGCTTTAAGAATCTGATGTCATTTTCATATAATAATCTCATGTCATCGATCTCGTATTTCAGCAGAGCAATTCTCTCCAAGCCTACTCCGAAAGCAAAGCCGGAATATTCGTTGGAATCAATTCCGCTCATTGCAAGTACATTGGGGTGTACCATACCGCAGCCTAAAATCTCGATCCAGCCAGATCCCTTACAGAAACGGCAGCCCTTTCCTCCGCACTTAAAGCAGGTAACATCCATTTCAGCACTCGGCTCAGTGAACGGGAAATGATGGGGGCGGAACTTCACCTTTGTCTCAGGACCGAATAACTCTCTGGCAAACTCAGCCAGTGTCCCTTTTAAGTCTGCAAATGTTATATTCTTATCGATTACCAGTCCTTCAATCTGATGGAAGGACGGGGAATGAGTTGCATCCACTTCATCGGAACGGAATACTCTGCCTGGTGCCAGCATACGAATCGGAAGTTTCCCCTTCTCCATGGTCCTGACCTGGACAGGAGAAGTCTGACTTCTCAAAACGATGTTATCACTGATATAAAACGTATCCTGTTCATCTCTTGCCGGGTGATTCTTCGGAATGTTTAGTTTTTCAAAGTTATAGTGATCATACTCCACTTCCGGTCCCTCAATGACCTCATATCCCATGCCTACAAAGATTCTCTCCACCTCTTCTAAAGCGATGGAATTGGGATGGGTATGACCTACTCTGCTTCTCTTTGCAGGCAGAGTGACATCAATCACTTCTTTTCTCAACTGCTCTTCCCTTGCTTTTTTCATCAGTGCCGCCATGGCAGCATCTAATTTTCCCTCAATTGCTTCACGGGCTTCATTGACCATCTGCCCGATCTTGGGTCTGTCTTCCGGAGCAACGTCCTTCATGCTCTTTAGCACACTGGTCAGTTCTCCCTTTTTTCCAAGATAAGCGACTTTAATGTCACCTAGTTTTTCCAGTGCATCCGAAGCTTCGATCTGCTTTAATGCTTCTTGTTTGATTCTCTCTAATTGATCTTTCATCATGCTCTCCTTCTTTGATTCATTCCCTGATACATCAAAAAAGCTCCATCCCTGTAAAAGGGACGAAGCTGTGTTCGCGGTACCACCCTGATTCCTGCTTCTAAAGCAGGCGCTCGGCATACGTAACGTGTAAGGACGTCATGACCTACACGCCTGGCAGACAAATACAACCGCCGGTTTCAGCCATGCTGCTTCAGTGGGAAATTCGATTTCTTAATTGAACTTAAAAGGGCTTTCAGCCGGTGACCCCTTCTCTCTGATAGAAACTAAGAATCTACTTGCACTTTCATCGCATTTAATTATAATATAATATTGCAATCATTATAATAAAACAGCATTAAAATGTCAAGAGAATTATTTTAATTTGAAGCCGGATACTACAGTCTTTAATTCCTCTGCAATTCGTTCCTGCTTTTCTGACATCTTAGACATGTCCTGTACAACTACATATGCTTTTTCGATTGTGCCAAGGACCATACTGCTGTTTCCTGCAGTCGTCTGAACGGATTCGGAGACATTCTGGATTGCATCACGCACTTCCTGCATCACCTGGCTGATGTTTGCAGCCATCTCCTCCACCTCATTGGAGATTTCTTCTATGGTAACTGCATCCTTGCCATATTGCTGTCCTACATTAACAAAACTGTCATAATCCGGAGTCACCGTATCTTTTAAGAAAACAAGCATGGACTGAGATCCATCTAACATCATGGTGAACGCATTCTGAACATCTGTAATAGTTCCCTCAATTTCCTTTACGATCTCAGAAGTATCTTTTGCAAGCTTTCCGATCTCTCTTGCAACAACAGCAAAGCCTCTGCCCTGTTCTCCAGCCCTCACTGCTTCAATTGAGGCATTGAGTGACAGTAAATTGATCTGGGAGGCCGTATTGGAAATAAGACGTGCCATATCGCCGATCCGCTCCACTACCTTTGCGTGCTGGACTGCCATCTGAAGGTCCTGCTCTCTTTCCTGGGATATCACAATGGCATTATCGTAAGCTTCCCTGCTTTTTTTCTCAATATCTTTTGCCCGTTCCATGATCTCTCCGGCCATACTGCTGCTTTTTTCCGTCTCATTTGCAAGTATTCCTACTGATGAGTTAACTTCTGCAAGAGACGCATTCAGCTCCTCCGTAGCTGCACTGGAAGACATCATTGCCTTGTCCACATCTCCCATATATGTTTTCACTTCGCTGAATTGAAGAAGCAGATCGTTTGATACTTTATTCAGGTGAATGCTGGCATCTGTAATATCTCCTGCCTGATCGGAAATCTGTTCAATCACCCCTTTGTTGCTTTGGAACATATTATTCAACGAGCTGCTCATCTGTCCCAGTTCATCTTTTCGTCTGGTTTTAAGAGGCTGGACTGTAAAGTCACCGGCAGCAAGAGAACCCGCAAACTTACGGACCTTCTTAAGACCTGATGCAATGCTTCCCACTTGCAGTAAAACTGCAAAAATACATAGAATCAATGCTGCAGCACTCAGCTTCATCAATTTCTCGTTTAATAGAACAATGGGTTCTTCAAGCTCAGACTGCGGCATCTTAATCATAATAATCCAGCCGACTCCCGGGACCGTATCATAATAGAGGTTATAAGTCTTCGTTCCCTCTGTGTAAGCCGTCTTTCCTCTGTCATTTGCAACCATCTCCGCTGCTGCAGCGGAAAGAGAGGCATTCTCGTCCTGCTTCATATTCATCGCTTTACTGACCTTATCCCCATCTGCACCGCTAAGATAAACTCCTTCTGCAGAAATCAGCATGGCAGTTCCGTTCTTCCCCACTTTAATGGACTTAATCAGTTCATCAATATCACTAAGCTGCATATCAACCGTCACAACTCCGATAAAACGGCTGCTGCTGTCATAAATAGGGGCCGCACAGGTGGCCATCATCATATCGAGAGTCGGGTCATAATAGGGATCTGTAATAACTGGAGTTTTCACTCCTCCTGATACCGATTGATAGTATGCCTGATTGAAATAATCATAACTGTCATTGCTGTATTCATTGGTCTGGATAACCTTATCACCGTCTTTGTACCAGTAAGGGCCCACATACTTCTGGCTGGTGTCATATACATTCGGCTCAAACCAGATACCACTGCCAAGTATTAAGCCGTTGGTTGATATTATATCTGAAATTGCCCTGCCGTATGTATCAAGATCTGTGGTCTGATAGGACGCACTCACTATATGTGAAATATTCATGGCCGTGGTTTCCACCGCATTTAAATCATTATTAATACCGTTAACGCTGGCTTTCAATTCCGACTCCATCGTGGAATTGCTCTGCTGCTCAATTAACTGACTGCTTGTAGATTCACTTAATTTGGCCAGAAAGGCCAGGGCAAGCACCAGAACAGGTAAAATTCCCAACAGCATCTTAACCCCTATGCTTTTGATTCCGATTCTTCTATTCATACTTTACTCTCCTGTAATTCAGTCTCGACCTTATAATACATATATCGACATTTAGTTAAAAACATCATATCATACCAAGGTAAATTTTACTAATAAGTTTTGCTATTTTTGTGTAAGCTTGATTCCGTTTTCCTATTGCAATTCCACTTATGTACATATAAACTGGATATCAGAACTTTTATACCTGTTAAGCTCCCTTCCTCCCCGCATCTTTTACTAATATCAGCAGTTTTTAATTATACTATTGATACTCATATTATGCAATATATGAATTTTACATATTTAAATCGTGTATTATACTAATTTTATTATCATAAAATAAGTACGAGAGGTGACAACAATGGATCAAGACTATATCAACAAAAGAATTACAGAATTACGTTTAAAAAAAGGAGTGGCGGAACATAAGATGAGCTTGGAGCTGGGACATAGCAGAAGTTACGTGCAAAGCATTTCCAGCGGCAGAAGCCTTCCCTCAATGGCTGAGTTTCTGGCAATCTGTGAATACTTAAGCGTAACACCGAAAGACTTTTTTGATAATGATAATCCCAACCCGCCCTTAGTCAAAGACACCATAGACAAGCTTAAAACATTACCGGAAAGTGATCTGCTGCTGATATTGACTATTATCAACCGGCTTCAGTCTCAATAGACGGGATTTTTGAAAAAAAAGGCAGAATAATTCATTGTCCCCGTGCATATGTACGGGGATTTTGAGGTATAACCGATAGTTTATGGATTCGTACTTGCGGCAGAAACAGTTGTTTTAAATTCATTGATTTCCTGAAGAGAAACAATGGTAGGTATTGCTTCCAGTGCCCTGGCATATATTTCGTCAAGATCCCCCCGATTTATCATACCAAAAAAATAACCATATAAATCCTGAAAAGTCTGTTCGTTTATCATGAAATCTCATTCCTTCCCCTGGCCGAATCAAAGCCAATACTTTTAATAATCTACTTCATTCACGTTATTGTAGATTGTAATGCTTTTACGTATTTTACACAGGCAGCTGCCCCAGTCCAGCCTTTTTTCAAACGGGCTGTTAAACATCACCATCAGCAGTTTTTTACCTACCGGATATATAATCAGCATGTTATAAAGGTTATCATCAAGAGCAGTGCTGATAAATTCCATCCAGGCAAAGGGAACCTTATTATCCAACTCTGTTCCATCATCGAGACAAACGCTCATCGGCTGAAAACGCTTTAAAACAAGATAAAATTCCTGTATTACAGACCCAAGCTGTTCTGGCTTAATCTCCCTTTCCACCATACTGAAAGAAAAATTAACAGTACCATCTTCATTGGTTTTTATTATTTCAGGGCGCTGTTCAGAAAAATATTTTCTTTTTGCATCTTCCGCTTTCATATCTTTAAATACCGTAGGAAGAAATAGGCCCACCTTATTATCAAACATCCTCACTTCACAGAATTGCAGTAGTTCTCCTTCCACATAGATCCCCGTTTCTATGCTGGTAAACCGGTTAATCCGCTCGAGGTGTCTGTCATCAATCAGTTTTTCATCCTCACACATGATTCATCCTCTCTATTTTGTTCAGTCTTTATCCGCGATACATTGGCTGATATTATCCACTCCCATTTCAACAATATCAGTCATCTTATTATCATTTGCGTATATTTCCACTTTTTTCTCCTCTGCAACAGATGCCCACATCATATTTAAAAGCAGAAGTACAATCACTTCTATGACAAGCAGCAGCCTTTTAAACAATGATCCTTTTTTACCGGCTGTTTTATGGGATCTGTAGGTGAATCGTGGTATCAGGACCAGTCTCTCCTGTAAAATTCTGCATTTTACAATTCCTGGTTCACGGGATGCAAAATCAAATAACATATTCTGACTTTTTTTCAGATAGTATAACCGATTCCAAAAATGAAGATCTCCGTATAATATATCTGTCTCCAGTTCATAATTTTTTATCTCTTCTGTCCCATCTTCTTTACGAATGGAACAGCTTGCCCTGTATTGATAATAACTTTCATTGTTTCTTTTATTCTGCACCATCAGCCCTCCTTTCGTTCTAAGAACTATGTTACTTATATTTTTATTCTACATGGAACAGAAATAAATTCAACCGAAGTGCCAAAATTGTACACTTTGAGTGCCAAAATTTGCACACCTGACCGATTGAATAGTGCTTTAGAGATAATAAACCGGGTGGGGGAATTTATAATTGTAGGTGCACGGAAACTGCTCCCTTAGATCATCAAAACAGGAAAACGAGACTGGCGCAAACGCACAGTCTCGTCTTCAAATAGATTGTTATAGCTCTTTCATACCCATTTTACTATTTTTCAGCACTCCATATACAAGCATAATGGATAGCAAAAGGTGGCTTATGGCTAGTACAACACAAATGCGGCTGTTGACAAACCAGAAGATTCCGCCTGCGATTACTTCTGCAAGCCATAGCTGTCTGCTTTTCAATCGGTAACGTCTTGTCTCCTCTTCGTCCAGAAGTTTATTATTATCAGCAACTGGTGCAAAGATAAAGATTAAGATTCCTGATATAAGAAACCCCGCTATTGGTAAATAAAGAGCAGCCGTTCCAACTATGTACATTTCAAGCAAACAGGTAATTATAATAAGGATTGCCGACACTACGGTACAGACTCCGTTGGTTTTCGCGTGATACCCTCCGCAATAGGACCGCAAGGGTATATAGCTGACAAGGAACACCAACACAGGCATAGGAGCGCGTAAAATTACTGCTATGACAACAGCCACGACTATGTTAATAATCTGGTTGAGTAAAACTTCATAAGCGTAAAGATACAATGAGCGCTGATTATCTTTTAAAAGATTCTTTTTAATCTGCCAGCTGACTATGCCATTGGAAATCCGTTGTAACATTAGAACTTCCTGAGACTCTTCGCCTCTTCAGGTACCTCTGGCTGGTGGTGAGCCCAGAAACAGGTTACATTCATGGTATAAGCTGCAACCAGTAATGCACATGTGTTCATAACGTTCACCATTGATACTTTTCCCTTTAAAGCATTTAACAATTTTTTCATCTTAAATCTCTCCTTTTTTTTCTTTAATTTTATAACAGTAATTTCCATTTTTCAAGTCAAGTGCCAAAATTATACACGTTGAGTGCCAAAATTTGCACATCTATCTTCTGTAAAAGCCGAAATCGTTAAAGTCGTGATAAAAAAGGCCTCTTTCTGAACAAGATTTAATGATCCTCCATACTTCTCAGCAAGTGAGGTAACTATACCTACACCCAGGCCATGATGTTTTGAATCTTCTTTTGTAGAAAGGAGTTTATCACCTTCTTTTATTGCTTTGACTTTAAAACTGTTTTCAATACGGAATATGAGGAAATAGTTAGTTCCCATAAATAGTTTTATATGTACTACACGCTTTTGGGGCTCACATTTAGAAGCCGCTTCCAATGCATTGTCAAGCAGGTTGCCAAACATAGAAATCAGGTCTGAGTCAGATATAAAATCCAGATTAATATTCTTTTCTATAAAAATAGAAAACTCAACTCCAAGTTCCTTAGCCTTTGAAACACGTTCCGACAATATGGCATTAAATACAGGATTACCGCTATAAATAACAATATTGATCTCATCTTGTATTTTCCCTTTCAGTTCATCTATAATTTCAACAATCTTTTGATTTTCCCCATTTAAAGCAAGCAGTCGAAAACTATTAAAGTACGAATGCACATCATGCATAAAACAACGGTAATGGTCATTTATTTTTAGTATGTTTTGAAAGTGATCATTTTCCATCTCTCTTTTCACTGAATAAAGCTCTGCATATTTTATTTTGTTCATCATGTCAGTATATTTCTCAAGTATAATAAATATTGCAGCATTGGAAAGATATAATAAAACGGCTCCACCGCACATGAAAATTTGTAAAACTATAGATTTCGGAAAATCCATATATAAAAAGCTGCTGGAAATAGCCAGAGATAACACAGGAACGATCAGTAAATACCATGAAAATACATTATTATTCCTGATATTTATCTTTTTAATATATTTCTCAATATAAAGCAAAAATAAAAAGCCTACAATATATTCTAATATCAAAAAATAAATTCCACCTGACGTAAACCATGGAGGTATGTAAATGGGAAGATTATAAGAAAGGAACCGATATAATAGTTCAAAAAGCACTTCCTTACCTCCCACAAATGCAAAATAAATAATTGTATATGCAATACCATTTGAAAAAGAAATCTTAAACAAAAGCAGAGCATAAATATAACAAAATAGTGGAACAGTTATAAAATTTAAGCTGACACTGCCAATTGCATTTTCAAAAAAGATCAGTAATGTTATTACAATACTAATTATTTGACGTTTTTTTCCAAAGATCTTAAATGGATAAATAGCAGCAAAAAACCGAAACATCATATAAACATCTGCGCCGCAGAACAAAAGCCTGCTTACTGAAAACAAATCATTTCCCATCTTAATTGCCATCCTTGTATTTTGATAACATAAATTCTTCCTTCAGCATATGAAATTCCTGCGCCTTGCTCCGGGTAATCTGAAACATGGTGTCAACATCTTTCAGGCGCAGAATCTTGCTGGTACAATAAACCAAATATTTAAAATTAATAATATAGCTGTCATGAGGATAGCCGAAACCATACTTTTTAAGGCGCTCATAAATCGTCTCCAGTTTATCCGGAACCCGGATATCAGGGATTTCACTGCTGTCAATTTCTTTAATTCCGTAAATTCTAATGGAGCTTTCAGAAATATGAACTCTTGTATTCTTCTTAAATTTTTCTATGTATACAATATCATCTGCCCGAAGAAACAGCCGTTCCCGGTTCACGTTCGCCGTCAGAAGCGGTGCCTGACCCAGTTCAATCATTTTATCCAGAGAATCTCTTATATAACGGTCCATTAATTCATCGGTCATATTCTTCATAATATAGCGGTAAGGCTGGACTTCAAAGCTGCGGGGAGACGGTTCTGCAAAGCCTGTATTAAAAACAAGAATTACATTATTATCCAGTTCCCTGACCCGCACCGCTGTTTCTTCTCCATTCATTTCATTCATCTGAACATCAAGAAAAATAATAGAAAATCTAATATTTTTAATCGCTGATAAAAGGCTGATTCCAGAATCATATTCGTGTATACGGAATTTATCGCTTTCGGGCATATTCTTACCAATTCTCTCTATTAAACGCTCTCTGTCGCCCATACTATCATCGCAAATAGCAATTTCAAACATTCTTTTTCCCCTTTATAAATTTCTTTTTTATTGAATATCGTATATTCCCTCCTATTTTATAAGAAATATGCCAAGAATACAAGAAAAGGTGCCAGAAAAATACAAGTTCATACTTTTTCGGTACCTCATTTCTGATTATTCAACTTAATTATACGGCAAACTGACTGTTATAGAGCTGAGCATAAAAACCATTTTCTGAGAGAAGGTCCTCATGCGTTCCCTGTTCAATGATATGGCCCTCCCTCATAACCAGTATGACATCCGCTTCCTTGATTGTGGAAAGACGGTGAGCAACAATAAAGCTGGTGCGTCCCTCCATCATTTTAGCAAATGCTTTCTGTATCTTTAATTCAGTTCTGGTATCGATGGATGATGTCGCCTCATCAAGAATAAGAATCGGCGGAAGGCACAGCATGACTCTTGCTATGCACAAAAGCTGTTTCTGACCCTGTGATAAGTTTCCTCCGTCTTCTGAAATGATTGTATCATATCCCTGCGGCATGCGGGAAATAAAGCTATGCGCATGTGCTTCTTTTGCTGCTGTGACTATTTCTTCCTCAGATGCATCCGATTTTCCGTAGGCGATATTTTCTCTTATCGTCCCAGTCTTCAGCCATGTTTCCTGTAAAACCATTCCATAGGAGGATCTTAAGCTTTCTCTGGTAATGTGACGAACGTCGTTTCCATCCACCTTTATGGCCCCGGCATTTACATCGTAAAAGCGCATGAGAAGGTTAATTACCGTACTTTTCCCGCAGCCGGTAGGACCAACAATGGCAATTCGCTTTCCCTGTGCTGCGCATAAATTCATATCCTCAATCAACCGTACCTCCTGATTATAGGAAAAATCAACATGTTCCAGAACCACCTCGCCTCTGGAATTCTTTAGTACAACCGCCTGGCCGTCATCCGGTATCTCTGACTCTTCGTCAATCAGTTCAAATACACGTGCAGCTGACGCAAGAGCGTTCTGAAGCTCTGTTACTACGCCTGATATCTCATTAAAAGGTTTCGTATACTGATTGGCATAACTTAAAAAACTTGATAACTGACCCACTGTCAAAAATCCGTTTACTGCCGCAATTGCACCGGCGATTCCTACACAGGCATAAACAAGGCTGTTTACAAACCGCGTAGCCGGATTGGTAATGGAAGAGAAAAAGGTTGCCTTAAGTCCCCATACACGAAGCTCTTCATTAATGGTTTCGAATTTTTTCTGAGCCTCATCTTCATAAGCAAAGGCCTTTACCACCTTCTGGTTTCCCAGCATCTCCTCCACCAGAGACGTCATTACTCCTCTTGTCTGAGATTGCATCCGGAACATACTGTATGTTCTTTTCGCTATAAAACTGGCCACAAACAGGGACAGCGGGGTAACAAGCACAACCAGAGCCCCGATTAACGGATTAATATAAAACATAAAAACCAGTGTTCCTAAAATGGTTAAAACTCCGGTAAACAGCTGGGTGAATCCCATCAGCAGGCCATCGGAGAACTGATCAATATCAGCAATAATTCTGCTGATTATATCACCATGTGCATGTGAATCTATATACTTTAAAGGAAGGCTTTCCAGCTTATTAAAAGCCTGCGTTCTGATGTCCTTTACCACCCGGTAAGTAATCTGATTATTGATATGGCTCATGACCCACTGCGCCGTTGCAGTAACCAGAATCACTATCCCCATCTGTGTCAGGATCACACCCATTGTTTTAAAATCCACTTTTCCGGCACCTGCTATACAATCAATAGCGCGTCCGATTAATATGGGAATATACAAGGTAAATACAACTGTAAGAAACGCACAAAACAGCGAAGCCATTACACTCCATTTGTACTTTCCAATCTTATTTAAGATTCGTTTGACTGTAGTCTTATGCCTTTTTATATTCATATTACTGCACCTCCTTTTCAGACAGCTGGGATAGGCAGATTTCACGGTAGACCTCACAGGATTCCATTAATTCTCCATGCTTTCCGCAGCCTGCCATCCGCCCATCTTCTAACACGACAATGCTGTCTGCATTCTTGATTGTGGAAGCTCTCTGGGATACTAAAAATACGGTCATATCCCTGGTTTCCTCCTTAATCGCCTTGCGGAGTCTTGCATCGGTGGCAAAATCCAAAGCAGATGCGCTGTCATCCAAAATAAGAATCTGGGGATTTTTTACAATGGCTCTGGCAATGGTAAGACGCTGGCGCTGGCCTCCGGATAAGTTTTTTCCCCCTGCCTGTATCAGAAAGTCAAGTCCTTCCCCTTTTTCTTCCACAAATTCCTTTGCCTGGGCAATAGTAAGTGCCCGGTAAATGTCTTCATCAGAGGCATCCTTTTTCCCCCACTGCATGTTTTCCCGAATACTTCCTTTAAAAAGAACCGCCTTTTGGGGAACAATACCTACCATCTCTCTCAGCTGGCCCAGCGGATATTCCCTGACATCGATACCTTCCACTCTGACGCTCCCCTGAGATACATCATAAAATCTTGGAATTACGTTCACCAGTGTGGATTTTCCTGATCCCGTCCCTCCTATAATTCCGATGGTCTCACCTTTTTTCGCGCAAAATCCAATTCCCCTCAGAGATTCAGACTTTGCACCCTGATAAAAAAGGCTTACCTGATTAAATTCCACCTTGGGTGAATCTGTTTTCCCCTTTACCTCGTTATGGTTTGTGTCTTTAATGCCTGGTTCCATGGAAAACACGGAACTGATCCGGTTGGCACAGGCCAGAGCTTTGGATATGGTGATAATTAAGTTGGCAAGCTTCACCAGCTCAACCAGTATCTGAGACATGTAATTTACAAGAGCCACTACCTGACCCTGAGTGATATTCCCTGTCTGAACCCGATTTGCACCGGTGTTAATGAGTACAATGATTGCAAGGTTTATAATTACATAAGTAAAAGGATTCATCAATGCGGATATCTTACCTACAAATACCTGGAGTTTCACAAGCATGCCATTCTCTTCATCGAACCTGCGTACTTCATCATTCTGACGGTTAAATGCACGGATCACACGGACGCCGCCCAGATTTTCTCTTGCTGCCAGTAAGACCCGGTCCAGCTGCTTTTGTACTTTTTTATATAGAGGCATACTAAAAAGCATAATACCGAATACTACAACTGAAAGTACCGGTATGGAAACCGCAAATATCAGAGCTGCCTTTATATCGATGGTAAATGCCATAATCATTGCGCCGAAAACAACAAACGGTGAGCGCAGAAACAGGCGCAGAAATAAATTCACACCGGACTGGACCTGATTCACATCACTGGTCATTCGGGTAATGAGAGTGGCCGTTCCTATGGTATCAATTTCCTGAAAAGACAGAGTGTTAATATGGGAAAACAGATCATTTCTTAATGAAGTACCAAAACCTGCCGCTGCCTTTGCCGCAAAGTACTGTGCTGTTATGGAACAGGTAAGACCGATAATGCCTAACAGAACCAGCAGTCCACCCATGGACAGAATATAAGTCACATCATGGTTTTTGATTCCAATGTCAATGATTGCTGCCATTACCAGAGGCACAAGAAGTTCAAAACTGGCTTCCAGAAGCTTGAACAATGGTCCCAGTATGCTTTCCCGCTTATAATTACTCAAATACTTAAGGAGCTTTTTCATTTTTCTTAATCCTCCCGCAAATAATACTTTTTAAGAATAATGCATTGTATTATTATACCATTTTGATATAATAATACAAGTATAAAATGAAATCAGATAGAATAGAGGATGTACCAGATGATTCCAATTAATTCAAAACAGTTATACTATTTTACCGTCGTCTCAGAGACCGGAAGTTTTACTGCAGCTGCAAAAAAACTGGGGATTTCTCAGCCGCCTTTAAGCAAGCAGATTATGCTTCTGGAGGAAGAGATGGGAGTGAAGCTTCTTGAGCGCAGATCGAAAAAGGCAGAGCTTACAGAAGCAGGCACATATTTATATTTTAAGGCAAAAGATATTTTATCCATGATGGGGACTGTATCAGATGATTTAAAGCATTTTCCATCTTCTGCCAGAGGTGTGCTGAAGCTGGGGACCATTTCTTCATCCGGAACTGTACTTCTGGATTTTTTAAAGAATTTCACATCAGCTCACCCAGGTGTCCGGTTTGAAGTAACAGAAGGCAATACCTATGAACTCCTGGAGAAAATGAAAAATGGACTTGTAGAATGTTCCATTATACGAACACCTTTTAATCCGGAGGGTCTTAAATGTGTCTACGGTAAGAAAGAACCCATTATGGCAGTGGGTAATCCCGCATTTTTCCCGGAGTTTACAGGGAATAAGGTAAGTCTTACAGAGTTGAAGGGGAAGCCATTAATTTATTACCGCAGATTTGATTCCATCATTTCTCTGGCATTTCAAAACAGCGGGATCAAACCGGATATCTTTTGCAGGAATGACGATGCAAGGACCTGTCTACAATGGGCAAAAGCAGGAATGGGAATTGCTCTGGTACCCCAATCCATCAGCCTCACCCTGGGGCAGGAAAATCTGTTATTCCGGGAAATTGATTCTTCCGATACCGTTACCCAGATAGCCGCTGTATACAAAAAAAATGGCTATGTCTCAAACATAGCCAGGGAATTTGTAACCAGTTTTGGCGATCAGTCCAATTGATTAATCAAAAAGGCTCAACTGGGTAATCTGGTAATTTTTCTTGTACGCGTGAATTATATCCGGCATTTTATAAAGAATCCGGTTTCGGCTGCACTCTTCAGAAAACACCTGCCATAATTTACGTGCTCTTGGACTGGTGCACTGGTAATTATTTCCATAACGCTTCATATACTGCTCTGCCAGGTTATCTCCAGGAAACAGCTCCCCTAATCGGTCATAATACCATTCTCTCTGATTGTTCCGCAGCGTGACACCAAAAGCCGGATAGATAAAATCAGCGCCGGCTTCTTTCGCTGCAGCTATAATAGAACTGATATTGTCTTCATTATCCTCCAGAAAAGGGAGGACAGGCATCAGAAGGATCCCTGCAAACAGCCCCTGGTCTTTAAGGGCCGCAATCAGTGACAGCCGGTCGGATGGTCTGGAAACCCTGGGTTCAATTTTAGACGCCAGATTATCATCACTTGTAGTAACCGTAACCTTTAGAATAACAGGAGAATGATCTGCTATACTTTTCAGTATATCAATATCCCTTTGAAGCAAAGTACTTTTTGTAGCAATGGCTGCCCCAAAACCAAAGGCATCAATCAATTCCAGGGCATGTCTGGTAAGCTTAAGTTCATTTTCCAGTGGATTGTATGGATCACTCATTGCTCCTGTTCCCACCACTCCTGTTTTTACTTTTCTTCTCAGATCATCCCGTATGATCCGAAGTGCATCCTCCTTGACACGTACGGTATCAAAATGATCAATTCTGTAACAGTCTGAACGGCTGTCACAGTAAATACAGCCATGACTGCAGCCTCTGTATATATTCATATTATAATCAATCCCAAACCAGCCGGAGGTCTTTGTTTTTGTTACAATTGTTTTTGCCGGGATGTATTCCATGATAATTCTCCCTCTTTTTATACTTTTTTCACTGAACAGAGAATCCCTTGATATTTTCTAAGTGCCATGATAATATGCTTATACGAGATAGGAAGGGAAGCGTTCATTATGATTCGTTTTTTATTGCGCTGCAAACAGATATATGACAAATATACGAAAGATGAAATGACTGTCTATGCAGCACAGGCTTCATATTTTACCATAATTGCTGCTTTTCCGTTTATGATGCTGTTACTTGCTATGATTCAGTTTATTCCTTCTATTACAAAAGCGAATTTACTGCAGCTTCTGGTCACGGTGATTCCCAGCACGTTGGAGATTGACAGCGTTATCGTTAACGTGATTGAAGATCTCTACACCAAGTCACCTGCAGCAATCTTATCTGTGACCGCCATTGCTGCGATCTGGTCTGCTTCAAAGGGTATGCTTAGCATTGAACGGGGATTAAACCGGGTTTTCGGGCAGGAAAAAAAACGTGGGTATTTCATGACCCGTGTCGTCTGTGCCGGTTATACGGTTGTGTTTATTATAATCTGTACCCTGACACTTGTACTACTTGTACTGGGCAGTTCCATACAGGCTTTTATGAACCGACATTTTCCCATTCTGGCCGAGATTACCCAGCATGTTATCAGTTTCCGTACTATGCTCTTATTTATTCTTACTTTATGTTTTGCCATGCTTTATACCTATGTACCCGAAAAGAAGCAGCATTTTACCAGACAACTGCCAGGAGCCGTCTTTTCCACACTGGGGTGGATTGCCTTCTCCTTTGCCTTTTCTATTTACTTTAGCAATTTCAGCAATTATTCCGTTATGTACGGCAGCCTGACTGCCATTGTTCTCATCATGCTGTGGCTGTATTCCTGCATCTGCATTCTGTTTTTCGGAGCTGAAATCAATTACTATTATTCAGAAAACAGGAAGGAATAAATGAACGAAAGACCAGAGATCCTTTAAAGATCCCTGGTCTTCTTAATCCATCAGCTGACTTTAAGAAAACAGCGGCGTGGATAAATATCTGTCTCCTGTATCCGGAAGAAGAACGATGATTCTTTTTCCTTCGAATTCCGGCCGTTTTGCAGCTTCCCTGGCTGCCCATACTGCTGCAGCAGAGGATATTCCCACAAGGATTCCTTCCGTCTGTGCGATCTCTTTGCCCGTCTCATAAGCTTCCTGATTCTCTACAGGTATTATTTCATCATAGATCTCTGTGTTTAGTATATCAGGGACGAAACCAGCTCCAATTCCCTGGAGTCCGTGAGGTCCCGGCTTTCCTCCGGAAAGAATGGGGGATCCTGCTGGTTCTACTCCGATAATCCGGATATCAGGATTCTTACTCTTTAGATATTCCCCAACTCCGGTTATGGTACCACCCGTTCCGATCCCTGCCACAAATACATCAACTATCCCATCAGTATCTTCCCAGATTTCAGGCCCTGTGGTTTCCCGATGTATTGCCGGATTGGCCGGATTCTCAAACTGCCCTAAAATGACGGAACCTTCGATCTCTTTTTGCAGCTGGGCAGCTTTATCAATTGCACCTTTCATCCCTTTTGTTCCTTCGGTAAGTACAATCTCAGCTCCATATGCTTTTAAAAGATTCCTTCGTTCCACACTCATGGTTTCAGGCATGATGAGAATTGCACGATACCCTTTCATGGCAGCGATACTGGCAATTCCAATACCAGTATTTCCAGATGTGGGTTCAATGATAGTTGCCCCCGGCTTTATTCTGCCGGTTTTTTCTCCATCCTCAATCATGGACAGCGCTGCTCTGTCTTTTACACTGCCAGCCGGGTTAAAATATTCCAGTTTTGCAATGACAGATGCCTTAAGTCCGTGTTTCTTCTGGTAATTGGAAAGTTCCAGCAAAGGAGTTTTTCCAATCAGTTCCCGGGCACTTTTTTTAATGTTTTCCATAATAAACCTCTTTTCTTACACGTTTCCTGATTTCATTTTATCTGCAGGTAATTAATATTATGATAAACCATAAAGCTTACGGTACTTTTCTTTCAGGTAATCGATGAAGTATTCCGGAGTAAAGTCCTCTCCTGTCGCTGCCTTTATTAACTCACGGCTTGTCTTCATCTTACCATATTGATGAATATGGCTTCGCAGATATTCTTTGATCACGTCCAGCTTCCCATCTCTTAAAAGGCCATTAAAATCCATCTCCTTTTTCATATGGAAATACAGCTGTGCTCCAAATGCATTCCCAAGGGCATATGATGGGAAATATCCGAACAATCCCTGAGACCAGTGGATATCCTGCAGGACTCCTTCTGAAACATTCTTCGGCCGGATTCCTAAATATTCCTCATATTTATCTGCCCAGATTTCCGGTAATTTTTTAAGATCCACGTCTTCTTCTATTATCATCTTCTCCAGTTCATACCGGATCATAATATGAAGGCTGTAAGTCAGCTCATCTGCTTCAGTACGAATAAATCCTGGATCCACTTTATTAATTGCTTCCATAAATCGTTCTGCAGAAATAGTTTTCAACCTGTCGGGATAAAGCTCCGTTAATCTGTCATAAATAGGATTCCAGAAATTCGGATTCCGCCCGATAAAATTCTCATAAAATCTGGACTGTGACTCATGCATACCCATAGAGGTTCCCTGTCCAACTGGTGTCTGGGTTATCTCATCTGATATGCCTAACTCATAAATCCCGTGACCGCTCTCGTGGATCACAGAAAACATGGAACTGTCCATCTTATCGTGGTAGCTGGTTGTTATACGGACATCATGGTTATGGAGATTAGTTGTAAATGGGTGGGCACTCTCTGACAATACACCCTTCTCAAATTCAAATCCTACGTATTCAGAAAGGAAACGAGCCATCTCCTCCTGCTTTTCTTTTGGATATCCGCCAATTAGAAAGGAATCATCAATCTCTTTTCCATGTTCTCTGATCTCCTGTAACAGCGGAACAAGTTCTTCCTTCAGTCTGCCAAAAAACTCATCCAAAAGTTCTGTCTCAAATCCCTTTTCGTATTCGGCAAGGAGAACATCGTACAGCTTCTGACCATCCTTTTTCCGGTAGGATGCAAATTTCTTCTTGAAATGAATAACCTTTTCCAATGTGGGCAGGAAAGAATCATAATCCTCATTCTTCTTCGCCTTCGACCAGACTCTTGCTGCTTCGGCAATCAGCTGGGCATTTTCCCTGTATTCGGTCTTTGGTATACAGATCAGTTCTTCTCTGGCTTCCTTTGCCCCCTGAAGTACTGCTTTTTGGATATCAGACAATTCCGATTCCTGTTCGCATGCTGCAATTGCTTCTCCCATCTCTTCGCCTGTCATAAATCCATAGTACTCTTCTGTTAGTGCACCAATCACTCTGGCTGTATAGGATCCGGCTTCTTCGGGAGCCAGTGTTTCATTATCCCACTCAAAAAGGATAAGAGCTGTCTGCAGTGCCATTGTTTTTTCTAATATTGAAGATAAGTTTTCATATATTTTGTTCATATTTATTCTTTCTCCTTCATAAAAAATCGGAACATTCTGTATAATTGTCTCCAATGCCACCCAAAAAATACTGCCCAGAATTTACTTTGCGCTGCCAAAAATGGAGGTTTCTTTTATATCAAGGCGAATCAGCCATTCCCTGACCGCATCCTCATTATAAGAGGATGCATTAAAATCCTCCAATTGAAAATCAAGGGGGATATCTGTTTTTATGGCAGCAAGTGTTTTAGACAATCGTGCAGCCTTCTCACCGCATAATTCTTCCTCACTTGTCTTAGTCATGGCTTTATATGGAGATCTGGTAATACCCAGATCATTTTTCCAGAAGTCCTGAAGATCCTTTAACCGCTTTTTATCTGCTTCCGCTTCATGTATGACATCATAGATACGCTCTACAGTCTTATACTCTCTCAGCAATATGGGAGCAGCACTGCTGACACCCTTAACACCAGGAATATTGTCGGAAGCGTCGCCTTGTATCCCTTTTAAATCCGGGATCTGCTCCGGCAGCACGCCTTCCTCACGAAGGACCGTATCAGAAGTGTATTCAAACACTTTTTCCGGCAGATTAATCTCTTCTTTCTTCATGCCGTAAAAAGAATAATATTTTTGATAAAGCTCGTCCGCCTTCTCCTGGCGGGATTGTACCATCCATGCACGGACATTGTATTCATCATTTACCAGCTGAAGGTAATCATGGTCCTTTGTCAAAACCACCATAGGGATCTGCTCTCTGAATTTAAGGACAAGACTCCCTGCATAGTCATCCGCCTCATACTGATTGCAGCAAAGCACTTTAAATCCAACTTCTTCCAGAATACGCTCCATGAGTGCAAACTGTTCCTTTAAAGGTTCCGGTGTGGCTCCTCTTGTACCCTTATACTGAGAATAAAGTTCTCTTCGAAAGGTGTCTCTTGTTTTATCGAAAACAAAAGCGATATGATCCGGCTGCTGCTTCTTCATAAGTGACGCTACCATCTTCAGCATGCCGAAAATAGCATTGGTATAAGTCCCATCTTTGGCATGAAGTATCTTGTCATAGTGCTTCTTCTTTTCCTCTTCTGTCTTGGCAAACATGATTTCTCTTGGCAAAACCGCATAATAGCAGGTTGACAGCATGGAAGAGCCATCTATAACTACGAATCTTTTTTCTGACATCTGAAACTCCTATCTTTTTCGTTCCTTTCAAAATTACGTAAAATAATTTTGTAATTCTGTTTCATTTTTTGTGCCCAGCCGCTTCATAATTTCTCTCCGCTCCTGTGCGGACAAACCCTTCCACAGTTTTTGAACTCGGGGGTCTGAAAATCCAATATAGGGCAGACCATTTCTATCACATTCATAAGACGATAAGTAGTGGTTGAGTGCACTCCATTCCACATAAAAAGCAGTGATACTGCGGCTTAAAGAGCTGACTTTTGCCATATTCGTTCCTCCCTTATAATTGCTGCTGACTAAATAATCTGTTCTCGTTTTATTGACCAGAGTCATTCTTCCAGATCTGAACTTCTCCCTGGTAATCTAAAAAGCAATTTTTTAAAATTTCTTCCACTTTATTCCAGTCGCCGCCTGCATTCTTACAGCCCATTTCATACGGAAATGCCACCTTCTCCAGTTTACCTCTGACATCCACAAAATCACGGATCTCAGTAACGGCCTGTGTAAGCGCTTTATAATCCGTATAAATTCCGTTTTTACCGTATTTATCCTGTCCATACAGATTGGCAATCAGAAACCATCTGCCACTTAATTCAACCGGCTGCGCCGATACTCTCCCTAATAAACCGGAGGTAATACCTCCCGCCTGCTCCTGCCACTGTTTCGTAATAATCCGGTATGTCTTTTCTACTTCCGGAAACATTTTTTTAATTTGACCTTCCAAACCGCGTTCAAATACTCCCTGACAATTTACCTGATGGCAGATGATATCTGCATCAGACATAAAGATATCTCCGTCGTAATACTTTAGCATATTTTTTTCCTCCAAGCTTATCTAATCAGATATCCTAACTCATTATACCCTGATTTTCCAGTTATTCATAGTACATTCCTTAAGTTTTGACATATATTTTCCAAAAACACGTTGAAGTATAAGGAAATAAGATTTATAATAAACATTAACAGCAAATAAAAAAGGTAAGGACCGAAAGAGAATGGAAAAAGAAATCAAATGTCCCTATATTATTTTTAAAATTGCAGGCTCCTTATACTGCATAAACAGCAAGTACATATCCACAATTTTACAGCTGCCGGAATACAGCACCATTCCCGCTGCACCTGCCAACATCACCGGAATGTTTAAGTACCGGGACAAAGTCATTAATATGATGGATTTACGCATTACATTTGGTTTAAAGCCCATAACAGAAGAATGCAGGGACTTTGAGCAGATGATTGATGCGAGGAAGCAGGATCATATTAACTGGGTCAGCGAATTGGAGCGTTTTATCAAAGATGGCGGATCCTTCAATCTCGCCCGGGATCCCCACCAATGTGCCCTGGGTAAATGGTATGATCATTTCACCACAGATAATACGGCAATAATCAGCCATTTAAAAAAAATCGAAGAACCTCATGAGAAACTTCACAGAGCAGCCGATGAGGCTGATAACTGTAAAAGAGACTGTGAGAACTGCCAGGAGTCCGAATGCCTTCGTAAAGTTTTAGCGTGTGCTAAAGATGAATGTATGCCTGTCATATTAAAGCTTCTGGACCAGACAAAGGACCTGTTCCGTTCTACCATATACAAGGAAATGGTTCTTATCTTAGATCAAATCCAGTGGGGAATCGTAGTCGATGAAATCGTCGCCGTAGAAGATCTTGAAGTGATTTCTAAACGGCACGATGACCCAATGATAAACCATTGTTCCTATTTGGGACGAGTTATGGAAAGTGAAAAACAGAAAGGACTGATCTTTGAGCTTAACCCGGAAACACTGCTTGCTAAATTTAAGGATCTGGAATCTATGTTTTAACAAATCAAATGTCTATAATAGAAAAAAGCCGAAAAAGTTATGGCAGAAGCTTTTCCGGCTTTTTTGGCAGTCAGGAAACTGGCTCTGACTTTCTTCAGAAATACTTTTTATTCCCCCAAAGGTTGCTCTTCTTCAGATCCAGATATTCATTATAGGCTTTTTCTAAAATCTGCTTTTCATTGGAAAACTTCAGAAGATGATATGCTTCATGGAACTTATAGTATCCTGAATCAATAAAATATTCTTCCCGTTGTGGTTTACTGTAATAGCTGTCGGCCATCATGAGATACCAGTATACATCCTTTTCCACCATATCCTGAGGCGTATTAAAAGAATACTGACTCTTACCAATGTACTTGATAATAGACGCACTTACCCCGGTCTCTTCTTTCACTTCCCGAAGTGCCGTCTCTTTATACTCTTCACCCGCTTCTACTGTTCCCTTTGGCAAAACCCAACCTTCATACTTGTTTTTGTAATTCTTATATAAAACCAGAATTTTACCTCGAAAAATAACCACACCGCCACAACTCGTTGCTTCTATCATTGCAATTCCTCCAGAGTGAAACCGCGGATCCAGCCGGATCCCGATTTTGGTGTGTCTCACAGACTGGCTCTAGTATACCTCTTTTTATAATGATATGCAAGTGTGTAATCGCCGAAAGAATGGGCTGAAATCTTCCCTTATCTGGAAAAATATAAATCAAAAAGCGACCTGGCGATGGGTGCAGCAGTCTTTCCACCAGACCCGCCCTCTTCTACAATCACACTGACTGCGATCTTCGGATGTTCTGCAGGAGCAAATCCAACAAACCATGCATGTGTCTCTTTATTTTTATCAAATTCTGCTGATCCTGTCTTCCCCGCTGCCGTATAGGCATCTGTGCGAATGGCAGAACCGGTTCCTTCCGTAACCACCGCTTTCATCAGTTCTGTCAGACTGGCTGATTCTTTTGCAGTCATAATGGTTTCATAAGTCTGGGGAACAAACTTTTTTATAACATCTCCACCTGCATTCTCCACATAATCAATCAGATATGGCTTCATCAAAGTTCCCCCATTGGCAATGGCGCAGGTAATCATGGCATTATGAAGAGGCGTGATCTGAGTCTGCCCCTGACCAATTGCAGTCTGAAGGATCTGCCAGGTATCAGCTCCCGGTTCCATAATATAAGAACTTCTGTTAGCAGGAAAAGGAAGGGATAAATCTGTACCGAACAGCATCTGACGGGTTGTATTTTTTAATCCGTTCAAATCCATCACAAGCCCGAGACTTGCAAAGGCTCCGTTACAGGAATTTGCAAATGCCTGGGTAAAATTCTGATGCCCATGGGCAGTTTCGTGATAGCACTTGATGGCATAATCCCCATTTTCATAAATACCGTCACAATCAAAGGTGTAATCCTTATAAGTATCGGGATTCTCCCTGATGTATTCCAGCGCCGTAATAATCTTAAACGTGGATCCCGGCGGATAAAGTCCCTGGGTTGCACGGTTTAAAAGCTGACCTGATGTATTCTCGTCTGCAACCAGATTATTCCAGTCGCTTAACAGGGTGTTTGGATTATAATCAGGTTTTGAGACCATGGCAAGAATCTTCCCTGTATCGGGCTCCATGACAACAACTGCCCCATTTCTTTTACCAAGAGTTTCATATGCTTTTTTCTGAAGCTCCACATCAAGGGTCGTCACCACGTTATCTCCCTGGCTTTTTCTGGTATACAACTCATTAAAAATCTGTTCCATAATATTGACATGGCTGGTTAACAGATAGAAATTAGCCTGGGCCTCCAGACCTGTCTTTCCATTTACCGAATATCCCACTGAATGTGCAAACATGGAGTCATAAGGATAAATCCTTGTCTCATGTCCTTCCCCATCCACATCCGTTCTGGCAAGTATCTGTCCGTCACTGCTGATAATCTCACCGCGTACTACCCTGTCGGCAAAGCTGTCCAGTCTGGTATTATAGGAATTGTTGATTACACTTTCGCTCTCCACCTGTAGAAAATATCCATAGTAAACCGCCAGACCTATAAAAAGCATGACAACCCCATAGGTCAGTATTAAGATATGATGATTTGCTTTTGGATTTGTATTAGCTTTCATACCTGTCCTCTTCCTCTTCATTGCGTTTAAGAATATAAAGTCCCTGAATGATACCAAAAATAATAAAAGTGCTGGCTGCCGAACTTCCTCCATAACTGACTAAGGGAAGAGTGACTCCGGTAGATGGGATAAATTTCGTAACTCCTCCTATTGTTAAAAACACCTGAATTGCATATATCATCCCCAGGCCGAAAGCAATGAGCTTATAAAACAAGGCCTGCATACTTCCTGCCACCATCATAAACTGAAGAAAGCATCCAAGGCAGATTAACAGGACACAGAGGGCAAATATCCCTCCCAGTTCTTCTGAAATCGCCGAGAATATAAAATCCTTCTCCACAACCGGTATTTTTCTCGGCATCCCTCTGTAAAGCCCCATTCCCAGCCAGCCCCCCGTTCCAATGGCAAACAGAGACTGGCTGATCTGATATCCTTTTCCTGCAATATCGGACCATGGATTTAACCAGGCTGCCACCCTTGTCTTTACATGATCAAACAGGTGAAACGCCAAAACAGACGACATAACACCTCCCGCTGTACCTCCAAGTAAATATATCCATTTACCGGTTGCTATAAAAAGCATAAACACATAGGTAGTAAAGAAAATAAGTGCACTGCCCAAATCTCTGGATAGTACAAGTATCAGAACATGAAGTGCAGAAACACCGGTGACTGCAAGAATCGTTTGAAAGCTGACAGACCGGTAAAACATGGCTGCTATAAAAAATACATAGCTGATCTTAACGAATTCAGAAGGCTGAAAAGAAAATCCGGCAATACCAATGGAAAGCTGCGCTCCGTAGCTGTTGGTTCCTGCAACGTATACAATTCCCAGAAGGATTCCTCCCAAAATACCATAAACCCATGGTATCCTGCTAAGCTGCCATGCTCTGTCGATAACAAAGGGGATGATGAAAGTAACTGCTGCCGCTGCCACAACAATGGTAAACTGTTTTACAGCCCTGTCAAAAGAAAGTCTGGTAAGCATAATGAAGCCGATCGATAAGAGCAGACACATATTGTTAACCAGCAGCTTTGACAAATTTCTGTAAAACAGGCGTGATAAAAACAGGTACACCAAAAAGAACAGTACCTGTGCCGCATAAAAGACCAGCATACGCTCATCTTTCATCTCCAGCCAGATAATACCATAGGCCAGGAGATGAATCAGAAACATAAATATGTTCTGTCTTCTGCAGATACTGTTTTTCTTCTTTTCGTCATGAAAAGAAAAATAACGAAAATTTAAATATGTGTATAAAGCAATCAGCAGTATCATGAAATATCTTGATACATCTACTATCAGATTAATCATAAATCACCTACTCTATACCGCGCTTAAAATGTCCCCTGGTAAAGTCAGTCAAAATCGCTTCTGCCTTTTTTCCGTTTAAAAATTCGTCTGCAAAGACCTGTATAATCTTAGCAGTCTCTGCAGGACTTTCGGTTGTAAACTGAAGCCTTAACGAGGCAGGAGATAATGCTTCCACGGAATCACTGTAACCCAAAAGGGAAAGAGGCGCTGAATTATAAATGGAATTGTAACAGAATGTACAATGGTTTTTCACGGGGAACTCTTTTCCCATACGGTCTTTTAAACTTAATAATACCGGCGTGTGATCACATTGTTTCATTCCCTGATGGAGGCACTGGGCCGTCACCATCATAGGAAGACGTCCGTAAATTAAAAGTTCTCCCGGAATTTCTAGTTTTTCCAGTTCCCGGCTGTTTAATTCAACAGGCCAGGTAATCTCGTTCGCACCAAGGTCCAGTAACATCTTTTGCGCCCGGCGGTTCATACCATACATTCCAAAATCAAAAACCAGCTTCCCCGGTATGCTAGCTTTTTTTAAATATCCGATCTCTTCCATGGAGCGGATTAAGAAACCGTCAAATCCTGCTTTTTGAAGGTGCACCAGATTGCGGTCAAAAAAGCGCTGTGCCTCCATACGGAAGATATGAGGCATAGTAAGAATACACTCCTTACTGCTGTCATGACACGCCTGTACATAATGGTTCCACCGTTGGGGTTCAAAATGGGCTGCATCTACATAGACCCTATTCACATTCAGATTGTGAACGGCTGTGTCAAAACACTCCGGTTTCTCTAAGGAAACAGTCAGATTCCAAGCACCAGATGACCGGGTATTGCAGTTACTTACCTGTTTGTCAGGAAGATCCTGTTTTCTGTATTCTCTTCTGTATTCATGGAGTATCTCTGCTTCCAGCACTTTAAGACCTCTGCGTCTTAAATCATTCAGAGTCTGGACTGGAAGAAAGACATTTCCCTGTATCTCTGCTGAGAGACTTTCAAACTGAAATGGTGTATTTCCTGTTTTATTCAGCTGCTTTAATACTTTTTCTTCTGACATCGGCTGATTCTGGGCCGTCTGTACCATGTCTCCTTCTATTAAAACGCGATATTCCTGAGACTGAAGGATGAGAGAGGCATTCTTCCCCTCTGTAAGAAAAAGGTTTCCTGTAACCGGTACTTTTAACTGTTTTTCTACGTATTCCCGGTCAAGCTGTTCAAAAAGCTGACTGTTGCCCTCTCTGAATGAAGGTTTTTCCTTCCAGACTATCATATCCCTGCCATTATGGTTCTTATAATATCCGTCAGTCTGTCCACCTCTGTCAAATAAATCGAGAAGTATCCTTCTATCCTCTTCTTCTACCCGATATCCACTCCTGCCTTTTTCCAAATAGAGATCTGCATATTTTCTGTAAATATGAACCACGCCTGCCGTATAACGCGGACTCTTCATTCTGCCCTCGATCTTCATGGAATATACACCAGCTTCCATAATATCAGGGATCAGATCCAGTGTGGATAAATCCTTCAGGCTCAGGCAGTACCGCTCATCTTTTTTACCAATGGGCTTACCACCATCTCTCACATCAAAGGGCAGGCGGCAGGTCTGTGCACATCTTCCCCGGTTTCCGCTCCGTCCTCCAATGAGACTGCTAAAAAGGCACTGTCCTGAATAGCAGTAACAAAGAGCCCCATGGACAAAGCTTTCGATTTCCACATCAACCTGGTCTTTGATCTGCCGGATCTCATTTAAAGATAATTCCCTTGCGGTGACCACCCGCTCTGCACCAAGGTCTTTTAAAAGCCGGGCACCATGAACTCCCGTAATCGTCATCTGTGTGCTTGCATGAATAGGCAGATCCGGAAACTGTTCCCTGATAAATCCCAAAACTCCCAGATCCTGTACGATAACCGCGTCCAGGCCCTGTTGATAGTAAGGGAGGAGATAGTCAAAAAGCTCCTTCATCTCCTGTTCTTTCATAAGAGTATTGACCGTTAAATAGAGTTTTCTGCCGTAAAGGTGAACATAATCAATGGCCTCTAAAAGCTTGTCCTCTCCGGGATTGTCTGCAAAGGCCCTGGCACCGAACCTGCTTCCTCCTATATAAACTGCATCTGCACCTGAGGCGACTGCAGCCTTCATGCTTTCAAACGAGCCTGCCGGAGCAAGGATCTCAACTGTATTTTTCACTTCTGCCTCCAAAATTTCCCTGTGGATATTCTTATTCTAATTGATAAAAAGGAGGAGGTCATGGAACATCCATGAAATACCCCCTCCTGCCTTATTCATTCCTGTCGGAACCGGACGAATTCCTGATTCCTGCCAGTTCTGTCTTCACTGCCTCCAGCTTCATCTGAGTTGCAACCAACTCATGCTTCAAACTGTAGGTTTCCTTTTCCATCTCCGCTTTCTGCTGTTCCAGTATAGCAATCTGCTCTCTTGCTTTAAAGAAATCATCTGCCATATTTAATTCTATCATAACGTTCTGGTATTCAGCACTCTGCTTTGTGAATCCTTCCCGACGTTTTAAAGTTATGATCATCTCATTGATGTAACTGGCAAGACGTTGTATATAGCCTTCTTCTTCACTGCCGCCAAGGGCATAGATCTTGCCATCTATCAAAACTTCTGTATAGTGTTTGGAATTCATGTTGTTCTCTCCCTGCTATCATTTGCTCTTTCTTTACTATATCATACTTTACACAGTTAGGAAAGTTCTAAAATTCAGGCAGCTAAGGCTCCAAAGAGATTCCAAGATGCCCATAGGCTCTTTCGGTTGCAACGCGCCCCCGGGAGGTGCGGTTTAAAAATCCATTCATTAGAAGATATGGTTCATACACATCCTCCAGCGTGCCCGCATCCTCACCCAGGGCTGCAGCAAGGGTATCAAGCCCCACGGGGCCGCCGGCAAATTTCTCAATGACCGTGGTTAGTATCGCGCGGTCATTATAATCCAGTCCGAATTTATCCACATCCAGGATATCCAGTGCGAAATCAGCCACTTCCTTTGTTATAATGCCATGGTACTTGACCTGTGCAAAATCCCGGACTCTTTTTAACAGGCGGTTTGCCAGCCTGGGGGTTCCTCTGGAGCGCTTGGCAATCTCTGCTGCTCCCTCATCCTCAATTTCAACTCCCAGGACCTCTGCGGAACGGGATACAATAATCTTTAATTCTTCCGGTGTGTAAAATTCCAGCTTCTGAACGACGCCGAAACGGTCCCTGAGAGGCGCTGTTAAAAGCCCTGCTCTGGTGGTTGCCCCCACCAGGGTAAACTTTGGAAGGTCCAGACGAATCGATCTGGCCGCGGATTCCTTACCCAGCATAATATCAATGGCAAAGTCCTCCATAGCCGGATAGAGCACCTCTTCCACCTGCCGGTTCAATCGGTGAATCTCATCAACAAACAGGACATCGCCTTCCTGTAAGTTATTTAAAATAGCAGCCATCTCGCCCGGCTTTTCGATGGCGGGACCAGAAGTCACTTTCATGTTCACTCCCATCTCATTGGCAATAATGCCGGAAAGAGTAGTCTTTCCCAGTCCAGGAGGACCGTAAAACAGCACATGGTCCAGTGATTCCCCTCTTGCTTTGGCAGCTTCAATATAAACTTTCAGATTCAACCGGATCTTCTCCTGTCCAATATATTCATTCAGACTTCTGGGCCTTAGATTCGGTTCAATCTTCTTATCCTCTTCTGTTAATTCTGTGGTTATTATTCTACGCTCCATCTTTGCCATACCCTGTTATATTCTATATAAATGCCAGATGTTTTAAGGAAGCCTTTAAAACGTCCTCTACCGACATTGTGTCTGTTACCTCTACCTGGCGTACCGCACGACCGGCTTCCGCTGGTGAATATCCAAGTGCTGTGAGCGCATCCACTGCCTCACCCGTCACCCCGTCCTCTTTCAAAAGCACATTCCCTGGGTCTTTAAACGAAGGAGGAAGAAGGTCTGCCGTATCTATCTTATCTTTTAAGTCCAGAATAATTCTCTGTGCAGTCTTGGCACCAACACCGGGTGCTCTGGATATGGCTTTGGCATCTCCTGAAATAACCGCTCTCTTTAAATCATCCGGTTCCATGGCAGAAAGAATCCCCAGCGCTCCTTTGGGACCAATTCCATTCACACTGATTAACTGCTTAAACATTGTTAAATCCTGCCGGCTCAAAAAGCCGTACAGACACATGGCATCCTCTCTTACCTGAAAGTAGGTATACAGCTTAGCTTCCCTGCCAATACCCGGAAGTTTCCCAAGTACAGATACCGGAACAAAAATCTCATATCCAATGTTTCCGCACTCAATCACAACGGAATCTTCTGTCATCTCGGCCACGGGGCCTTTTACGAAAGAAATCACTTCTTCAGTTCTCCTTTTAAGCCTTACGATTGCATCTGTTTGGCATTACTTTGACATTAATCATAGCATACTGCCAGTTGATATGCAAGTAATTGATCGAACAAATATTCTGTAGTGCGTTGACGAACCGGGAAGCTTTGGATATAATATTCAGTGAAAAGAAAGGACGAAACTGCAGATGATAACGCTTCAAAAACACATTCCATTCGAAGAAACCTACCCGCTGGACCGTTTAGGCTGCCGGGAAGATCTTCTGTTTTTTGATATTGAAACAACCGGCTTTTCCGGAGAATATTCCACGCTGTATTTAATTGGCTGTGTCTATTACAAAGACGGAATCTGGAATCTGAGCCAGTGGTTTGCTAATACTCTGGATTCGGAAAAGACGGTACTTATAACATTTTTTGAATTTCTTAAAGAATATAAAAAGGTTATCCATTTTAACGGGGATGGTTTTGATATCCCCTATCTTCTAAAACGCTGCCATGCATACGGACTTGACTATGATTTTTCTGATGTTGAAAGCCTGGACATATACAGAAAAATCCGTCCGTACCGGAATCTTCTCAGTCTTTTAAGCATGAAGCAGAAAGCCATTGAAGCATTCTTAGGTGTGGAACGCAAGGACCTTTATTCCGGCGGACAGCTGATTGAAGTCTATAAGGATTACTTGATTTCCAGGGAACAGTTTCTCTTTGATTTACTGATACTACATAATGAGGATGATTTAAAAGGCATGCCTCTGATTCTCCCAATACTCAACTATCCGGATTTTCTGGAGAACCCCTTTACTCTCACAGACCAGTCCCTGATCAGCTGTCCGGACCTGTTGGGTCGGGAACATCATCAGCTGCAGCTGACTCTGGAGAACGATTTTACGGTACCGGTTGGTTTTTCTAAATCCAATTCCATGGTCATGGCAAAAGCTGAGGGAAGAGAACTGATCCTTACCATTGACTTATACGAAGGAGAGCTGAAATACTTTTATCCGGATTACAAAAATTATTATTACCTGATTTATGAGGACAGGGCAATTCATAAAAGCGTAGCCGAATACGTAGATAAAGAAGCAAGAATAAAGGCCAGTGCAAAGAACTGCTATGTCCGGCAAACCGGCTGTTATGTGCCTCAGTTTTCGACTTTATGGACGCCGGCTCTTCAAAATCAGAGGAAAGATAAAATCACTTACTTTGCATACGAACCGGAGTTTTTTCAGAATCCGGATACTTTGCAGCACTATATCCGGCATCTGTTTGATCATCTTTCCACGGCCTGAATCCGATTATAATATACCCTGCATTTTCCGGAAATCCCTTGGAGATACGCCTTTAATCTTTTTAAAGGCATCTCCAAAATAATTTCCGTCTCCGAACCCGCATTCCATTGCAATATCTGTAACGGATTTATCCGTGTTAAGCAGCAGCGAGGCCGCTTCCCGAATACGGATATTGGTCAGATACTCCTTGAATCCGAATCCTGTGACAGCTTTGAATTTCCTTGAAAAATAGGCCGGGCTCATATGAATCCGCTCTGCCATCTCATTAAGAGTTATCGGCACTTCAAAGTTATGGTAGATGTATTCCGCCGCTTCCTCAATTGCCTTCTCCGCAACCTCCATCTTCCCTGTGTCTGCCTTAGCTCCCTGACACCTGTACAGAAAAACCAACAGCTCATATAGATAATTCTTCTTCATCATAGAAGAATATCCGTCCTGACCGGCTCCTTCATAGACCATCTTCTGAATCAGTTCTTCTGTATACGGTCTTCTCCCTGCCGGTACACAGATCCTGGAATTGCCAAAGAGAGAAACGGTCATCTGGCCGCCGCAGTTTTTTGTCATATCGGTTAAGTATTCCTTATCAAAGCTCAGAGTGATCCTTTCATTGACCGGACTGGAATGATAGGTCGTCCGGTGGATCTCTCCCGGAGAGATAAATATCATGTCACCAGGCTCTACATAATATAAGGTATGATTGATGAATATTTTACAATGTCCTGACACCAGGTAAAACAGCTCATAGTAAGGATGCCAGTGACTTTTTACCATATTGAATTCATAAGAACGCTTTGTCCTGCTGATTAAAAATTCCATAATTCTTTTAATAATCCCCTTTTTTTAACAGTTCCCTGATATAGGAAAAGGTTTTTCTCTCACCCTCATCCTTTAACATCAAAAGGAGCGTTTCCAGAAGCGTCTCTGTCTCAGGTGCGATAATCATATATGCTTTTCCCTGCACATAATATTCCCATGGTGATGCATCCGTATATTCCCTGCCTTTATAGGTCTTTGATGCCGCAATCCGGTCCATGACCATCTCCACCACATAGTTGAGAGGCATTTTATAACCAATCATCCCCTTTGCATGATCCATGGAAAAATCGATCCAGTATTCGCTGTGATGCTTATTCCTCCCCTTGTGATGCAGCCATGCCCTTGAGAATCCCTTTTCTTCAATCTCTGCCGCATTGGGGCTTCTGTTTCCCTGATAATATAAGACACCTGCAAAAAATTCCTCCGGACTGTATTTGGATAAATCATGAAGCAGCCCCTGTTTAATCAGTCCTACCCGAAAGCAGTTTTTCATGACACGGTATTTGTGTATGTGAATGGTGCAAAAATGCCCCCATAAATTTCTAAACTTCATATTTATCCCTTCTTGTCCCAATGTAAAATCTTCACCCATTTTATCATAATTACCAGTGATTTTACCACACATTTTTCGGATTCATTTTTTTTAGAGAATTCTTGTTTTTTATGGTGGAAAATGTTTGACACCTTACCCATTTTATGCTATTCTTAGGGAAGTTACAGATATCCTGTAACAGTACAATTTTTAGTCGTTTTGGAGGTATCATAATGAAAGGTACAGTTAAGTGGTTTAACAACCAAAAGGGTTACGGATTTATTTCCGACGAACAGGGTAACGATGTATTTGTTCACTACTCAGGTCTCAACATGGATGGTTTCAAGTCTTTAGAAGAAGGCGCTGCTGTAGAGTTCGATGTAGTAGACGGAGCAAAGGGTCCTCAGGCTACAAACGTTATCAAAATATAATCATTGACTTATCAGTGTACCTTTTTTCAATATAGGAAGAAGTTATATTGTTTCACATGATTACGATTAGAGCCATCCGAAGATGGCTCTTTTTGATGTTTATCACAAGTTTTGCTATTTCGCTTTCTCATATAAATCTTTTAAATCTTCTACTTTGAATTCATAATTTTTGTTACAGAAATGGCAGTTTACTTCAATGCTCTTTCCTTCCTCTATCATATCTTCCAGTTCTGTTCTGCCGATGCTGATCAGGGCTTTTTCCACTCTGGTTTTATCGCAGTTACAGGTGAATTTAACAGGAGTCTGCTCCATTATCTCCAGACCAAGTCCGCCTAATATATGAGTCAGTATCATCTCCGGAGTTTTTCCTTCTTCCAGTAGAGAAGTAACCGAATGAATCTCGCCTAATCTTTTCTCCAGAAGATCAATCATCTCTTCTGATGCGCCCGGAAGAAGCTGAATGATAAATCCTCCTGCCTGCTTCACTGTATTATCTTTGTTCATCAGAACCCCAAGAGCCACAGAAGACGGGGTCTGCTCCGAATTGGCATAATAATAAGTAAGATCTTCTGCAATCTCTCCGCCTACTAAAATCGTCTGACCTACATAAGGCTCTTTCAGCCCGATATCCTGTATTACACTCAAAACACCCTCTCCAACCGCTCCGCCTACATCCAGCTTTCCAAACTCATTGGGGGGCAGCATGACTCCGGGATTATACGCATATCCCTTAACGTTTCCTTTGGAATCGGCAGTTACCGTCAATCCTTCTATAGGTCCGCTTCCCTGGATTTTAATTGTCAGTAAATCCTCTTCACCTTTCATCATAATCCCCATCATACCGCCTGCTGTTAACAGTCTTCCTAACGCAGCCGTAGCCACAGGACTTGTATTATGTGCCTGCCTTGCATATTCCACCAGATCTCTGGTAGTTGCCGCAAATGCACGGATCTGATGATCTCCCGCTGTTGCTCTTACAATATAATCAGCCATGATTGTACTCCTTTCCATGCTCTCTTGCAATCAGATAAATTCGCTCGCTGGTATCCTTCACCGGTTCCCTGGTAAAAGCATCGTATGCTTCTAAAAATTCCATACCGGCCTCTTCTAACGCTTTTTGAATTTCCTCAATGGTATAAGCTCTCTGGTAATGGGTTTCCGTATATTTCCGATAGAGATCCTCTTCCTCCCTAATAAACAGGGAAAGATCATATTCGTTAAGCTTTGTATCCCCGTCGTAATAATTATCCCAGATGAAGCTGCATTCCTCCCGGTCCTCTGCAATGGTAGTATCACCCATCACCGTCTCATACTTATAAACAGTATTTAAATCAAAGATAAACACACCGCCAGGATCAAGATAATTATTTACCAGACCAAAAACCTTCACCAGATCTCTGTATTCCAGAATATAATTGATACAGTCGCAGATACTTATAACCGCTTTCACAGTGCCGTAAAGCTCAAACTCCCTCATATCCTGCATCAGATAAAGAATATCCTTACCAGATTCTGCTCTCTTATCCATAGCAATCTGCAGCATATCTTCGGAATTATCCACTCCAATCATGTCGTAGCCGGCATCTGCCAGAAGCTCTGTCAGACTTCCCGTTCCGCAGCCCAAATCCAGAAGCAGCCCCTCCCTGGTTCCATATTCCTTTAAAAGACAAGTCACATAGCTGCACCAGTCCTCGTATGGAATATTGTCCATAAACAAATCGTAGACCTCTGCAAAATTTGTATACGCTTCCACTAAGTTTTCCTTTCTTTTCAACAACCTTTTTCCATAGGGAAAATAAAGCAGGTAGCCTCAAAGAGGTACCTGCTTTCCTGTCTCATTGTCTTACTGCATAAGCAGCATCCGGTTACGATTACAGGCTGCGTCCGCAGCATTTTTTATATTTCTTGCCGCTGCCGCAAGGACATGGGTCGTTTCTTCCGACCTTAGCACCTTTTACAATAGTTCCGGAAGCCTTCTGAGTCTTGTAAAGCTCTTTTTTCTTCTCCTCTGTCAGAATCTGATCCCACTGAGGAAGGCTGTAGAGCCATTCAGCCTTTGCTTCTACCATATTGTAATAAAGCTTTTCAGGATCGATTTCGATCTTAACTACTGTATTCTCATCCATTGTCTCAATGGGATTTTCGTAGCCCTTTAAGCTTTCATTAATACCATCTAAGAATCCTGTCATTGTCTGCACATCTGTGCCATATCTTTTAGCCAGTTCTTCTACAGTTCCTTCCGCTGCTTCTTCCGGCTTTGACAGAATATGTTCATAGATACCTTTTTCAACTTTAAAATATTCGGTCCATAATTCTTCTTTACCTTTATCATCCAGACCTTCACCGTATGCTAAATTTCTCCAATTTTCTAAAATAGTCATGATTAAAACCATCCTTTTGTCTGTTCTTTCTTGTAATACTCCATCAAACAGTATATAACATATTGATAAATTTTGCAAAATGTTTTTTCTCTTTTTGTCATTCTCTGCAGGGTTTGAGAAAATGGGAGCTGCCTCATCCCCTCACAGGAAGGAATCGGAGGCAGTTCCCATTTACATTTTTTTATACATATCCAAGTAGCCCCGGCAGCCATAAGGACAATTGGGGAATGTACGATACCATAAGAAGCACTGCAAAAATAGCAGCAAAATAAATAAGCAGTGTTTTTATGACATTTTCAATCTTCGTCTGTCCCACTTTCACTCCCACAAACAGTGTTGTTCCTACCGGAGGAGTGATGGTTCCGATACATAAGTTAAAAATCATCATAATTCCAAAATGAATGGTATTCATTCCCAACGCCTGGCAGACAGGCAGGAAAATAGGTGTAAAGATCAGACAGGCCGGTGTCATATCCATAAAAGTTCCCACTAAAAGCAGAAGAATATTAATAATGAATAAAATTACGTAACGGTTGCTGCTGATTCCCAGCATGGCATCTGAAACTGCTCCGGGAATCCCGGTAAACGCCATAACCCAGCTCATGATACTGGAAACTCCAATTAAAAATATAATGATTCCTGTCATCTGGGCACTTTCTAAAAACAGCTTCGGCAGCTCAGAAAGCTTTAACGATTTATAAAAGAACAGAGACAAAATCAGGCTGTAAACAACAGACACCACACTTCCCTCAGTAGCCGTAAAGATTCCCCCAATAATTCCTCCAATTACAATAATAATCATTAGAAGGCAGGGAATCGCCTGAAGGAGAACACGGATCTTTTCTTTTGCAGTGAAACGTTTTGTACTCTGATATCCCTTTTTCTTTGCCAGAAAATAGATCACAATCATACAGGCCAGGCCCCATAAAATACCAGGAATATAGCCTGCCATAAAAAGTGCAGCAACGGAAGTTCCACCGCTGACAAGAGAATACGTAATCATAACGTTGCTGGGAGGAATTAAAAGTCCGGTTGGTGCAGTTGCGATATTGGCAGCAGCAGAAAAGTCCCGGTCATAGCCTTCCTCTTCCTCAATGGGACCTATGATCGCTCCCATGGCGGAGGCTGCGGCTGTTCCTGATCCTGAAATTGAACCAAACAGCATGTTAGCCACAGCATTTGTATGGGCCAGGGAACCAGGAATTCTTCCTGTAAACAGCTTTGCAAAATTAATGAGACGGATTGCAATGCCGCCCTTGTTCATGATATTTCCTGCCAGAATAAAAAACGGAATGGCAAGAAGACTGAACACAGAAATTCCCGAAAAGATTCTTTGTGCACCTGTTAACACCGCTGCCCCTGTGTTTAAGATAGGCAAAATGGCACATATGGAGGAAACGGCAAGCGCTACAGCTACCGGTACTCCTAACAAAAGCAGGACTACCAGAACAAACAGTATGATCAGTCCGCAAAATATGGATATATTCATTTAGGCTTCCTCCTCCTTTACGCTGAAATCCGTATGCAGTATATCCAACGCATTTACCAGGCAAAACACCATGATAAGCACTCCTGTAACAGGTACTGCTGCATAAATATACCCCATGGGAATCTGCAGGGATGCGGTTGTCTGCATCATCGTAAGCTTTGTAATGGCGCTTCCGCCATAAACCATCACCACACCGGCAAATACAAATGCCAGTATTTCTATGGAAAATTCCAGATATTTTTTACCCGTACCAGTAAATTTATCTGCCAGAAATCCGATTCGCATATGGTCTTTTTTCCCAAATACATAAGCAGAGGCAAACAATGACATCCAGGTGAAGGAATACGTCAGCAGTTCTTCTGAAATCGTACTCGGTCTGTTAAAAAAATATCTGGTAATAATCTGGTAGGTTCCGATTACCGTCATTGCTGCAAACAAAACGGTAATGACTGCTCCAAGTATCTTCATAATCTGGTCTTTTACCTGATGAATTGCAGACATCTTATTGTCCTCCCTTTAATTTTTGATTTTCTTCCTGAATGTGCTGATATAAATCTCTGATTTTTGGATTATCATTGAGCATTTTTTCATGAAGCGGAAGAACCATTTTCTTAAATGCATCTACATCAACATCGATGAATTCCACACCCATCTCAGTTTTAGCCTTTACTTTCGCTGCATCTATACTCTTATCCCATTCAGCAAGCTCTACTTCTGTGGAGCGTCTGGCCGCCTCTTTAAAAACTTCATACTCTTTTGGGCTTAAGCTGTTTAAAAATTTCAAATTACCAACCAGCATATCCGGTACCATCTGATGCTTATTATAAGAGTAATATTTCGCCACTTCGCCATGCTTGTTATTGGTAAGCGCCAGCTCATTGTTTTCCGCTCCATCTATGACTCCCTGCTGTATGGCAGTATACACTTCTCCAAATCCCATAGGAGCTGCTGCTGCGCCAAAGGACTGCACCATTGCTACGCTGGCAGGGCTTTGCTGCACACGGATTTTCTTTCCCTTTAAATCATCCGGTGTACGAATGGGTGTCTTGGCATAGAAATTTCTGGTTCCTGCATTGTACCAGGTGACAACACGGAATCCCGCGTCGTCAGTAGACTGATAAATATTCTGCATATAGTCCGTATCTTCCATAACTGAGCGGTACACATCTTCGGAGTCAAATAAATACGGCATACTGAATATTTCATATACATCCGCGAAGGTTTCCAGATTTGCTGTGCCTGCAACTACAAAATCAATTGCTCCTGTCTGTGTAAGTTCAATTGCTTTCTGGGCTGAGCCAAGAATCTCATTGGGAAATATCTGCACCTCATACTTATCTCCAAGCTGTTCCTCCACATACTGTTTAAATGCAAGAAGACCTAAATGCTCCGGATGTGTCTCAGCCTGTGCGTGTGAGATCCGTATGATCCTTTTCCCTGAAGTTGCCATACTGCAGCCACTAAGTCCTGCTGCCAAAGCAGCTGCCAGAATGCCCGCTGCCAGTCTCTTTAAGAATTTCTTCATATGATTTCTTTCCTTCCATCTGTTTTTAAGATGTAATACGACAAAAAAAATAAGCCCCGGATTATCTGATTGAGCGAATCAGCAAGGGCCATTGCCTGCCTGAATACTTTCTCAATTATATAACCTGAAGCTTTTTTTTGTACCGTAGAGGATTGTCTTCCAGGAAGAATATTTTAACATCCTCCCTGGAGCTTTCGACAATTTGCATAAATATATATATTTATTTTTGTGCATTCTGACCATCGCGAAATTCTGAAGGAAGCATTCCGGTAATTCGTCTGAATACCTTAGCAAAATAATTGGAATCAAAATATCCCACCTGTATACTCACGTCCTTTACACTGGCATTTTTATTCATAAGCAGCTTTTTCGCCTCACTGATTCTGACCTTTGTCAGATAAGTGGTGAAATTCTGGTCAAAACACTGCTTAAACAGCTTACAAAAATAGGCATCGGAATAGTGAAGCATCCGGGCTGCATCCTGCATGGATATTTCCTTCATATAATTATTCTTTATATATTCCAGAATCCTTGCTGCTACTTCACTTTTAGCATCTCCATCTTCTGATTCATGGAGTTCTGAATCAGGTTCATGAGGTTCCGGACCAGCATTTGAACCGATATCTGCGAGGCGCATGGCTTCTTCCATGACAGCAAGCAGCTCCTCTTCTTCACAAGGTTTTAAAAGATAATCCAGAGCCCGTATGACAATCGCTCTCTTCGCATAGGAAAATTCATCATATGCAGTTAAAAAGATAATGACACAATCCCTGCTTAAACTCCTGATCCGCTCTGCTGCCTCCACACCGTTTAGTTCCGGCATGGCAATATCCAGAATTGCGATCTGACACTTTTCCCTCTCAAAAATGGCAATTGCATCTGCTCCGTCAGCCGCCTCACTGATTGCGATACTGTCACCAAAATGTTTGATCAGCCTTCTTGCCAGCGCCATTCGTTCGATCTGCTCATCATCTGCCAGTAATATACGATACATATATCTTGCCTCCTTACGAATTCTTTCGGTAGTCCGGGGTAAAGGCAAGCTGTACAGCCGTTCCTTTACAGGGACTGCTGAATATGGATACCTCCCCATCCTGATACATCCCATGGACTCTCCGGTAAATATTCCCCACACCGATCCCTGTTTTTGTTTCATTTCCCTCTCTTAATGAGCTGCGGATTTCTTCCAGAGTTTCTTTGCTGATTCCTTCTCCCGTATCTGCTACGGATATTACCAGCTTTCCTTCCTTCAGCCAGGAGCGGATAAGAATCTTTCCTCCCCTGCTTCGTTTGGAAAGTCCATGTATAACTGCATTTTCCACAAGGGGCTGCAGCGAAAAGGAGGGAATCAGTATGTCAAGGGTCTGGGGACTGCAGTCTGTCATATACTGGAATCGCTGTCCGAAACGCATCTGCTGCAGATACATATAATCCTGAACTACCTTTAATTCCCGCTCTAGAGGCATCACAGAATCCGTTGACTTTAAGTTATAGCGGAAAAGACTGCTTAGCGCAGAGATCATTTTCTCTGTTACTTTGGCTTCCTCAATCTGTGCCATGCTGGATATCATGTTTAAGGTATTAAAAAGGAAATGGGGATTGATCTGGTTTTTAAGCATCTGCAGGCGAACCTCATCCAACTGCTTTTCCATCTCATGCTTTTCCGTTAATGCACGAATATAACCGCGGGTTGAAGATTTCATGGAAGAAAAAGCCCGTACCAGTCCTGTTATTTCATCGTCTCCTTCTTTCTTCACATCTTCGCCGGAAAAATCATTCTTCCCGATTCTTGCAGAATCCTCAGCCAGTTCCACCACAGGGCGTATAATGCTGCGGTTAATGGAACGGTTTAGAAGCTTAACCAAAAGCAGGGAAACGACACCCCAGATTATACTGACCAGCGGGATAATCACCAACAGATAGCGGTTGCTTTCGTAGCTTTCATTGCCCTGTTTTACTGTCATCTGTTCCAACTGTCCTGCATGAGTAGTTAAATACCCCTGCACTCTGTATATCGTATATAGTTTTTCCGTATAATCCGAATCCTGCTTTGTCAGTTTATGAAACGATTCCCGGTATCCGGAATAACTTTCATACATATTCCGGATCGACCATACTTTTGCATACTGATACCGCCCGGTCTTCTTATAATCATAAGGAAGCTGGTCAACCGCCCGCTTTGTGTTCCGGCAGGCCTTGCGGTATGCATCACGGCTGTCTTCCGTTTCATCCCTTATATAAGAAGCAAACGCATTCTTTTCATTCTCCATTGCTGACCAGAATGCCAGACTCTGGGAATTGTTCCTTAATACAGAACTGAATCCTCTCATACCAAACCCAGCCACCATAAAGTTGGCTATAATCGATAATATTACCACAGCAGCTCCGCTGGCTGTAATATAATTCACCTTTTTCTGTAGGGAAAGTGTACCCCAGAACCTATGCAGCCGGCTGTTTTTCTTATTTTCCATTCCATTTCACCTTTCAAACGTGTAATTCACGGTAATTGGCGTTTTAAATCAGAGTATATCAGTTCTTATCTTGTTTTTCAAGCGTCTATCCTGACCCTGCTGTTTCTTTAAACTTTTTATAACCAGGAATCCGGTTTTTTATTTTTAGTAAAAAAAGGAGCTATTGCTCCAATAGATGATTCATCCATTTTTGCAACAGCCCCATAAGTTTAAATTCATAATCACTTAATATCCGGTTTTCTTTCAAATATTCCCCATATTACAAAAATTAGCCCTAGTGCAATAAGAAAATATGATAGTATTAAGAATGGTAATAATCGGTAATTGATTGCAGCCTGCCAAAATTTACCTATTTCTTTATATGATTGCACGTCATTTATGGACAGCCACGTAACTATTATAAATGCTATTTGTAATAATGTGCCAGATATTATACAGCATGATCCAGATATCACTTTCTTCATGTTAAAAGACCTCTAATTAAACATATTGTCTTACTACAATTCCACAAGGCAGCATAGTTTCTCCCGATCCTTGCGAATACCATAATCCTATGGAATTTGAATACTCATAATAGATATCGTATGTTTTTTTCCTATAATTTACGTAATATCTAATATTATTGATTTTTCCAGATGGGACTTCTATATGCAAACTTTTAGTAAATGATGATTCTTCACCTATTGAAACTCCAAAATTCGCTTCGAAAACCGACGTAGGAATAGAAACTCCAGCTGTAATTTCAACTTTTCCAGTAACACTATATTCATTGTCAATTGACGCTGGACCTTGTATAGAAAGTAGACGTTAAACGTTTTGCTTTAAAATTATCTTGAGGCACTTTTTTTATTGCAGTCGGTTTCAACTCGTATTCATTGATAATAATTTTATTGACGGATTGAGGATTTATTCCATCTTGCAATGCCATTTTTTCAATAGTATTGCGATCAGTAATCACCTTCTCCCCCTCTGCCTTAGTATTATAATTACCGGTTGATGCGTTTGATATCACATAATTTGATTGAAAAAATAAACCTGTACATAATAATAACAATAAGATCTTTTTCATTTAATTTCTAATCATCCGATTCTCACCATAACGAGCACCCCCTTTTTTTTAGATTAAGCCTTATTTTTATGAATTTCAATCCATACGCCAAAATTATACAAGTTAGAGGCCAAAATCAGCACTTTATAACGTATTTTTACAAGGAGGGTCGGATACATTATATAACGCAAACTCCATAGACAGAATTGAAAATGACTAAATGTATTGGTGCAATTAAGAATATATTTATCTCTATTGACTCTTTTTAACTAATGTGATATACTTGGCAAGTAGTTTAATAAAGTCGTGATTTCGCATGTATACGTAAGTCATTATTCTATTGGTGATTTACTTATATATGCGATTTTTAGTTAGGCAAATATAATTTTAAAATTAAGGAGGTATCTTTCATGAAAGGTACAGTAAAATGGTTTAATGCACAAAAGGGATTTGGTTTTATCAGCGATGAGCAGGGCAACGAAGTTTTCGTTCATTTCTCAGGTCTTGCTATGGACGGTTATAAGTCTTTAGACGATGGTCAGTCTGTAACATTTGATATGGCAGAAGGTAAACGCGGACCACAGGCTGTTAATGTTAAACCTGCATAAACACTTATTTAAAAGACCACTTCTAAGCGGTCTTTTTTTAATTTCTCCACCAATCCTTCTGCATTTCCATTCACAGCCTTATTGTTCATATCATGCCTGAAGCAAAAAAATACCCCACATGCGACGCCTTTGCCGCACATGGGGTATTAAAAAGGGGAGGATAAGTATTCACTTATCTTTGGTATAATTCTATTATCACCCATTCCATTGTTTTTATTCACATAAAATATATTTATTTATGAAGTGCGGACAGTTTTTTCTTTAATCCTTCCAGATAAATCATATCCAGTCTGCGTTTTGCTTTCAGAGATTTTACATCTTCATCTTTTAGCTGCTCATCTATCGCTGCGATCCGCTCTTCACATTCTCTAATCTGCTCAATCAGCAGGGATCTGCTGGGCTTTTTCATAATCACCGGCAAATCAAGCGTTCTGGTAAGGAAACGGGAGACAGCTTCCTCCGTCTTCGTCTCATTCTCATAAAGCCGCTTATAAAAATCGCACACTGCCAGATAAAGATTTTCATAAGACTTTAACGCCTCACCGTCAGCTCCGGAAACCACAATTGTTCCATCCTGAATAAAAAAGCTGATTCTTTCTTTATCTTCTTTCTCCAGGCTGTATTTGCTTTCATCTATTTTATCCAGCTTTAATCCTTCCGCAATCAGATCAAATACATACCACTTCAGTTCACTCGTTATCAAACCGTTTAATGATTCCAGTCCGATCTCTTCCTCATGCTCCATCTCGTATCTCCAATCCTTTCCTTTTGCTGTTCTCTTTCGTACCGTTATTATACAGGAACCTTCTCCACAGCTCAACCATTATTTCAAAATTTCAGTTTGATCCGTCCTAAATCATGGGATGTCCCAATTAAATATTGGTGAGGCGTTCAAAAAGAGTATTGATATCAATTTGTCCATATCCCCATACGTTATTGGGGTATGTATTAGCAGGATTGCGCCTCGCCCCTCTTATAAGAAGACGATTTACATCAATCCCAGCTATGGTTGTATAGTTCCCTCTGGGAACTGCCCATTCAAAAACCATTGCTTCAATTCCGGTTGCCTGCGCGGCTGCACAGCCACTTCCGGTAATGGTACCATACTGATTTCCAGGTACTGCGCAGACCAGTTGATATCCCGGTGCTGCAATATCTGGTTTTATATATCCGGTTCTTGTATACCCTCTGCCGGACTCCGGTAATATGCTGTCGTTTGCCGCATTGTATGCAGTCACCCCCAGCGGGTGGGTAGAGGTGCCGGGAGCAGTAATGGTTGTATCAGGATTGGAATTTAAGAAAAAGGTGTCTTTACTAATTAAATCACCAGACGGAAGCCAGGAATGTAAAGCGAAGGCTTCATTTTCCAGATTCTGCACTTTTATAGTCCAGATACCCGGGATCGGATTCTGAAAGCGGATTAAAATCAGCTGATCACCTGTTTCTTCTTCAAAAATATAGTTATTGATATATACAACGCTATCGTTTAATACAAAAGAAAATCTTCTGCATTCACCAAGGGAAGGATATACCTGTCCGGTTGTTTCTCTGTTTGGTACCGTGATTTCGATAGAAAGTCTTGCAGGAGCAAATGGCCATATCTCCATAGAAAACAGCTTATCGTTTTCTCCGACTCTCATTTCAAATTCGTTCACGAAAGGCTCTGCGGAAGTATTATTATAATAATGCCTTCGCTTATTCGCTTCATTTCCTGCTGAAATTACGACCCCTGTAAGAGGCTGCTCTGCGAAAAAATTGGTAATATAGCTGGTCGCCCCCCTGCCATCATGGCTGGACTGATTCGTTCCCATCGCGACACAGATGACGATCGGACGGTTCAGCTTGCGTGCAAGCGCTACGACATAACTGATTCCTATAATTAAATCGGATTCCTGATAGCATTCAGCATCTTCCGGAACAAAGAAAATCCTTTTCAGCGAATTTTTTGCTGGTTTTAATTTTACAACCACCAGATCCGATTCCGGTACAACACCGCTAAACGACTGAGCCGGATTTGGTTTTCCTGCTATGACACTGGCAATCGCAGTACCATGCCCATTGGTATCTACAGAAGGAACGATGGATAAGGGATCTTCCGAGCGCAGTGCCACGTTAATGTGCTCTCTGGTATATTCAGTCCCATAGGTAAATCCGGCTGGCGGATTGCCGCTTTGAATGGTCTGATCCCATAAGGAGAGAATTCTGGTTGTTCCATCGTTGTATAAAAAAGCCTGATGCTGATAATCAATACCGGTATCAATAACAGCTACCAATACCCCCCGTCCAAACAGCGCAAGATAGGGAGTTCTCTGAACTGTTCCTATTCCTGATTTTTCAAGGCTGATTACAGAGCTAAGCGTCAGCACAGAGGGAAATGCGTTATAAGGATATGTGCCTAAAGCACAGGGGTCCGGCGGCATACTTGGAATTGGGATATGAGCCAGGGAATGTCTTAAATCCATGTAGGTAATATTATCTCCTGTGTCATAATCAGATTTCATCACATTGCTGATAATGAGATCAAAATAATTTTCATCCAGTATTTTTTGCATAAGCAGGCCTCCCTGTCTATCACTTATGGTACATATGATATATCTTATGCAAAAAGGTACTTAATATGAGACCATTCATAATAGAAAAAACAATGCATAAAATATAGCATATGCCTGGAGTGCTGAAATAAAGGAGATCGGATAATGTTAAAAATACTGGACAACGATTATTATGATATGATAATTAATAATTTCATGGTTCCCAACTTCGGCTCCAGTGACAGTCTAACACTGCTAAACGGCAATTTCTCTCTGCTTCATGTCTCGCAAAAAAACAAAGATCTCTGTGACCTGGGGAGAAATCCCTACCATTATTTTCCTTCCCTTTATACGCTCACCTCTGTTATCGGCAGACATCTCTCCCCTCCTTTGCATACTGTTCAGCAAAATCCTGATTTTATCTTATCTGGACAGGGAATTATCATAGGGATTGTAGATACAGGAATTGACTATCAGCATCCGGCTTTCTTTAACAGGGATAAAACAACTAAGATTTTATCAATCTGGGATCAGACCATTCAGAGTGGTCCCCCACCCCAGGGATTTACATTTGGTACGGAATATACTAAACCAGCCATCAATGGTGCTTTAAACTCATCAGAATCCTTTTTGACTGTTCCAACGACGGATACCAATGGACATGGAACTGCTATCGCAAGCATTATAGCCGGAAGCCAGAATAATGATCCGCCATTTCAGGGAATTGTCCCCAATGCCGACATAGCAGTAGTCAAACTGAAAGAGGCCAAAGAAAACTTAAAAGTGCTTTTTTCCGTACCTGATGACAGGCTGTGTTATCAGGAAAGTGATATTGTTCTTGGAATTCGCTATTTGACAATTCTTGCCCAAAGACTGAAGAGACCTCTTGTCATATGCCTGGCACTTGGAACCAGCCAGGGAGGTCATGACGGTAAAGGGGTATTAGCCAGGTACATTGATGATTTGGTTCAGGTGCCGGAAATCGGAATCGTCACCTCTGCCGGGAATGAAGGAAATAACGGCAGACACCATTTTGGCTCTGTGGTTTCTCTTCCATACACAAGTAATTTTCAGTTAAACGTAGGCAAAGGAGAAAGTAAATTCGCTATGGAATTGTGGACGGTCGCCCCAGGGCTGCTTTCTATTGAAGTCACTGCTCCAAACATGGAGAAGATTCCCAGAACAGATCCAACCTTTATTAATTGTACAAAGTATCAGCTCAATTCCGGCCAGAGCACAGTCTGGATCAATAATATAGGATTTGAACAACAAAGCGGGGAACAACTTATTCTTCTGCGTTTTGATAATCCGCTTCCGGGAACCTGGTATTTTTATGTCAAAAGCACAGAAAACGAACGCTTCGCTTATAATGTCTGGCTTCCTTCCGGAAACTTGATTTCTGATAACACATTTTTTCTGAATCCTGACCCTGATACTACCATCACATCACCTGGCAACACCCAAAATGTGTTCACAGTAACTGCCTATAACCAGCAGAGCGGAAATATCCTGAATGAATCTGGGAGAGGATATACAAAAAGCGGTCTGGTAAAGCCCGACGTAGCTGCCCCCGGTTATAACATCACATGTGCGATCCCAGGAGGACAGTACGGAACTTTAACTGGAACCAGTGCTTCTGCCGCACAGGCTTCCGGTGCTATGGCTATGCTGTTTGAATGGACTCAGGGTAAAGGAAATCTCACTTCAGTTACCGGAGAACAGGCAAACAGGATGCTGATCCGCAATGCACAGCGAAATCCGTCATATCATTATCCCAATCAGATCTGGGGCTATGGAATCCTGGATCTTTACGGGCTATTAAAACGGCTCTATACTAATTTATAAACCTGGTTCATATACAATATAAATAAAAAGAGAAAGATGATTTCCTGCAGTGAAATCACCTTTCTCTTTTTAAGATGTCTGATTTTTCGAATCCAGCTGGCTGGTACAGTGGGGACATCGTTTTGCTTTTGGATGGATGGGCTGATAACAATATGGACACTTTTTGTCCTCTGTTATGGAAGTCGTTTGAGATTGTTTCTTCCCATTCATAGCATTGATTGCTTTTATTATAATGAATATTACAATTGCCATGATCAGAAAATTAATCACAGCGGTAATAAAGGAACCATAGGCAAATACAGGACCCAGTGCCCGGGCATCCGAAAGGGTCTGAACGGAAGAACCTTCAGGAGCCTTATAAAGGAGCAAAAACTGGTTGGAAAAATCCACCCCTCCTGTGATCACGCCAATTAAGGGAGAGATGACATCCTTAACCAGAGAACTCACTATTCCCTGAAATGCCGCGCCTATAATAACGCCGACTGCCAGATCGACTACATTTCCCCGGAGAACGAATTCCTTAAATTCTGTAACAATCCCCTTTTTCTTACTCATCGTATCATTCCTCTTTTCTTTCAGCCTCACGTTCCATGGTTTCTGTATCATAGGATTGGTGAAACCCTGCAAGAATATACCCAAATATCAGATTCCAATTACATTTTCTGCATTTTCTTTTACCCATTCCCTGGCAAATGCAGAAAATACTCTGACTGTTGGGCGCAGCGTTTTACCGGAAGGCACACAAAAATAGATGATGCGGGATACTTCCGGATCCAGAGCTCTTCTTACGTACCCTGCGGATCCGTAAGAATCCAGAACAAGCTTTGGCAGAATACTGATACCGCAGCCTCCGCATACCATGGCTATGACTGCCTGATCGCTTAGAAATCCGCTATGCTCCATCAGTTTTCCCTTTGCCTGGCGAAGCATCCTTCCCACGCAATAGCTGGTTCCTTCACTGGGAATCACAAACGTTTCTCCTTTTAAATGAGTAAGAGTAATTGTTTCACAGGCACAAAGAGTATGCTCCGGAGGCAGTATCACATAATAGGGATCTTTTACCAGCGGGGTCTCATTTTCTTTTCTGCTTGATTCAGCCGTAATGGCGCAGTCAATGACGTCTTTGGAAAACCAGTCTTTCATGATTTCATAATTGATTGCATCATTCATAAATAAATTCACCATCGGGTATTTCTTTCTGAATGCGATTATCATCTGAGGCATCCATTTGACAGCTACACTTGTGATTACACCAATCCGGATCTTTCCATGCTGTATATTCTCCTCTCCTGCCATCTGTCTGATAAGTTCTTCCTTTTCTGTCAGTTCCTTTGCAGCCGGGTAAATTCTTTCTCCCTCTTCTGTCAGGGATACACCGTTTCTTCCTCTGTAAAGCAGCTTGATTCCCAGCTCCTCTTCCATGGAAGAGATCATGTGGCTGGCTGCAGTCTGGGAATAATTCAGCTGAGCCGCTGCTTTTGAGAGATTTCCGGTCTCCGCCGCTCTTACAAACAGAATATATTTATTCACGTCCATATGATTTGTCCTTTCGGTTTTAAATCTACTTGGATTATACATGAATTTCTCTCATGATACCATTGAAATTTCATCATTATATTAAGAAAAAAATTCATGGTAAAATCAAGAAAATCATACCTATAACGGAGGATATAATGAATATAGCAATTCTCGGCGCCGGAGCAATGGGCAGTCTGTATGCCAGTTATCTGGTGCCCTTTCATTCTGTCACACTGATTGACAGTTTCACCCCTTTAATCGAACATATTAATACAAAGGGACTGGTGAAAGTCAATCACGACCATACGGAAACATCAATAAAAGCAAAGGCTGTTTTAAGTGGGACCAGGCTTGTGTATCAGGATCTGGTTATCGTTTTTGTAAAAGGGATACATACCTATGAGGCCATGAAAAACAACCAGTCCCTGTTTGGACCGGACACTATTGTCATGACCCTTCAAAATGGGGCCGGCAATAACCGGGATATCGCACAGTTTGTCCCCAGAGAACGGATTATCGTTGGTACCAGCAGCCACAACAGTGTCTCCCTTGAATTAGGAAAATTCTACCACTCCGGCTGCGGTCCCACCAACATCGGTCCTGATCTTCCCTGTGAAGAATCTCTGCAAGGTGTAAATAAGGTGGCACAGGCACTTAAGGAAAGCGGCCTTACGGTAAATATCATAGAAAATATCCAATACGTCCTCTGGCAGAAGCTGGTCATAAACTGCGGCATCAATGCCTTAAGCACTCTGATGCAGTGCCGGATCGGTGAAATCTATACCAATCCCTGGCTTTGGGATCTGTGCAGAAAAATCGTCTATGAGTGCGTATTGATTGCAGAAGCAGACGGTACTTATCTGGACAGAAAGGAAGCTCTTATCGCAGTTCAAAAGGTCTGTGAAAATGACGCCGACGGATATGCCAGCATGTATCAGGACAGACAAAAGCAGAGGCTGACGGAAATTGACAGAATTAATGGTGTGGTTGCCAGCCTGGGCGGCAGTTATGGCATCCTGGCCCCCTGCAACAGCATGCTTGTCACTCAGATACATGCCATGGAGCAGATGTATTCTAATTCTTAGACCTTCCATTATAGCACCAGACTTTTCCTCTGTGTTATACTATATCTACAGAATGGAGGTTCCGGTAATTATGAATACCTATAGAACATCAGAAATTGCAAATAAAACAGGAATTCACCCCAACACAGTACGGCTTTATGAGAAGTTGAATCTGATTACTAAACCAGAGCGCCTGCCCAATGGATACCGCGTTTATACGGACCTGCATCTAGAACAAGTCCGATTTATAAGAATGGCATTAAAAGCGGAAATACTGCAGAATGGTCTTAGAAAACAGGTAATTGCCATTATAAAGAAAGCGTCATCTCTGGGATTTGACAGCGCACTGCTTATGAACGGAGCTTATTTACAGCAGATTCATAATGAACAGAAACGTTCAGAAGAAGCAATAGAGATAACGAAAAAACTGTTATCCGGGAAAACAGAGGAACAGGAAAATAAAGTTTATACGAGAAAAGAGGCAGCGGATTATTTAAATATTTCCATGGACTCCCTAAGAAATTGGGAAATGAATGGACTTCTCAAAGTTAAACGGCGGCTTAACGGCTATCGAATTTATACCGGAGAAGACATTCTACGTTTAAAGATAATACGATCACTGCGCTGTGCTAACTACTCGCTTTCAGCAATTCTCCGAATGCTTGATGCGCTGTCTAAAAGTCCTATGACCGATATACGGCAGGTTATTAATACTCCGGCCGAGACTGAAGATATTATTTCTGTATGCGACCATCTGCTTACCGCACTTTCGGAAGCAGAGACACTTGCAAAAGCTATGGAAGTCCAGCTGAAAAAAATGAAAAAACTTCTTTCTTCCAACCCTACATTTTAACACCAGACTTTGTTCTGGTGTTATTCTCTTTTTATCAGAAAAAGGAGGGAAAAAAATGGATTTCGTAATCAAGACCGAAAAACTGACAAAATCATATGGCAGTTTGACAGTTCTCGACCAATTTGACTTATCGGTGAGAAGGGGAGAGATCTGGGGGCTGTTGGGAACCAATGGCGCAGGAAAAAGCACCGCAGTGGAGTGCATTATAGGTACCAGAAAAGCAGACTATGGAACTACAGAAATTCTTGGAATGGATCCGCAAAAAGACCGTAAAAAAGTGTTCCAGAAAGTAGGTGTCCAGTTTCAGGAAAACAGTTACCAGGATAAAATCAGGGTTTCTGAACTATGTGAGACAACCGCCTGCCTGTACAATAATCCCATGGACTCAAAACTTTTGCTGCACCAGTTCGGACTTTCTGACAAGCTTAATTCAATGGTAAACGAGTTGTCCGGCGGACAGAAACAGCGTCTGTTTCTGGTACTGGCTCTGATTCCACGACCGGAGGTCATCTTTTTAGATGAGCTGACCACAGGTCTCGATGTCCGGGCGCGGCGTGATGTATGGAACCGGATTCTGGACTTGAAAGAAAATGGACTGACAGTGGTTCTTACTTCCCATTTCATGGACGAAGTTGAAATGCTGTGTGATAAAATTATGATTTTAAAAAATGGAAAAACAGTATTTCGAGGTACAGTACCAGAAGCCATTTCAGAAAGTCACTGCCCCCAACTGGAGGAAGCATACTTCTATTTCACAGAGGGGAGGTCCCGCAATGAAAGCGTTTAGAACAATATTAAGAACAGAGTGTAAATTGTCACTACGGGGAATGGATATGTTTATTTTCGCAATATTTATGCCTGTAACAATTTTTATTCTTTTGGGAATTATCTATAAAGACAAACCTGCTTTTGACGGTGCCGGCTACACATTTATGGACCAGTCTTTCGGTGCTGTATCAACCATTGCAATCTGCGCAGGGGGCGTTATGGGACTTCCCCTTGTGGTATCTGATTACCGGAAAAAGCATATATTAAAACGTTTCCAGGTAACACCTGCAAGCCCGATACTGATACTCGCGGTACAACTCACCATTTATGCCATGTACTCCTTTGCTTCCCTCATTATGGTCTACAGTGTGGGAGTGGTTTTCTTCGGTCTACATTTAAAAGGTTCCCTTCTGATTTATTTAGCCGCACATTTGCTGGTGATGATGTCCATGTTTAGTATCGGACTTTTGGTGGGAGGAATTACTCCAGACGCAAAAACAGCCGGCGCTGCCGCCAGCATACTCTATTTCCCCATGATTATTTTTTCAGGTGCTACCCTTCCCTATGAAATTATGCCGACTGTACTTCAAAAATTCTCTGATTTCATGCCACTTACCCAGGGGATTAAACTACTGAAAGCTGCAGCACTGGGATCTCCTTCCAAAGATTTATTCCTTCCTGTTTTATTCATGAGCGCAACAGCATTTTTATGCATTGCCCTCACCCTCCGTTTTTTCCGGTGGGAATAAGCAGCTGTTTTCATTGACAACTAAACAGTTCTATGCCATAGTTAAATCATCAGCCATTTATCTGCTATGGAGAACTCTCATGAAAAACATTCCCAACTACATTACAGCAATCCGTCTTGCTCTGTCTGTGCTTTTATATTTTATTACGGACAATTGGACACTTTTTCTTATGATCTATTTTGTGTGCGGCATAAGCGATGTGCTTGACGGCTTCCTTGCAAGGATGTTTCATCTTCAGACAAAAACAGGAGCCAGGCTTGACAGCCTGGCCGACTTTATATTTTTCTTTTCCGCTTTTTTCAGAATGCTGCTTTCTTATGGGCTGACCATACCATCTCCGGTTATCTGGGGAACCATTCTGGTTGCACTGATCCGCTTTTTCAACCTCTATATTACAAGGAGAAAATTCGGACTGACCGGTATTCTTCACACGATAGGGAATAAGCTTTCCGGATTCATCTTTTTTATTGCATGTCCGGCAGCTGTAATGATGGATGATCTGTCTCTTTGGATTGTATTCATTCCCTTAATTTCTTCATTGGAAGAAACATTCATTCTCCTTCAGTCAAAAACTTATGATCCTGATATCAAGAGCTTTTACCATATATCGAATAAATAACTGTCTAATCAGTCCGGTTTGATCTTTCCTTCATTATAGTGCTTCCTGCAAAGGGATACATATTTTTCATTTGCTCCCATAAGGATCTGCTCTCCGTTCCTCACAATCGTACCATTTTCATCAAGCCTTGCATTCATTCCTGCACGGCTTCCGCACCAGCAGACTGTTTTTAATTCCGTAACTTCATCTGCCAGCTCCATAAGACGTTTGGATCCCGGAAAAAGATGAGAAGTAAAATCCGTCCGCAAGCCATAGCAAAAGACCGGTATCTCATACTGATCCACAATATAAGCAAGTTTATCTATATCTGATTCCTCAAGAAACTGTGCTTCATCTACAATTATAACATCGGATTTTTTCAGTTCTTCAGGATCGTATTTCTGCAATTGGGACCATACAATGCAATCAGCTTCCAGTCCAATCCTAGATCTGATCTTATTAATCCCATCTCTGGTTTCAATATCCGGCTTTACCAGCAAAACCTGTTTTCCCTTTTCTATAAAGTTATATCTGGTCATCAGTGCATTTGCCGTCTTAGAACTTCCCATGGCCCCATATCTGAAATATAATTTAGCCATTCCTGTCTCCTTTGTCTTCAATCATTCGCGTTGCATCCGCCAGTTGAATTTTACCACAGACATGGTGGGAAGTCCATATAGAAAGAGTCTTTATTCTGTCGCATACTATCCGAAATGCCCTGTAATATATTGTTCCGTTTCATGGTTATCCGGAGAGAAAAACAACTGGCTGGTTTCATTATATTCGATCAGGTTCCCTAAGAGAAAGAACGCCGTCTTATCTGAAATGCGGCTTGCCTGCTGCATATTATGAGTCACAATTATGATGGTGTATTTTTCTTTTAAGCTGACAATTAATTCCTCTAACTTCATTGTAGATAAAGGATCCAGCGCAGAGGTTGGCTCATCCATAAGTAATACCTCCGGCTCTACTGCTAAAACACGGGCAATGCATAAACGCTGCTGCTGACCTCCTGAAAGTCCCAGTGCACTTTTATGAAGCCGGTCTTTCACTTCCTCCCAGACAGCCGCCTGTTTCAGGCTTTTTTCAACAATCTCATCCAGTTTACATTTCTGATTGATTCCATTGATACGAGATCCGTAAGCCACATTTTCATAAACGCTTTTTCGAAATGGATTGGGCTGTTGGAATACCATTCCCACTTTTTTGCGAAGTGCAATGGCATCCATATCACGATAAATATTGACTCCCGATAAAGCAACCTCCCCCTCTACACGTACATCAGGCTCCAGCTCATTCATACGGTTTAACGTTTTTAAAAAGGTTGACTTTCCGCAGCCTGACGGTCCGATCAGCGCAGTAATTTCGTGTTCCTCAATTTCCATACTGATCTGTTTGAGAGCCTGGAATTTCCCATAAAATAAATCCAGCTGCTTTATGGAAAATTTGGGCTTACGATCTAAATTCATTCTTCTGATCCTCCGGATTTTCTTTTAATTCGTTCCGACATAATTCTTGCGGTCAAGCTGAATCCAAGAATCAGCATCACCAGGATTGCAGATGAAAAATTCGCAATTTCAGTGGCGTGAGGATTTAAACTTCCTTCCGTACGCATCACCCAGATATGAAGCGCAAGGGTCTCACCCGGACGAAACGGGTTAAGCGCACAGGTTGGTGAGGTAAGATTCCAGTTTGACCAATTAATATTCGTACTTTGCCCTGCTGTATACAAAAGTGCTGCCGCTTCCCCGAACCCGCGGCCTGCTGCCAGTATCACTCCTGTAATAATCCGGGGCAGGCAGGCGGGAAGAAGCACCTTGAAAATCGTCTGCCACTGGGTTGCCCCCAGAACATAGCTTCCATTTTTATATCCGATTGGAAGGTTGCGTATGGCATCTTCTGTGGTTGTTGTAATTAACGGCAGACTTAAAATAGAAACAGCCAGAGCGCCGGCCATAAGATTCCATTTTGCCCCAGTCATGAGAATAAATACGAGATATCCGAACAATCCCACTACAATAGAGGGTAAAGAGGATAGAGATTCAATGCTTATTCTGAGGAAAGAAAGAATTTTTCCTTCTTTCGCATATTCTGCCATATAGATTCCTGCTGCCACTCCAATGGGAACACTGATAAGAAGAGATAAAAAAACAAGGTAGATGGTGTTAAACAACTGATTTCCCACACCTTCCCTTCCAAATGACAGAAGACCAGGATAAAATCCCATTAAACCACTGATAATTATGGCACCTGCCAAAAACAGAAGAAATAATAATATAAAGCCTCCAACGATATAGAATAAGATAGTCATTCCTTTGTCTACAGATTTGGATTTTTTTATTCGCAGTTCTATGGTATCAGACTTCACCGGATCCACTCCCCTTTCGAAGCAAAACATGAATTAAAAATATAAAAAACATTGAAATCAGGAATAAAAGAAGTGCCATTGTCCATAAAGCCAGATTATGCTCTCCTCCATCTGCAGAATTGCCCATGTCTGCTGCAATTGCTGCCGTTAAATTATTTGTAGGTGATAAAAGGGAAGATGGAAAGGCTCTGGTCTTACCGATTACCATGGCAACTGCTAAGGCTTCTCCAAATGCTCTGGATAGTCCAAGAATAATACCGGTAAAGATTCCAGGAAATGCAACCGGCAAAACAACCCGGTAAATCACCTGCCACCTGGTTGATCCCATTCCATAGGCAGCCTGATAATATTCCTTTGGTACGTTTCGTAAGGCATCGGCAGAAAGCGCTGTAATGGTGGGAAATATCATGACTGCCAATACAATACTGGCTGCCAGAACAGAAAATCCACCCATTTTTGCTCCAAATGTATTCTTAATAAAAGGGACCAGAACCGTTAATCCAATCCACCCATAAACGACGGAAGGAATCCCCATAAAAATTTCAACTGCAGGCTGGAAAAGCTTCTCTCCGGCATCGGGCGAAATTTCCACCATAAATATAGCTGCAGCCAGGCTGAACGGAGTTGCTATCAAAAGACTCAGACCGCAGGTTAACAATGAACCAAATATGTATATGGCAGAGCCTACCTTTCCTCCTCCTTCGTTGGCACTATCCATAGGTGACCATTCCGACGAAAACAGAAATTCACTTAATGTGTGATGGTACTTGGTAAACGTTCCAGTTCCTTTTGCAATGAGAAAGAGTCCAATGGAGAGAGTCAGAAGTATGATTAAGATTCCGCAAACCGTAACCAATCCCCGCCAGAAATATTCATTGCGAAACTTGTGCAGCGTATTCTTTTGCGATGCCCCATCTTTGATACTTTCAAAATTCGACAATTTTAACACCTCTTCTGAATAAAATGAAATGCCGGACAGGCACAAAAGCACCTGCACGGCAAAAGAATGGTTTCAATCCCAGTTCTTTACTGATGACTTTTCACTGCTTGATCTGAAAGTTTGGAAGAAGCACCATACCCCATAGCTTCGATGTTAGAAGCAAATGCATCACTCATCATATATTTGATATATGCCTGAGCAGATTCACTGCCCTCCCCTTTGGTATACATGTGTTCATATCCCCATACTTTGTAAGTTCCATTGTAAGTATTTTCCAGTGTCGGAGCAACACCATCGATCGCAACTGCCTTAACTTTATCATTATTAACCAGATAGGAAAGAGCTACATATCCGATGGCAGCATCATTGTCTTCTACAGTCTGAAGTAGCGTACCGGAATCATCTGTCTCAAGCGCGGACTCTGAAGCTTCTTCTACTCCGCCTAATGCCCAGGTCTTAAACAGTGCACGTGTTCCGGAGGAGGTTGGTCTGGTTACCAGCATAATCTCTTTGTCCGGGCCTCCCACTTCTTTCCAGTTCTTAATTTTTCCTGTAAATATATCTGTTATTTGTTTTGTGGTAAGATTATCAACGCCCAGACTCTTATTTACTACCGCTGCCATGGTTACGGTACAAACCTTGTGGTCTGTCAATTCAGAAGCTGCAGATGCATCCAATTTTTCTTCTGCAAATACATCGGAGTTTCCAATGTCTACCGCGCCTTGAGATACCTGTTTTAATCCGGTTCCTGAACCGCCCCCATTGGCAACGATGGAGCAATCTGGATTCTGTTTCATAAACTCCTCAGCTGCTGCCTGAGCAAGAGGAAGCAGTGCAGACGAACCGGAAGTTGTAACAGAACCCTTTACCTGCTCAGCCGCTGGTGCTGCTGCCTGACTGCTATCCTCATGACTGTCAATTGCTTTTTTAGATAGTTTGGAGGAAGCGCCGTATCCCATTTCTTCTATATTGATTGCAAACTCATCACCCATCATATATTGAATGAACGCCTGAGCCAGATCACTTCCATCCCCTTTGGTATACATGTGCTCATATCCCCATACCGGATAGGTACCGTTATATGTATTTTCAAGAGTTGGCTCAACCCCGTTAATGGCAACTGCCTGAACTTTATCGTTATTTACCAGATAAGATAAAGCTACATACCCAATAGCACCAGGGTTATCCTGTACTGTTTGTAAAAGAGTTCCGGAATCATCGGTTTCCAGCGCAGTATTGGAAGCTTCTTCTTTTCCATCTAACGCCCAGGTCTTAAATAATGCACGGGTTCCGGAGGAGGTTGGTCTGGTCACCAGCATGATTTCCATATCCGGTCCCCCAACTTCGTTCCAGTTCTTTACTTTTCCAGTAAATATATCAGTCATCTGCTGGCTTGTCAGATCTTTTACTCCCAGACTTTTATTAACAACTGCAGTCATTGTTACGGTACATACTTTATGATCTACCAGATCCTCTGCTGCTTTTTCATCCAGCTTTTCTTTTGCAAATACATCTGAGTTACCGATATCGACAGCACCTTCTGAAACCTGCTTTAAACCGGTTCCTGATCCGCCTCCATTCGCAACTATGGAGCTGTCTGGATTCTTTTCCATAAATTTTTCCGCGGCAGCTTGTACCAACGGAAGCAAAGCGGAGGATCCCGAAGTTGTTACTGAACCGGAAACAGTTTCAGCTTTCGTACTGCTTTCTCCCGTAGTCTCTGTTTTTGCGGTTGTTGCAGCATCCGCCTGGCTGGCTGATGTTTTCTTGTCTGATGTACCTGCGCAGGCAGCCAGACTTGCACATACTGCGGCAGTCAGAATCATAGCAATGGCTTTTTTCATCATCTTTATTTCCTTTCTAAACTTTATTTACTTTATTTAGTATGCTACTGAGAAAATTTTCTTACTATCGAATTTTTGTAATCTATTTGTCAAATCTTAGTAAATTTATCAAAAGATCAGCTATTATTCTTCTATTGGCTGAAACTGGGCACCAACAACCGAATGATATTTTTATATATTAGGTATACTAAAAACACTTCATAAATAACAGGAGGCATAAAATGAGCAGAGATAATTCAAAAAAAAGCACAAGTAACCACAAAAAGGAAGATGGCACCTTTCATTCAAAGCATATTAACCATAATCCCCAGGCAGAAAGCGCAAGAGCCGTATTCGGGTTAAAGGAAGATAATTCAAAAAGATAAGAAGGAGGGGTTATTCATGTCTAATTATACCGGAGTTGTAAAATGGTTTGATAATGAAAGAGGCTATGGCTTCATCTCTACCAACGATGGTGAGGATGTCTTCGTACATCATTCTCAGGTAAAAGAAAAAACGCATTACAAAGATCTGCACGAAGGCGAGTCTGTCAATTTTGACGTCAGAAAAGGGGAAAAAGGGCTAAGTGCTTTTAATGTCCAGAAAAACGATTAAACTATAAGGAGTTGTTGTCTAATGAAAAGAATCCATTACGAGATATCAGGTATTCAGAATAAAGATGTCAAAACACAGTTAAAAAATGCTTTGGATAAAATAGATGGAATTTCTATGATAAACATCGACGCGGGCAGAGGTTCCATTGAAGTGGGATACAATCAATCTACGGATGAGAATTCCATAAAATCGTGTATTGAAACAGTTGGATGTGAGATAACAGGGCGGTCCTGTGAGGATAGCCATTAGAATCCTTAAGCGTGAAACGGCAGAAAAACTATAACCGGACCTTTCCCGCTTGTTTATTGTCTATATGTTAGTTATTACCATAATAATTTTATAGATTATGCTCATAATAATAATGTGTTCAAAAAAAAACACATCATTATAGACGAAGGTATCAAGTCATGGATGGCAATGCGGAAATAACAATAGGTTGTTAATGATGTATTGTTGACAGCTTAAGCCTTAGTTAGAAAAATGTCCTCAAATTAATTTTGGGGGCATTTTTCTTTTAAACATTTTGCTCTATTACCATGAGGAACAAAGGCGTTCAGCCTCTCCACGTCCCTTAATCTCAGATACGTGGTGGAAAACCAGAAGAGGTTTACTCATTTATGCTTTCTTCCATATATCCGCTACTCCATGCTGCGATCTCTATTTAACTGACTAATCTATTATAACATCTCCGCATGAAAAAAATCCTTAAATCTTGGGTTTCATAGACTCATGTTGCTTTTGTTTTATTTCATACCAAACATCTTCACCAATATCTTTTAAATCTTTAACATTTGAACTCGAAAATCCATCATAAATAAATTGCAAAGCTCTATAATCTTCACCTTGAAGAATCAAAAAGCCCACATTAAAGTTAGATTCTGAAAAATCGTATCTATAATCATGAGAATAAAGTAACGACTGAGAGAACACATAATATCGGTATCCCTCATTATCAACCTCACATATTTTTGACAATTCCTTATTGCCTAATTGGTTTTTATCATTATAAATTTTTCCGTAGACATATAAATTTTCATTATACAAATGCAGTGTTTCATCATCCATACCTTCTATCTTAACTTTTGCAATTACGTAGGGTGTATATGAATTACCTACATCTGATTTTTCCTGATACAGTTCACATGATGATAATTCAAGAATATGTCCTTTGAATTCCATATCATAAGGCAAAGTTCTCAAATCAAATATTACTCTTTTATCTCCTTCGATAATACTTACATCTTTATTAGTTTCAGCATTAGTTTGCGCTTCCCCGCCATCTTTTGAACAAACCGTTATAAAGATGATTCCAAGAGCTAAAGCCATTATTAAAAAGTACTTTTTCATAGTACTCCCCCCATTCGTATATATGAAACATACCATACTTTTTTGTATTATTCAAGAAGAGAGCTGTCACTTCTCAAAATGTATAAAACAATCATTACCATAAATTTATTAAGTATCCTAGTCACTAAAAAAATATGAGTGCTATAATCAATTATTTTTTATCACTTTTAATATATTTAATACAGCATATTATTATACAAATTAACGTCACCAATTCTAATGCCCGAAAAACCACTGCAAATATTGCAGTTAGAAGCGCCATATATTGCATAATTATCACCTCCTATAAATTCAAATATAAAGGGAATTGTGGGAATGTTAATCAATATTAAGTAGTCCAGAATTCTCTTTACATATTCAATTTATTGGCCTTACATTATTCTCATAATCTTTGCTATAAATTATAACTGTTTCTTTAATGTATATAGTCTGATATCATCCGGAAAACCGTTGACTTCCCCACAAATAACATATCCTCGCTTTTGATAAAAAAGTGGAGCTTGAAAAGAATATGTTGTCAGATGAGCAATTTGGCATCCAGCGTCTATTGCTTGATGTTCAATTACTTCCAATAAACGTGATGCTATTTTTTGTCCTCTATAAGCTTCCTGCACCCAAAGAACCTCTATTTCTAAGGAGGAGAGATAAGTAGATCCCGATACACCTCCCACAATAACCCCCTTTTCATTTCGTGCTATATTCGTAAACTCTATATTTGGTACTTTTAATTTACCGTTTGTTTTTTTCATATTGTGCTCAAGCAACCCATTTACACGAACTGAATTAAAAAACTCTTGTTCATCACAATCATTATAAATAGTTATAGACATTTTTGTCACCCCCATAAAACCAATGTAATAATCTTTTATAAGTAGAATATCATCAAACCTGCTAACTATCAATATTAAGTTCTCAATGTACTTTAATTCATTAAATTCTAATTCATAAACTATATCTAATGATATACCAGTCGAAATCGCTCATAAAACACTACCATTATTCATTCACAGTTTTTTCATAAGTCGTACAAAAATTATTTACATCTTCTACAAACTTACTTCACATGTATCCTATATACTGATTAATATAAACAAGAACAACTCCAAACTTGTTTTATAAAACTTTTTTTCATAACTCGCCGGTGAAACCCACATTTCACCGGCTCCTCCCTTTTTATGGTCTTTTTTCTATTTCCTTTCTTTACCAATTCCCTTATATCCTTTAAATCTGGTTGCAAAGATGTCCTTTCTATTATAGAATAGGTAACGTGCACCTGGTATATGCAGATTTGGAGGAAATGATACATGAAGAAAAATGTAATCGTAGGACAATCCGGCGGACCTACAGCTGTGATTAACGCAAGCCTTTACGGCGTCATTAAAGAAGGAAAGGCTCACGAAGAGATCGGACGTGTATACGGCATGATCAATGGCATAGAAGGCTTTATGTCCGGAAATTATATGGATTTGACCAATGATTTAACATCGGAGGAACTGGAGTTATTAAAGCTGACACCTGCTGCGTATCTGGGTTCCTGCCGTTATAAACTGCCTGATGATTTATCATCCCCTTTCTACCCCGCACTGTTTGAAAAATTCCGTGCTATGGAGATTGGATATTTCTTTTATATTGGCGGAAATGATTCTATGGATACTGTAAGCAAGCTCTCCCGCTACGCTTCCCATCACGGAAGCAGCATCCGCTTTATCGGCGTTCCAAAGACAATTGACAATGATCTGGTCCACACTGACCATACGCCTGGCTTTGGAAGCGCAGCCAAATATGTGGCAGATACCGTTCGGGAGATTGTTTTGGATTCCAGTGTTTATCAGCAAAAATCAGTTACCATAATTGAACTGATGGGTCGTCATGCAGGCTGGCTCACTGCTGCCAGCTCACTTGCAAGAAAATTTGATGGTGATAATCCTGTTTTAATTTATCTTCCTGAATCCGATTTTGATTTTGAACAGTTTGCAGATGATGTGGATAAGGCCTTATCCAAAAAGAACTCTGTAATCATCTGTATCTCTGAAGGTATTTCAGATGCAAGCGGAAAATTCATCTGCGAATACACCGACGAAGTCCGTACCGATACATTCGGCCACAAGATGCTGACTGGTAGCGGAAAAATGCTGGAGAATTTCGTCCGCAACCGTTTTGGCGTAAAGGTTCGTTCTATTGAACTCAACGTGAACCAACGCTGCAGCGGCATGCTTGCATCAGCAACGGATATTGAAGAGGCTGTTACAGCCGGCAGAGAGGGAATAAAGGCTTCCTTAAACGGCGGTACAGGCCTGATGATCGCTTTCAAACGAATTTCCGATTCTCCTTATGAGATGGAATGTGTTACGGTTGATGTAAATGATGTGTGCAATAAGGAAAAGCTATTCCCATCTCACTGGATCTGTGACCATGGAACCAATGTCACCGAGGAATTCCTTGCCTATGCACTGCCTCTCATTAAAGGCGAACCGGACAGGATTATAAAGGATGGCAGACCTCTCTATCTTTACAGATCTTAATAGCGTCTATTTGCAGAATATTATAGGGTTGATTTTAAGCTGACAGCATATGTTCCGCTTGAAATCAACCCTTTTTCCCTATACGAATTACATGTTTTACATTTTTTATATTATTTTTATTAAATAAGTAATTTTTTCAATGCTTGCCTCATATGCTTATAATAATAGATATTTCTATTTCTAACGCACTTATGGGAGAAAGCGAACAATGGACGGAGATGTTTTTTTAGACCGCATACCATGCGGCATTCTAAAGCTGAAGGCGGAAGAAGGCTTTCCAGTTATTTATTCTAATACAGCAATAAAAAACTGGTTCCAGTCTCCTTCCTGTCTTGAAGATATGATCTGTGAATCGGAGTTCAGCAAAATTACAGATAAAATTCACAATCATATGGAGCTTGAATCCAGTATCTTCAGGCTGGAATTCAGAGCTAAAACAATGGATAACCGCTGCTGGTTCTCCATCGATTTTCATTTTATACAAGAAGAAGAGCTATTCTATTGTTCTGTATCGGATATCAGCTGCCTGAAACGAAGCTTAGAAAGCCTTCAGGTTCAGGAAGAGCAATACCGCCTTGCAAGCCGGCACTCCGGCTGTATGGTATGCATCTATGATATACCAAACAGAACCCTTTCTCCTTCCGCAGAATTTACCAGATGCTTCCAAGCTCCTCTTTCCGTGCCTCTTTCTCCGGAATTTTTAATAGAGAACGGCATTGTACATAAGGAAAGTATCATGGATTTTCTGGAATTTTACGAGGATATGGAACGGGGTTCTCCAGAAGGGGAATGTGTAGTCAGACTTAAAACAGGTTTAGGAAAATACCACTGGTTTTCAAAGCATTACTCACTGGTATACACGGAAGAAAAAAAGCCGCTTCGAGGTATTATTTCCTATCAGGATATTACAGATCAATATGAAAAAGAGCTGGCATATCAGCGCTGGGCAGAGTATATGCGGGAACAAAAGAAAGACTGTATCGGATATTATGAATATAATACAAAGTCGGATCTGTTTGAGGAAATAATCGGAGAAATGACTCGCAATATCCCGGAAGATGCAAGAAAATCATTTTCGGATATTATGAATTATATCGCGGAACACGAAATTTACGAAGAGGATAAAGAATCTTACATAAACTTCTTTAATAAGGAACACTTACTTTGCCAGTACTACCAGGGGAACCGTTCTCTCCACCTGGAACACCGCCGGTTAAGGGAGGATGGCAGCATCTGCTGGACTCTGGGCATGGTACAAATAGTTACCGACCCGTATACAGATACCATTAAAGCATTTATTCTGATTAAAGATATTGATGCTTCAAAACGGGAGGCTCTGACCTTGCATGAGCTGTCACAACAGGACTGTCTGACAGGACTCTTAAACCGGGCTGCTGCAATCCGGGCGATCCGTCATATCCTTAATAGCAGCAAAGGCCATCATATCCTGATTATGCTGGATATCGACCAGTTTAAGCAGCTCAATGACAACTATGGGCATCAGTTTGGAGATAAGGCGCTTCACAGAGCTGCATCCAGATTGAAATCCGCCCTCAGAAGAGATGATGTCTTCGGCCGTTTAGGCGGCGACGAATTCATCATACTTCTTAAAGATGTGTCTTACAGTATGGATTTATATTCCCGTTTAGAGAATTTGTGCAGTCTGATCGGAAGTGCTTTGGAACCTGAGGTACATATATCCGGAAGTCTGGGAACAGCCGCTTATCCGGAGGATGGTGTTATCTTTGAAGATTTATATAAAAAGGCAGATATTGCACTTTATCATGCAAAAAAGCATGGAAGAAACCAGTATTCCGTTTATGAATCAGGTATGACCATGTCTGATTGTGAATAAATAAAAGAGAGGTATCTCTCCGTATGTTTCCTTTGGATTCATCGGGCAGATACCTCTTTTTTAATCATGTAAAAAACGCCTTATTCAAATGATCTTAGCCGTTCCACAACGGATTTCTTATTTAGTTGTCGGGTCATAAAGAAGGAAATAGTCGCACACAACGCTGCCATAAAGATAAGTAGGAGCAAAAAATTCATCCCAAACAGGGTTGGATTGAACCCTGTAAACATAGAAGATGATGCCACCGTCACTGTAAGATAGCTTCCCGCCACCAACATAATCCCTGCTGATATAAGGCATAGCCTTAAATTATTTTTGAAAAGGGACCTCCATAGTTGCTTTTTCGTCATGCCGACCGCCTGAAAAATGAGGATTGTTTTTTTCTGTGCAAGCGTATCGGTGATCAGAGTATTCACCATATTCGATACTCCGATAATCCCCAGCACCAACGCCAAGAAAAATCCTAAAATTGTAATGGCTGCTTTGCGATGAGTATAATAGTCCATGTCTTCATATCGGGAATCAATACGCAACTGTATATTATGCTCTTTCTTCATCAAGTCTGTGATGTCCTCTATCTGTTGTTCGTTAAGGCAGTTATTTGAAACAATCTGTATGCTTGATATACGCTCACCGTAATCTGGGTATATGGATTGAAAAAGCGTGTCTGGCATTATAATATTGCTATAGTAGATGTTGCCCGTACCATAGTTATCCATTTTTCTTACAACCGCCATCACCGTTAACTGCTTTGCTTGATACGCTCCGGTTATATCATCGTAGAAAGACAAATCCAAGACATCGCCTGCATGAATCTTCTGGCTTTGCTCAATTTGCTGATCGGTAACATTTAAATAATCAACATCCTGATATAAAATGTAGCCGCCCGATTTGAACTTTTCCGTATCTAACTGCCCCTCCAGAACTTTTATATAGGCAGCTTCCTGTTCCAACCTTTGTGCAGGTAAACCGCAGATTAATAGCTTTGCGTTACCGTTGGATAATAACTGAACAAAGTTACGACTTCCTTGCAACTGTGCAATTGCCTCAATTTCTTCTTTCAGCTTTCCCTCAAGTTTAACCTCCGCTAAAAAACTCTCATACATTTTTTGTGAAACAGATTCGATCAAATCAGGCATGGTTTTTGCACGGTATATTACATCAACACGTTCTACGAAAGGCAGTTTTTCTATAGAAGAAGGCAGTTCCTTTGAAATGGGTTTATAAGGCTCATTTAAATCCCAGAAACTGGCGATATGAATAATTCGAGCCTCGTCTTGATTATGGCGGTCAACCATCTTTTCAACCTGATACCCGAAAGCCACGTTACAAACAGTTAAAAAAACAATCCCGCTCAACGCAAATGAAATAACAGTAAATACTTTATTTTTATGGCGTGGGATAAAACGAGCTGCTTCAATGGGTGAATAGGAGGCTGCTTTTTGAAGTGTTCTGGAGCAGCTGATCCAGACCGTAAGCCATGAAAACAAGACTGTGAAACACAGTATCAGCCACAAGTTTGGTGCCTTGTAGTAAAGATAGTAATCTGTCATTCGGATGACTTCCGGGGCCAATAGCAGGCCTGCGCCATATCCGGAAAGAATTCCTAAAAAAATACCTGCACAAGCTAAAAAGCGTATTTGTTTCATGTACATGGATCGGAGCTGTTTCTTTGTAGTACCAATCGTTTTCATCATTCCAAACCATCGGATATCCGACGCCAAAGAGATGGAAAAAACATTATGGATTAGGAAATATCCGCTCAGCATAATCAGCATTACAAAGAAAAGTAAAGGTAGAGCAATCACAAACGAATAAGCAAATTCCATATAATGTCTCGTTTGAGCAGAATCTGCATTGACTGCTTTAGTCAGATCAGACAATTTGTTGAACACATCACTTTTTAGCAAAAAAGGATTCAGGTTGTTGAGTTTAACATAAATCAGGTTCTGATTTTTTGACAATTCGGGATTATAAGCGTCAATGAATCCTTGAGCCGTATAAATCTCTTCATAGTAATTGCTGATATTTGCTAATGGGTTTTTATAGATTCCGCAGACTTCCATCGGGATTTTGGTTTCAAGCTCTTTTCCATCCTGCAATACGACTACTTGCAAGGGAATCTCTGCACCCAACTCTTGTAATCCCAGCTTTTGTGCAAGCGTGTCCGAAATTAGAATTTGTGTGTTTTCTTTCGGTAATTCGCCTTTAGCCAAGATGATATAGTTGTGAGTATAGAAACTCTTATCTGGTGCAAACAGCTCTGTCTGAACACCGGCAAACTCATCATTGTGTAAGGATGACGTGCTGCATTTTCTTACAAAGTCAGCCCATTCGACCTGTTCCTGAAGCACAACCTTTTCGTAGGCCGCTTTGCTGCCAGTCAATGCACCGTCTGCTCCCGGACCCGGCGCAGCTTCGGAAGCTTCATACATGGTTGTAAAGAAGCTGAATCCGGCCGTTAAGACAAACGAAATCAAAACCGTTGTTAAGAAGATTGCAGTAACCATAATCAGGCTACGATTTCGATTGGCTTTCATATTTTTTATAGCAAGTTTCTTTACGACTTTTTTGTTATTATTCTCAAACAATGTTTTGCCCCCTTACGCCACAATCCGTCCATCTTCAATCCGCACAATACGATCAGCAAGCTGGGCGATTTCGTAGTTATGGGTAATCATGACGATAGTCTGGTGGAATTGCTGACTTGTTATTTTCAAAAGCCCCAGCACTTCCTGACTGGTCTTGCTGTCCAGATTTCCGGTAGGTTCATCAGCAAGAATGATGGCTGGTTTTGTTGCCAATGCTCTTGCAATTGCCACACGCTGTTGTTGACCGCCGGACAGGTTGTTCGGCAAATTGTTTAGCTTTTCTGTCAACCCAAGCATCTTTACAATTTTATCAATGAAGTCTTTGTCCGGCTTCTCCCCATCAAGTTCAATGGGCAAGACAATATTTTCGTAAACACTCAGAATCGGTACAAGATTGTAGTTCTGAAAGATGAAGCCAATATTTCTGCGCCGGAAAATAGTCAGCTGATCATCATTCATTTTGGATAGTTCTTTTCCCCCCACTTCCACGCTGCCGGATGTAGGGGTATCCAGTCCACCGAGCATATGCAGCAGAGTGGATTTTCCGCTGCCGGATGTGCCGACAATTGCTACAAATTCTCCAGGCTCTACGTTCAGGGTAACGCCATCCAGCGCTTTTACAATATTTGTATCGGTTCCATATTGCTTTTTCAGTTCATTTGTTTTTAATATGCTCACCGTAAACCCTCCTGTTTTCACTTTATCTTCTTTATTGTACTAGGCAAATGTAACCAAAAAGTCTCAATTACAAAATCAAATGTCACAGTTCTGAGACATTTGATTCTGCATAGAAAAAAGACAGCTCTCAAAGCTGCCTTTCGTTTTGAAGGAATACCGAAAAAGTGGAGCCTTTGCCGATTTCGGATTTTACCTGAATGTAGCCTCCCTGTTTGGAGATAATTTCACGGCACAGATAAAGGCCAACGCCGATGCCGCTGAATTCATGCACCTCATCTTCCCGATAGAATCGTTTGAATATCTGTGCGTAGTGCTGTTCGGGGATGCCCCTGCCTGTGTCGGTAATGTCGATTTTGGTTACCATTTCCCACTGATCCACCGTCACGGATATTTTGCCGCCCGACGGCGTATATTTGACAGCATTGTCCAAAATGTTAAACAAGGCTTCCGCAGTCCACTTTTTATCATGGGGTACGGCAATGGCAGGGTCACAGTCTACGATTACTTCAAGCCTTTTCTGTTCCGCAGTCCGTTCAATTCCAGAGAGTGCAAGCCCTACCGTATCGTAAATCGGTGTGGAGGAAACGGAAAGGGTGATAACACCTGTTTCCAGCCGGGACATCTTCACCATTGCCTGCATCAAAAAATCCAACTTATCTATTTGTGTTTCCATCAGTTCATGAAACTCTTGTTCTTTCTCCGGGGTAAGCTGTCGCTCCAGCAGGGTAGCGTTATACATTTTTAGATTTGTCACCGGAGTTTTTACTTGATGGGAGATGTCAGAAATTGTTTCCTGTATGGATTGCTTTTCTTTCTGAACCTGTCTTTTTCCATTTTGCATGATTTCGTACAGGCGTTGAAGCTTATAATTGAATTTGCCAATCAGTGTTTCCGATTCTAACTCAAAGGTCAAATCCTCTTTTCCGCTTACAATGTCATCAATACAGGCATTCAAAGAATCAGAAAAAGCTGTCAATTTTCCTTTTATCAGTCTGATCAAAGTAATTCCCAGCAGCAGAACCAACAGGGAGAAAATGATAGACGATCCAAGGATTGTCCGGTTTTCGGTATTGTGAAACAAAATGATATGAAAGCATACCATAAGGACAAGAAAAGCAGTACCGACTCCGATATAGATTCCACTTGTAGATAAATTTTTTTTCATTCCTTATCACCTGCCCACAGATAGCCCATACCATAAACAGTCTTAATAAATTTTCTGTTTCCGGTTTCTATCTTGTTTCTTAAACGATTGATATTGACGGTCAAAGCGTGTTCATCCACAAAATTCGCATCTACATCGTACAGCTTTTCCAACAGCAACTGCCGGGTAAGTAGTACACCGGGATTACTTGTAAAAATTTTCAGAACTTTATACTCCGTGGGCGTAAAAACAACTGGCTCATCCTTTATGGTCGCTGTCATCTTGTTGAAGTCTATCACAAGATCACCGCATAGATAAAATTTTTGACTTGACGGTTCTCCTGACCGCTTCAAAACAGCGGCTACTTTTTTTCTGAAAATATTGATATTGAACGGCTTTGTAATATAATCATCCGCGCCTAAATCAAAGCCTTTCATCACATCAGCTTCCAAATCTCGGGCAGTCAGAAATATAACCGGAATATCCCGTGCAGCTCTAATTTTCTTGCACAGTTCAAAGCCATCTCCATCCGGCAGATTTACATCCAGAATCATTAAGTCAAAGGTTTCATTCTTTATCTTTTCCAGAGCTGCTGCCACATCATGGGCAGGAACAGCTTTATATTCATCCAGTTCAAGGTTATAGCACAAACCGGAATTCAGCATAACATCATCTTCCACTACTAGAATTTGTCTCATTTTATCGCCCCTTTTTCCTGTTTTCTTTCAGCCTGCTGTCTGCAGGTTTTGGTGCATCCTTGGGAATCGCCCATACACGACCGAAGCGAACCACTCCGTTAATTCTATTTTCTTCACAGAGCTTTTGTATTCTCCGCTTGGAGATTCCCCATTTGTCAGAAGCCTGTTTCACAGATATATAATCAAACATTCGTATTCCTCCACCATATATAATGCTTACAGTATATACGCATTAGCGAATAAAATCAACAGTTCGCTTTTCATGGCGCATCTATTCTTCCGTTTTGGTTTCAGGCGCAAAAAAGCGGTTGTGTCTTTCGGTTACGAAGAACACAACCGCTTCAAAATTGCCCTGCAGGGTAGTCTAAGCAATTTGATGTTTTTTAAAGGTTCGATACGCCAAAGGGGTCAACAGTATACTGACTGCAATTCCAAATAAAGAAAGAGCCATATAAGGGGGAAGAACCAAACTTCCAATTTCATATTGAATCACATCGACCACCGATGTAAGAGAGGTCATTTGTGTTGGGAATAGATGATATAAATTATAAAGCAGTATGTTCTTTTCAGAAACGCTTCCCAGCATAGGAGCAATCAGCAATACACTTACCAGTATAATTACACCAAAGGGTGATCCCAGCTTTGCGGAAAGCAGCATGGTAATCGCCGAAGTCATCAGGTAAGCACATAAGCTGACGACCATAAGCAAAATTGCCGTCTGTGACATTGTCAGAGAATATGGAGACAGAATCGCATACAGTTGTAAGGGAGCATTACCACCGTCAGAACCAAATACAGCCAATGACAGACAAAAAGCGAGCGTGATCTGAATCAGCCCCCAAATAGCTGACAGTGAAAAGCCGGTGAATATCTTTGCCACAATCAACCTATTTTTTCCGTACTTCGCGGATAAAATGAGCTGATCCGCGCCGGAAGTGTATTCTCCGGAAAACAGTGGTGCCACGCAAATGGCAATAGCAAAGGCAGAGAAAAGCCCCAGCGAATTAATCATAACAAAAAAACGGGTATATCCGTCCACATAAGAAAATGTAAGCGGTGTTTTTATCTGCTCATCCATTTCTATTACACGTTTTTTAGCATTTTCGCTCATGTGTGTTTGCAGAATATGCTCCGACATCTTTTCGTGCCGGGTGCTGTAATAGCCATCCGCCTGTGCTTCGGTCAGCACTTGAAAATCCTCCATATTAAAACGTTTGGAAGCTGTATTGAAAACACTGCGGATTGTACCGTAAATTTGACTGTATGGTCTTGCGATGGTCTGGAATTCCTGCGTGGACTGATAGACATCTGATTCCGGAATTTCTGCATATGCATTTACAGTTTCCATAATCAACTCTGTATCCAGCGGGCGTTTTGAAAGTTTACGGGCATATGTTCTGTCCTTGACCATTCCTTCATAATTGGATTCGTAGGGTTTGCCATCCACATAATAGTCCCCCAGCAGCGTGGCAAGAACGCTGAGAGCTGTTATGAGGACAGAAAGTAACAGGGTAACTTGTACACTTCTCTTAAGCAAAATCTTTTTATATTCAAAGCCTACTAAATTCCAAAATCCTTTCATGATTTACTCACCTCACTAAAATAGTATAAATATAAATCTTCTAATGTTGCTTGTACGCTCATTGCCGAAGCACATGGTTTTTCATTCGCTATCAAGCGCAAAAAAGTCCGCGCTTCGCTTTCCTGACGCAGGTTGATCACCGAATAATTCTCAAACAAACTATCCGCTTCGGATTGAGGCAAAGTACACTCCCATACCTTACCATCAATCGCTTTTATTAATTCCTCCCGTGTTCCCTGATGAACGAGCGTCCCGTCTTTCATTACAAGGATCGTACCTGCAATATGCTCAACATCGGAAACAATGTGTGTAGAAAGCAGTATAATACGATCTGTTCCAAGTCGTGAAATCAAATTGCGAAAACGCACCCTCTCCTTAGGGTCAAGACCGGCAGTAGGCTCATCTAAAATCAATATTTGAGGGTTGTTCAGCATGGATTGGGCAATGCCCAGCCGCTGTTTCATACCCCCGGAAAAAGTCTTAATTTTTTTCTTAGCTTCTTTTTCAAGAGATACCTGTTCCAAAAGATCCCACATTTTTTCCTTAGCTTGTGGCTTGGGTAAACCCTTTAAGGCTGCAATATACAGTAAAAAATCCATTGCGGTAAATTCGGGATAGTATCCGAAGTCTTGCGGTAAGTATCCCAGAACATCGCGATAATCTTCGTGGCTGACATCAATATTGTTAAACCGAATTGTTCCGGAAGTCGGTGCCAATACACCGCACATCATACGCATCAAGGTCGTTTTTCCTGCTCCGTTTGCTCCAAGAAGACCGTAAACACCTCTTTGAAACGAAAATGAAATACGGTCGCAGGCAATTTTACTCCCGTATTCTTTTGTTACTCGCTTAAGCTCAAGTTCCATTGTTTTTCCTCCAGTTGTTTTACTAATTTATGCATCTGAAATCCAATCAGCGCCAAGCAGCCGGCAACAAGCGTCAGCCAACCGTTTAGATATGCATCTGAATAAAGAACAGTTACTACGCTTTCACAGAAAATACTGACAACGCTGACAAATCCCGCTGCGATGGCACAAGCATAGATGCCCTCTGAAGCATGTGTTCGGTTTAGCAACCACAAGCAAACGGCACACACAACAAGATAGGGACTTATCACATAAAGAATGGTCTGCAGCAGGCTGTAAGCCGATATCCTGCTAATAAAAATAAGGAGCAGTATCAAAACAACAGCACTGACTGCTCCGAGAATACTAATCCGAGCCATCACAATCTGAGGCAGACTGAATCGGCATCCTCCCTCCAACTCCACCATTTTGTAAGCGGCGGAGCGGTAGACTTCTGTAATCGTTATCATCGCCAGAAATGGAAGAGCTGCGGAAATGCCCCAGATATTTAATCCATCAGTACGCCAATATTGCGGCATGGGTAAGCGCAGCGCAGTTAGCAAGCCAAGCAAAATAATCAAAGTAAAAGCAATCCATATACGTTTGCGGATATAGCTAAGCTGAGCCAAAAGGAATTCCCGATAAGAGATTTTCGGATAACGCAGTTGATTTAAAAATTGCTCCTTACCTGTTGGCGGTGGCGCTTGAAACGCTGATTTCAGTTCTTTTTTGAGTTTCCCTTTCATTAAATATCCTCCTCTCTCAATAACTTTTTCAAGGCTGTTATTGCAGAACCTGTTCTTCGGTAAACAGCAAAACGGGAAATTTGTAAAATAGAAGAAATCTCTACCACAGAAAGTTCGTTGACATATCGTAGGAGCAACAACTCCCGTTTCTGTTCAGGCAAAGAGTTAAGGACCTTGCGGATCGTAAGATTAAGTTCTATTTGTTCAAAATAGTCTTTGTCAGGTATGTCTTGCGTCAATAGTTCAGGCTGAACTTTACGAAACGCATCTATGCAAAGGTTTCGTGCTATGGTATAAAGATAGGCAAGCATTTTACCTCGCTCGATATACGCAGTTTGTTCAAAATATTTGAGGAAGGTTTCTTGAGTGAGGTCTTCTGCCAAAGCAGAATTTTTCACCTTATAATAGCAATATCGATAAATTTTATCGTATTGCTCCTGCATATCAATCGACATTTAAAACCTCCTTTCAAAATGATTAACGGTTCATGTTCAGCAAATGTGCGGATAAAATTATTATATTATATAATTTGTCATATTTTCATGATTGAATTTCATGGCACATCTATTCTTCTGTTTTGGTTTTAGACATAAAAAGCGGCTGTGCTTTTCAGTTACGAAGAACACAGCCGCTAGCGAGGGTTACTCTTATTCAGCACTTTGAGTCCTAAAAAATCAACGATATCTTGAATATTTCATCTTTTTTCATGGACAATGACAGCAGCTCATTGTCGTCCAAACTACCCATAGCCCCAACAGATTAGAATTTTTCTGTTTCTCATCGTGCTCATAATCTCACCTATAAACGGATTCTTCACAACCTGACTTATTCGCTGCTTTTGGGAATAGCCCACTGATTGAGTATTTCACAAAGTTTATCATCATAATCCAATCCCAATATATAACTATTCTCTTGGCTGGTTAATGTCCCTTGCTGAAAACAAACTTCTAGGTTGCTGGGAAACAAAATAATATACTCTGGCTTAAATGCCATCTCCATTTCTTTTCTTAGGGTTGTATCAGTCACACCCGCAATATCCAGTATCTTCTGTTTTGCTTCTTCCGGTGAACAGGAGAACAAATTCCAGTTATTAATTTCTTGCCCAGTTTTCCGATCAAAAGCAGCTCCGGTACGATACTCATAGCCGTGATCATCATCTTTAGTTAGCTGTACCGATGTCAGAAAATACAGTACCATTTCATTTGATGCTGTAGGTGCTATATCCTGACTGATCATGTAAGAATTGAATTCCGAACTATCTTCTTTTTCAAGATAGTCATCATATGCTTTTTCAAGATCAGCCTGTACATCATATAACAAGCCTTGATTATCATAGAATTTCAATACATTCGATTGAGCATTTTTCTCTAAATCATCGAAACTCTCAATTCCAGCTACGTATACATTATTAGGACCGGACGGATTATGAATTCGCAGTAATTCTGTTCCGTTCTGTAGTGTATAAGCAGAACCATAGGAAGAGTTCCAAATATCTATGTTTGTTCCATCTGATAAAATGGTTTCACCCGTTAAAAAATCTGTAATCTGAATTTGCTTAGCATTATATGCAGCAATCTCCTGATTGTTTTTGGTGGTTATAGAGTGGCGTAAATTTTCATATTCTATCGATACGATAACCTTACTAAAAGAGCCCGTCTTAAATTCATCGGCTGTTATGCCATCTGCAAAAGAAGATATATATGTTTCATCGGTCATAAGAATCCCAATCTCTTGATCAGCATCTGTTTGAACAACAAAAGAAACAACGCCTATTGTATCATCAATGTTAGCTTCGATTACTTTGCCGGACACCTTGCTTTCTACACCACATGCAGATAACAAGCAAAGGCATGTAACAAACAGGAACAGGACTCCTTTTTTTATCATACTTTAACCTCCCAAAATATAAATAATCCACACATCTAAATTCCATTTATCTTTCTATGAGTAATTGAATTTCAAATCAATTATACCATATTTCCCCACATAAAAAAGACATACCTTTCTTTGGCGAAAGATATGTCTTTTTTGAAAAAATACTGCATATAAAAAAGTTATAAATTTTTACGCATTACAAAATCCGTTTGCTCTTCTTCTCCCATGAAAAAAGAATGCGTACCAATTTCATAAAAACCATTCTTTTTATAAAACAAAATGGCTCTATCATTTCTTTCCCATACTCCGAGCCATACATATAATTTTTTTCTGGCGTTCGCTATATCAATAGCCTTGTTCATAAGAACATTGCCCAATCCCTCGCCTTGAAATTCCTTTGCTACATATATTCTCTCTATTTCTAGCGATTGCATATTGTTTATGTCAGTTTGTGATGGGGCCTCGTTTAACTTTAAGTAACCTGCCAATTCACCGTTGGCATAAAGAAAATAAAATAATGAATTGCTATTTGATAATTCTCCGTATAGTTTGCTTATATTAAAAGACTGTTCCAAATAGGCTTTCATATTTGATGGCGTGTTCATGTGAGCAAAAGTTTCATTATATGTTTTATACGAAAAGTTACAAAGTGTATGAATGTCATCCGGTATACATTGTCTAAATGTTAAATTCAATTTCATATTTCCTCCATACTATATAAATAACTTCACAGCAAATCTGTTTATCTTTCTATGATAATGGAATTTAGTTTCATTTTACCACGCTTTTCGCGACAAAAAAAGGCATATCTCCCCCTTGGCGGAAAATATGTCCTTCTAATGCAGAAGAAGGGACTTGAACCCTCAAGGTATTGCTACCACACGGACCTGAACCGTGCGCGTCTGCCAATTCCGCCACTTCTGCTTTCTCAATTGTTCAAATTGATGAATCAATTCGTAAAATTATAATACTATACTTTTCCAAAATAATCAAGCACTTTTTAATTTAATTTTATTTAAATTTGATCTAATCCTACAAACAAAACCAGTCATTGCCTGAACAAAAAAAGCAGCTCTCCACAAATGAAAAACTGCTTCCCAATGCGGGAGATGGGACTTGAACCCACACGATCATACAACCACAAGATCCTTAGTCTTGCCTGTCTGCCAATTCCAGCACTCCCGCATGTCATCTTATACAAAACCTTACCGCCATGACATTCAATAAGGTTCGTGCAGAAGAAGGGACTTGAACCCTCAAGGTATTGCTACCACACGGACCTGAACCGTGCGCGTCTGCCAATTCCGCCACTTCTGCATTCCGCTGTAATCTCTTTCAGCGACAATAGCTATTATAGTATACAAGCCAACTTCTGTCAACAAGATTTTCTATTATTTTGAATATTATTTTTTTGTATATATTTTTTAAATAATATTGACAATTATAGGTAAAGATGGTAAAATTACTTTCGTTGCGCGGGAGTGCTGGAATTGGCAGACAGGCAAGACTAAGGATCTTGTGGTTGTATGATCGTGTGGGTTCAAGTCCCATCTCCCGCATTTACTCTTAAAAATCAAGAGTTTTCACTTGACATTTTCAACTTATAGAGTATAATAGGTCGTATATTCCTCGATAGCTCAGTTGGTAGAGCAAACGGCTGTTAACCGTTGGGTCGTAGGTTCAAGTCCTACTCGGGGAGTTTTTAATCACACTGAATGTGTGATTTTTTATTGCTTTCAAATCAATACATAATTTTACATCACCATACATATATATTACTGTACATACCTGTCAAGGTGGTACTTAGGTGCTGTTTACCGGCACCCGCATTTCCGGGCGGAAGTCTCAATCTCCTGTAGGCTTCCGCCCCTTTTTATCATTTTTGGGGATTTGTTAACTGCATTCTTTCATTTTCATATAATATATTAACAAAGATGAAAGGGATAAAAATATGCCCCCATTCCCACCTTACGGCAACCCTCCAGGCGGCCCCGTCCCTATGGGACCTCCACCATCGACTGCACCGTCAAAACCTACTCAGACACGATCTGCTACAAAGATGGTAAGCCCCGGTTCCATGCAAAATTGCATAGGACGCTTTACCTATATATGGATGAGCAACGGACAAGAATTCTGGTTCTTTCCAATTCAGATATGGCGTAACAGTGTCTCAGGCTTCCGCTGGGACAGAAGATTCGGTTGGTCATACGCAGGCATCTCCTTAAACCGGATTGATATGTTTACCTGCTCCTGGTAAACCAGCAATATCTCTTTATTCTAAAATAAAATTACGTATACGATACGTGGCGTAAAAGAAAGGAGTGAAATAAATTCGCTCCTTTTTCCATGCATACTAATAAGCAGATTGCCTTTTTTCATCACAGCCTACTGCTCGCCTTTATTATGAAAGAATGCTGTTATGATTTCAGGAAACAGTTCACTACGCACCTTTTTTCGATACTGCATCTCTTCTGATGTACGTCCACTGACCAGAGATTTATGGACAACCGTATTATCAGAGACACTAAATAGAGCTGCCATTGGAATGCCAGTTAAATCTGCTGCCCGAAAAGCAGCTGCAGTCTCCATTTCAATAACATTACAGCCCATTCCAATAATTTCATCAATATGTACAAACTGTGCGAATACCGTATCCGTGCTATAATTGTTACCAATATGCCATTTCACATCGTACTTTTTACATATTTGACTGACCGATTTTTTTAAGTGTTCAAACATTGCTTTATCCGGATATTGTTTCTCTCCAAACACATCACCATCTGCAAGTTTTTCAGTGGCCAGGTAGCGGCTCGCTCCATCACCACAAACAGAATATTCCGGTATCACAATATCTCCGATGCCCATTTTATCATCCAGAGCCCCCACAGATCCAATAAAAAGAATCTGCCTGCACGGTGTGACACCCAGAGCCAGAAGAACATCCATTAATACAGGTGCACCAATTCCTGTTTTTATATAACTGATTTCCAAGCCATCAACCGTAAGATTCCACACTTTTATTGAAGAATAGTCTGACTTACTTAAATAATCAAAATTTCCAAAATCCGTAAAAGCTGACGGTTCCCACCAAGGAGCAATCACTACATTCTTTTGTATTTTGTCCGGGTCTACACCTATGCTATGAATACAGATATCATGCTTCGTTGCTCCAAACCGTTCCATACTCTTTAATAAATCCTGATAATTCAACAATATCTCCCCCTTCCTCACTTTTCACAATAAGTATAGAATTTCATTCATTAAAAAAACCCCGTAAACACGAGGTTTCCGAGGTCAGAATATATGATTAAGCCACTTTGGATTTTGCAAGCTCAGCTAATTTTGCAAAACCTTCCGCATCATTAACAGCCATGTCAGCTAAAATTTTTCTGTTTAAATCAACACCAGCCAGCTTTAATCCATGCATAAATACGCTGTAGGATACGCCATTGATACGTGCTGCTGCATTGATACGGGCAATCCATAACTGTCTGAACTGTCTCTTTCTTTCTTTTCTGCCTGCATAAGAACTTGTTAAAGCTCTCATTACGGACTGTTTTGCTACTCTATACTGTTTGGAACGAGCGCCTCTGTAGCCTTTAGCCATCTTTAACACTCTGTTATGTTTTTTCTTAGCGTTCATACCGCCTTTAATTCTTGCCATCGGTTTTTCCTCCTTCTTAACTTAAGATCCTATAAATATGGTAAAATCTTTTTCATTACTTTTGCATTGGTTGCATCTGTAACAATATCTTTTCTAAGATTTCTTTTTCTCTTAGTAGATTTCTTAGTTAAGATGTGAGATTTATAAGCTTTATTTCTTACAAGCTTTCCTGTTCCTGTAACTTTGAAACGTTTTGCAGCTGATTTGCTTGTTTTTAATTTAGGCATTGTATTTTCCTCCTTGATAATGTTCTTTTAGCGTTTTGGGGTTAAAAACATAACCATGCTTCTTCCTTCCACTTTCGATGGTTTATCAATGGTCGCAATATCTGATAATTTCTCAGCGAAATCTTCTAAAATATATCTTGACTTTGACATATGCGCCATCTCACGACCTCTGAAACGTAAGGTTACCTTAACTTTATCTCCTTTTTCGAGGAACTTCCTTGCGGCGCCCATCTTTGTATTCAAATCATTCGTATCAATGTTGGGAGATAAACGAACTTCTTTTATTTCGATTACCTTCTGTTTCTTTTTAGCTTCTTTTTCTTTTCTTGCCAGTTCATAACGATACTTACCGTAATCGATGATCTTGCAAACGGGTGGTTTCGCGGTAGGAGCAATTTTAACCAAATCAAGCTCTGCTTCCTTTGCCATCTGCATGGCATCTTTGGTCAACATAACTCCAAGCTTCTCTCCGTTTTCACCAATCAACAGAATTTCTTTATCTCTGATCTGTTCATTAATCATTAAATCGCTAATTGTCGTGCACCTCCATTATATTGTGTGTGTATTGGTCGGAATCACATTGCTGCCTTAAGGCATAAAAAAAAGTAGATAGACAAACGCTATCCACCACCAAAGTCTCTACACAGTATACCTATGTATGAAAGGCTATAAACCAGGGACACTTGCTCGTGCCGTGGTGAGGCGGATACCTACTTTCCTGTCTGTTGTTTCCACAACTTTTATTATAATACTACATATCAAGTAATGTGTCAATGTATTTCTCATCATTTATGTAAATTTTCTGTTGCCAACTGGTTAAAGCGGAGATACAATCGAGTAGTAAAAAGCTGATTGGGATCCTGCTCATCACAGCAGGAACCTTTATCATGATCCTTTAATATAGAAGAAAGACAAAGACTAACGGATATTCGTCTGCCTTTGTCTTTCCTTTTTATCTGGTCTTAAATGTGGCACATTCCGTATGCTCGGATGCTCTTGCACCATCACCCGCAATGCCAATGTGCTCCGCGGAACAGTGACGGCCTTCATTGTATACACAGTTAACCGCTTCACAATCCACTTCCAGTTTGCTCTCCGGTGTTTTGAATAAGTTGTGGAAAGAACCGTCTTTGTTCTCATCAAAGCTGCCGCAGCAGGTATCAATCGTATCCTTTGCCTGGGAGCCTTCTACTATAATTGCAGATTTACAACAGCAATTATCAGAATTGTGCAGACAGTTTGTTACATTGCAGTCTAATTTTGTCATGTCCGTTTCCTCCTGGAATTCTTATTGAGATTTTCTTTCAGGAGGTATTATGCGCCGGGGGGGAGGAAAATATTCTCACGAATATCTCCTCTTCCCGGTATCATGTTATTTCGATTCTTCTGTCACATTGACCTTTTTGATCTCTTTGGTACGAATCTCCCGGCAGATCTCATCGATGAAGTCTGCAAGGGGACGCTGTCCCTCATCTCCGTTAAAGCGGCTGCGTACGGAAACAACGCCTTCTTCTTCTTCTTTCTGTCCCACTACAAGCATATACGGCAGCTTAGAAAGACGTGCCTCCCGGATCTTATATCCGATTTTTTCTGCACGCTCATCCACGGTAGCAAGAACCCCGTTTGCTTTCAGCTGTTCTGCCACTTTGCCTGCGTACTCATGATATTTTTCGGAGATAGGAAGAACACGAACCTGCTCCGGACATAACCAGGTTGGGAACGCACCCTCATATTTTTCAATCAGCCATGCAAGCGTTCTTTCATAGCAGCCGATGGAGGTTCTGTGTATGATATAAGGACGTTTTTTTGTTCCATCCTTATCTACAAAGCTCATATCAAAACGTTCTGCCAGGAACATATCCAGCTGAATGGTAATCATGGTATCTTCCTTGCCATATACATTCTTTGCCTGAATGTCAAGTTTCGGGCCATAGAAAGCGGCTTCTCCTACTGCTTCCGTATACTCAATTCCGATATGATCCAGAATCTTACGCATCATTCCTTCCACTTCATCCCACATCTCAGGATTTCCAAGGTAATGGTCTGCATTGTCAGGATCCCATTTAGACATCTGATAAGTCACGTCACCTTCCAGACCCAGAGTAGTTAAGCAGTATTTTGCAAGATCAACACAGCCTTTGAACTCATCTTCAATCTGATCCGGACGAACAATTAAGTGACCCTCGGAAATGGTAAACTGGCGTACACGTGTCAGTCCGTGCATCTCTCCTGAATCTTCGTTACGGAAAAGAGTTGATGTTTCACCATATCTGCATGGAAGATCGCGGTAAGACTTCTGGCTCTGTTTGTATACGTAATACTGGAATGGACATGTCATGGGACGAAGTGCGAATACTTCATCATCCTTTTCTTCATCTCCCAGAACAAACATTCCCTCTTTATAATGATCCCAGTGATCTGAGATAATATACAGATCCCGCTTTGCCATCAGAGGAGTTTTGGTTCTCATATAACCGCGTCTCTCTTCTTCATCCTCGATCCATCTCTGCATGGTCTGAACAATCTTGGCGCCCTTTGGCATTAAAAGAGGGAGACCCTGACCAATCACATCAACAGTGGCAAACAATTCTAAATCACGGCCAAGCTTATTGTGATCCCGGTTTTTAATATTCGCCAGATACTCCAGATATTCATTCAATTCGTCTTTCTTAGAAAATGCGGTTCCGTATATACGGGTTAACATGGCATTCTTCTCGCTTCCTCTCCAATATGCACCGGAAGATGAAGTCAGCTTAAATGCCTTAATTGGCTTTGTGCTCATAAGATGGGGTCCTGCACAGAGATCGGTAAAATCTCCCTGCTTATAAAAAGAGATTTCCTCTCCCTCCGGAAGATCTAAAATCAGTTCTACCTTGTAAGGCTCCCCTTTCTCTTCCATAAATTTAACAGCTTCCTCTCTGGGAAGAGTAAAACGTTCAATAGGAGTTCCTTCTTTTATGATCTTTTTCATCTCAGCTTCTATTTTATCAAGATCCTCTCTTGAAAAAGATGGAGTATCAAAATCATAATAAAACCCATTCTCAATGGAAGGTCCGATTGCCAGTTTTGCCTGAGGATAAAGGCGCTTTACTGCCTGGGCCAGAATGTGGCTGGTGGTATGGCGGTAAGCTGCCAGACCAGCAGGATCATTGACTGTTAAAATACTTAAGCTGCAGTCCCTGTCCACCGTAGTCCTTAAATCCACAACCTCTCCATCTATCTCGCCCGCACAGGCATTTCTGGCAAGTCCTTCACTGATATCAGAAGCGATATCAATCACCGACATTGCATGATCATACTCTTTGACTGAACCGTCTTTCAGTGTAATCTTCATTGTTCTAATCTCCTTTACCAATTTTTGTAATCATGGATCAAATAAAAAAAGCCCCTTTCCATATGTCTCCATACAGAAAGGGACGATTCTAACGTAATAAATCGCGGTTCCACCCTACTTGAAAGAATGATTCCTCATTCAAACCACTTAAACTGATGATAACGGAATCACCGTTCCCGATTAAGGGACGCTCCAAGCTGGTCTTCTCCTGATATTCCGGCAAGGCACTTTCACCATATGTGCCTCTCTCTGAGCTCTCCTGTCAGGGTACTGGTCTTGTCACCGCTTTATCTTAATTAAATTTCTATGCCTAAATTATAACACTCAAAAACATTTTGTCAAGCGTCAAAAATATTTTGTTATAAAAGGAGAATCAGTGCCGCGGTAATCGCAACAATGCTGATAATGATTGACAGGGAATTGATTGCACTTGCCATCTCAATATCGCCTTTTAGATCTGCTGTGAATGCAGGTGCTACGGAAGCAATCGGGCCAAGAGTAACAATGGCTAACGTCTGGCGGACTTCCAGAATAAAAGGGGATAGAAAATAAAAGCCTGCTGCCATGATTACAGCAATCGAATACCGCATTACAAGCATCCGAATAATTTTTTTGATTTTCTCTTTGTCCATTCGGATCTCAAATCCGATACCAAGCATCAGCAGCGCCAAAAATGCATTGGCTGCACCTGCAGTATCTGCAAAACTGATTATAATACCCGGAAGACTGATCTTTAAGATGCTTAAAATGGTCATGATTACATAGGCATCAAAGGGGACAGAGGAAAAAAGCTTCTTCACCATCTTACCAACAGAAGGTTTTTCCCCTTCTCCTGCCACCATGCTGGCCAGGGAATAGGTCATGCCTGTACACATCACTGAATTGCCTGCATCAAAAAGGCTGGTGGCCGCAAAACCCACAGGGCTTAAAAAACTCTGCACAAAAGGCATAGTAAAATTCCCAACATTATAGCCGGACATATTAAGCATCGCGAAGGCTTTACTGTCTCCGGAACGGGTAAGATTGGTGATATAGCCGATCCCTATTGTCACAAGATTACACAAAATCCCAATGATACACATGGTAAGGAGGGAACGCTCCATGGTAATCCTGCTGAAATTGGAAACAATAGCGGCAGGAAGAGTTATCCTGATCACTACTCTGGAAATCAGATAAAAATCCTTTGCCTGAAAAAAACCTGCCCGCTTCAGTAAGTAGCCCATCAAAATTATTGCCACAAAGGCTGCTGCCCTCATTAGTACTGCCGTCATAAAAACTCCTTATTCTGTAATCAACAAACTGACGGCGGTGCTTTTAAGCCCCGCCAGTCGTTCTTTTTCTGTTATTTTACTTCTACGCTCCAGCCTGCAGGTCCTGTTACCTTGCCAAGCTGTATACCAGTGATGGTATCGTAGCATCTCTGGGTGAGCTCTCCGATCTTTCCGCCACCGATGGACATTCTCTCGTCCTCAAAGCGAAGCTCACCAACCGGTGAAACGACTGCTGCCGTACCGGTTCCAAAACATTCTTCCATCTCTCCAGATCTGGCTGCAGCCACCACTTCATCTACAGAAATCCTGCGCTCTTCCACCGGAAATCCCCATTCTCTGCACAATGCCAGAACGGAATCCCTTGTTACACCCTGCAGAATGCTGCCGTTTAACTCTGGTGTAATCACAACACCGTTAATCTTAAAGAAAATATTCATAGCACCGACTTCTTCGATGTATTTACGTTCAACACCGTCAAGCCACAGCACCTGGGAATATCCTTCGTCATGAGCCTTGACCTGGGCAGCAAGGGAAGCAACGTAGTTCCCTCCGGTCTTTGCTTCACCGATTCCGCCTTTTACCGCTCTCACGTAATCATCTTCAATCCAGATTTTAACCGGATCAAGTCCGCTGGCGTAATAAGCACCGACCGGTGACAAAATAATCATGAATTTATAAGTATGAGAAGGTCTGACTCCTAAAAACGGATCCGTAGCAATCACAAAGGGTCTGATGTAAAGAGACGTTCCAGGTTTTGTAGGAATCCAGTCCTGATCCACGCTTACAACCGTCTTTAACGCATCCAAAAATAACTCTTCCGGAATCTCCGGAATACAGAGTCTGTCATTGCTCCGGTTAGCACGCTCAATGTTTTTATCCGGGCGGAACAGCAGTATCCTTCCATCTTCGGTTTTGTACGCTTTCAAGCCTTCAAACATCTCCTGACCGTAATGAAACACCATTGAGGATGGTTCCAGTTCCAGCTTGTGGTAAGGCACAATTCTTGGGTCATACCAGCCTTTTCCTTCCTCGTAATCCATTTCAAACATATGATCTGTAAATATGGTACCAAATGTTAAAGGATTTTCTTTGCCTGGTTTTTCTTTCGGGCAAGCGGTTCTCTCAATTCTAATATTCTGCATGTTATACTCTTCCTTTCCCATACCGGCATATCGTCAGCTTTTCTAATTTGTTTATCATTATCTTCCAAAAAACTACTGCTGTCAAGAAAATTCAACCCTTTTTAATCTGCCGAAATGGAATCAAATCCATAACTTTTTGTTATATAACAGGGAATTATGATTTTTTCTTATTTAATTCCGGCCATACAGTGGCCAGCATGGTAGTAAAACAGGCGCCTCCTCCGATTAAGTTGGAAACTGGCTCTGCCATTAACACTCCATAGACACCATTTCCCAAGACAATGGGAAGTAAGATGATAAGAGGAATAACAATTACAACCTTTCTGAAAATAGAAAAAAATACTGCCCGTTTTGCCTTTCCCAGCGCTACAAAAACCGATTGCCCGGCAAATTGGAGAGACATGAGAAAAAATCCGAAATAGTAAATCCGCATGGATGGAATACCTGCTTTCAAAAGCTGCCCATCCTGATTAAAAATACGGATAAAAAATTCCGGAAAGCTGTGAACCAGAACCCACATGGCAGTCGTGTATACAATAGCTACCAAAGAAGTAAATTTAATGGCCTGTTTCACCCGCTTGTATTCGCCAGCACCATAATTAAAGCCCATGACCGGCTGTGAACCATTGGTTAAGCCACTGACAGGCATGGATATTACTTCTCTGACTGAATTAATTACCGTCATAATTCCAACATACAGATCACCTCCATAATGCTGAAGGGAGGAATTGTACATGATCTGTACCAGACTGTTGGTGATAGACATGGTAAAGCCGGACATTCCGAGCGCCGCAATGGACTTAACACGGTGTTTTTTCAGGCGGAAGGCAGAAAGCTTCAGCCGCAGAATAGTCTTTTTTCCAGTTAAGAAAAGGACAATCCAGAGAGCAGAGAGAAACTGGGATATGATTGTAGCAAAGGCAGCTCCTTTTACCCCCATACCCAGGGCAAAAATAAAGATGGGATCCAGCAAAATATTAGCTGCTGCCCCAACCAGAACTGTTGTCATTCCAATGGTTCCAAACCCCTGGGAATTAATAAAGCTGTTCATCCCCAGCCCGGTCATTACAAAAATGCTGCCAAGAAGATAAATACTGATATACTGACTGGCAAACGGATACGTCTGATCACTGGCACCAAACAGATACAGCATCGGTTTCTTAAAAAGCAGCCCTATAGCAGTAAGAACAATTCCAAATGCAATAAGAAGAATAAAGGAGTTACCCATGATCTTTTCTGCTTCTTCTTCATTCCCCCTGCCCCGTTCAATGGAACATAACGGTGCTCCTCCCATTCCAAATAAATTAGCAAAAGCGATTACTATAGAAATGATAGGAAGGCAAAGCCCCAGTCCGGTAAGAGCCAGAGTCGAATTCTCAGGTATTCTTCCAATATAAATTCTGTCTATGATATTATAAAGAACATTAATCAGCTGAGCAAGGGTCATGGGAACAGCAAGCTTTAATATATTCCCTACTATATTTCCTTTCGAAAAATCATTCTTTGTATCTGACATTCGTTCACTGCCTTTCTGTAATATTCTGCCAATATAGGCACTCTTTTAATGATAGCATGGATATTCTGATTTTGCATCCGTTTTTTTCCAGTCCCGCTTTTCAAATATTTTTCTTCGCAGCAGTAAAAAGCCGGTTCCATGACAGGAACCGGCGAACAGACAAAGAACGATTACATAAGGGAACGATATAACCGGATAAGGTCTTCCAGACTGGCTTCTTTCGGATTGCCGGGAGCACAGGCATCTGCAGCTGCAGACTCAGCTAGAAATGGAATATCCTCTTCCTTAACGATACTGGTTAAATCAACGGGAATTCCCACATCTGCCGAAAGCTTTTTCACTGCCGCAACTGCAGCTGCCCGGTACTCCTCCTGGCTCATTAAATCAGCCCCTTCCACTCCCATGGCTCTGGCTATATCACGATACTTTTCACCAGTTGCACTTGCATTAAACTCCATAATTGCAGGAAGAAGGATTGCATTTGCCACTCCGTGAGGGGTATCATAAACAGCTCCCAGAGCATGGGCCATAGAATGTACAATTCCAAGGCCGCAGTTTGAAAATCCCATTCCTGTAATATATTGTCCCAAAGCCATTCCTTCTCTGCCTTCTGAGGTATTCTCAACTGCTCCCCTTAAGCTTTTGCCGATCAGCTCGACCGCTTTTATGTTAAACATATCTGTAATAGGATTAGCGCCTTTAGTGATGTAACCTTCTATGGCATGAGTGAGCGCATCCATACCCGTAGCTGCTGTCAGTCCCTTTGGCATGCTGGACATCATGTCCGGATCAACAATTGCCACAACTGGAATGTCATGAGGATCAACGCATACAAATTTTCGTTTTTTCTCCACATCTGTAATTACATAGTTAATGGTCACTTCTGCCGCAGTACCAGCCGTGGTTGGCACTGCTATAATCGGAACCGACGGATTCTTAGTAGGCGCAACTCCTTCTAAGCTTCTCACATCTGCATATTCCGGATTTGCAATGATAATGCCAATTGCTTTGGAGGTATCCATAGATGAGCCGCCTCCGATGGCAATGATGTAATCAGCGCCGGATTTTTTGTATGCTTCTACTCCGGTCTGCACGTTCTCAATTGTAGGATTGGGTTTAATATCCGAATAAAGTTCATACTCCAGCCCGTTTTCTTCCAGTATTTTTGTTACCTTAGCGGTAACCTGGAATTTAATTAAATCAGGATCTGATGCGACAAAAGCCTTTTTAAACCCTCTTTTTGCCACTTCGCCGGGAATCTCAAGAATGGCGCCTGCGCCGTGATAGGATGTTTCATTTAAAATGATTCTGTTTACCATGATAATCTCTCCTTTCATACTGTTATAATTTTAACAACCAAGCCTCAAAAAATAAAGTTACAGTTCCGGGCTTTTGTAACATATGTTACATTACCTTTAAACTGTAACTTTATTTATGTGCATTAATACTATAATCATACCAGATTTGCTTCTTCAAAGACCGCAGACAGCTTAGGCGGCATGGCTTCTACAAGAGTTTTAGCCATATCCTGCGGCGTCTTTTGCATCCCGGACAAAACCCACTTAACAGTCATATACACAGATCCACGGCAATACATCTCCAGCAGGAACTCAATTTCATTGGATAAAGGCTCCTGTCTTCTGCGGATTAACAAATCCGTATAAAATCCCATAATCAGCTCGAAATCATGCTCCTTTAAAGAATTATAATCGTCAGAACGGAACGCACCCGTAAAGAAAACTGACTCCTTCTGAATGAACTGAAACTTTTCACTGAGACTCTGGCAGATAGTCTTGTCCACACCGATCTGGGCAAATGATTCCAGAACCAGCTTATCAAAATACCAGTTAATCAAATCATACTTATCCTTAAAATTGCGGTAGAATGTCTGCCTTGTCATCTGACAGCCGTCTACAATATTCTGAACCGTTATTTTATCCACCGGTTTTATCTTCATGCAGTTCTTTATGGAATCAGCCAGCTTGTATTTTGTTTTTTCATTCTTATTTGGATATTCAGCCATTTCTCGCTCCTGTTGGTTTATATGAATCTATTTTATCACAGCAGAAGGGTTTTGTGAACCTGGTCAGTGGTAAGTGTCTACGTAATTGGCGCTGGGTTAAAGATGCATAAATCATTATGAAGTTTGTATTTTTCCGCCCAGGTCTGTTTTTTTCCGCTTGCCACATCAATGATCTCCCGAAACAGCAGCGTCCCGATTTCTTCTATGGATGCTTCACCGGTTGCAATTGGTCCTGCATTGATATCAATCAGATCCATCCATTGGTTTTTCATATCATTTCTGGAGCAGACCTTTACGACCGGGGCAATTGCCAGACCGTATGGAGTGCCTCTTCCTGTCATAAACACCTGTAAACCAATTCCACTGGCCAGCTGACATGGACCACATACGATATCACTGGCAGGTGTAGCCGCATAAATCAATCCTTTTTTAGTCGGTTTTTCCGCTGGAGAAAGCACCTCCACAATAGGAGAAGTCCCTGATTTTGCTATGGATCCCATGGCTTTTTCCACAATATTGGCAAGTCCTCCCTTCTTATTTCCAGGAGTAGGATTAGCGCTTCTGTCAACCTCCCCTTCCTTAAGATAATTGTCGTACCACTTCATTTCCTGCGCCAGTTTTTTGCCTGTTTCTTCATTTACACACCGTTCTGCAAGCAGGTAGACACCGTCACGTACTTCCGTCACTTCAGAAAACAATACGGTAGCTCCGCCTTTTACCAGCATATCTGACGCATATCCGGCTGCAGGGTTGGCTGTCACTCCGGAAAAGGCATCACTGCCCCCGCATTGCATCCCAATCAGCAGTTCAGAAAGAGGTAATGTCTCCCGTCTTCTTTCATTTAAAATCTTAAGCTTCTTTTCCGCCATTTCCATCAGAGAATTGATCATTTCATCAAATCCTTTTTTCTCCTGGAGTATAATGACATTTTCTTCGTTGATATCAGCTTCCTCGCAAAGCATATCCACCGTAAACTTTTCACAGCCAAGGCCAACCACCATTAACTGCCCTCCAAAGTTTGGATGCTTAGATAAATTACGAAGCGCCCGTATGGGTATTTGAGCCTCCGGAGCATTAATTGCGACACCGCAGCCATATGCATGGTTGATTGGGACAATATTATCTACATTAGGGTATTTATGTAGCAGCTCCTTTTTCATTTTTTCTACTGCAACATTTAAAACTCCGGTAACACATTGCACCGTCGTACTGATTCCCAGTATATTTCTGGTTCCAGCCGGGCCTCCTAATGGGTTTACATACCCTTCCCACGAAGCAACGGGCGGATCAGGTAAATCAGTTACAAGATTGATGGAAAATTCCATCTCATCAACATTCGGCGGTTCCGGGAGTTCCAGCATATGCTCATTGATCCAGTCGCCTTTTTTTATTGGTTTCATGGCATAACCAAGAATCACTCCATAGCGAATGATTTTACCCCCCTGCGCAATATCTTCCAGCGCAATCTTATGAGCCTGTGGAATATCCTGGTGAGCAATAACCCCCTCCATCACTTCCATTCCGGCTTTGATTTCATTTACTGCAATAGCCACATTATCCTGTTCCTTGATCTTTACATATAATGGTATACTCATGTTTCTCTCCTATATTCTTACAGGGGTCAATACATTCCCTGCATGATCAAACTCTAAACTTTGGGGCTCATCCAGTGCCGTGACCCCCTTATACTTACCGGCAATCACCTCTTCATAATAACTTTCTGACAATTGTATCCTGTCAATGTGTAGGCTATTGGCAATTCTGACCATTCTGACATGCCCTTTGTCAATCTTATTACATGTTCGGATGCATATCTGTATTGCTTCCTTATCAGATGACACTACACAAGGAATTCTTGCCGATGCCAGCACGGTACTGGTAATGCAATTGGGATACATTTTTTCTATATCCATTTTATCAAATATTTTTTTAGTGATAGCACTTGCCAGACCACAACCCAGTGCATTTCCATGGGACTCTTCACTCAGATTTAAGAAACAGGTTCTTTGAACGTTGATCCCTCCAGATGCATACGGAGTGGAAAACGTTCCTGTTATATTAGGGTCCACCCCAGTCCCGCTGAAATTTTTACCAATCTCATCAACTACCAAGACATCTGTTTCTCCCACAATCAATTTGGGCATATTGTCAAAAGCCTCTTTGAGCAGTTCCGGCTCTCGTGACAAAATATCTTTCGCCAGAATACCTTCGATCTTGTAAGTTTCATCGTAAGCATTCTCAATACATGGAACTGCGAATAATATGTTCGCCTTTTCCAATACCACCTTTGCCATCGTGGGAATATTTTCTGCGATCACATCCATACCGTCACTATGCACCACGGACGCACCAGTCTGTTTTCCCAAACCAACCGTCATCATTTTACAGGGACCGCTTTCATACGCCCCACGGAAGGCATTGTGGGGTTTCAGCCGACAGGAAACAATAATTCCATCCGCTTCATAAGCATTCCGGTCAAGAACAACCTTTCTCCCCCTTTCCGAGTACCCAAGTTCTACCACCTCCATGGATGACCGAATGGGACAGCCCATAGATTCCGTGGTAATGTTATAACTTTCCAATACCTCCAACTGACCTTCTGACGTTGCTCCACCATGACTCCCCATTGCAGGAACGATGAAAGGCTCTGCACCCTTTGATTTGACAAAATCCACAATTGCTTTTGTAATAATATCCACATTACGGATTCCGCGGCTTCCAGCAGTAATTGCTACGTTCATCCCAGGTTTTATAAGGGAAGAGAAACATTCTTTTTCCAGTTCCTTATGAATCACAGCCGGAATCTCTACTGGTTTTATAACACTTCTTGAAAACTCCTGCCTTGCATGAAACATCTTGGGAATCTTTGTATCCTTTAGCAGTTGGCTGACAACTCCCTGACTTTTCACTTCCATCTTTTAAATCTCCTTTTTTACTTTCCGTCTTTTACTGTCAATCTGTTTATATCCAGTCCAGATTAACATAGCCATAGTGAATAATAAGAATACGGCCGCGATGGGAGATTTGAAGAATGCAAAGAAATTATTGTTGCTATACATAAGTCCACGAATCAGGTTTTCTTCAATCACCTTCCCCAAAACAAATCCCAGTATCATAGGAGCCTGCGGGAATTTATGTTTCATCATAAAGAATCCAATTAATCCAAAAAACAGTGCTGTCCACACATCAAACATATTGTGATTGGTTCCATAAGTACCTACAACACACAATACCAGTACAGCTGGAAGAAGAATGTATTTGGGAATTGCCAGTACTTTTACAAACATACGGATTCCGCCATATTCCACAATAAGCATTAAAAAGGTGGCTATTAAAAAGGAAGCAAAGATTCCATATACCAGTTCTCCGCTGTTTTTAAACAGCAGCGGTCCGGGAGCAATACCATGTAACGTAAGTCCGCCAAGAATCATTGCGGTCACCGTATCCCCTGGTATTCCAAGAGTTAAAAGAGGAATCAAGGCTCCGCCGATAGATGCGTTATTTGATGTTTCTGTTGCAATAACACCATCAATTATTCCCGTTCCGAACTTTTCCGGGTGCTTGCTTTGCTGCTTTGCAACACTATACGCTACAATATTAGAGGTCGCCCCTCCAATTCCAGGAAGAATTCCGATTCCGATTCCAAGCAAAGCTGACCGGATAAAGTTAACAAACTGCTCCTTAAATTCCTGAAAGGTAATTCCAAATCCTTTTATCTTGCAGCTCATAACTTTTGCTTTATCCGCTTTGATTCCATCCATTCCGACTTTTAATATCTCAGCTACAGCGAACAAACCAATCATGACAGGAAGCTGCTGAAATCCATTTTCTAAATCCCGGATTCCGAAGGTAAATCGTTGCGCTCCACCGATGGAAGCAATCCCAAATAAGGAAAATGTAAGACCTGCAACTCCACTCATCAACCCTTTTAAAAGGTTATCCCCTACCATAGCCCCTATCATGGTAAGAGCAAACAAGCAGATAGCAAAGTATTCATATGGGCCAAACTTTAAGGCAATTTTAGCCAGTGATGGGGCAATAAAAATCAGTGCAATAATGGAAAGTACCGTACCAAGGAATGAATATAAAATTCCTACACCCAGCGCCTTGCCACCTTCCCCGTTGTCTGCCATAGGGCCGCCATCAAAAGTAGTTGCCACAGAAGAAGGAGTACCTGGAATTTTTAATAATATTGCTGATATGAGTCCTCCAGAGGTACCTCCTACATAAAGCGCAATCAGCATGGCAATTCCATTTAAGGGTGACATGGAAAATGTAATAGGCAGACATAGTGCCACACCCATTGTCGAAGTAAGTCCAGGAATGGAACCGAATATAATTCCAATCACTACGCCGATGAAAATAACGATAAAACAGCCCGGGTTCAGTACGGACAATAAACCTTGAGTAATCATTTCATTCCTCCTCCTATTTTAGTATTCCGGTTGGCAATATAAGTGAAAACACATTTACAAACAGGAGGTTCACCAATATTGGTAATATAACAGATATCACTGCAAATGAAACAATCCGTTTCTTGTTCAACTGCTCTTTTGGAACAAACAGTAACATCTGGACAAACATGTATAATATAGAAGTGATAACAAATCCAACTGGTTTTAATAATAAAATATAAACGAACAATAAGACCAAGGTGGCAAAAAATCCTTTGACACTACCTTCAGATTTTTGTCCTTCACTCTTTTTCTCACTTAAGCTGGTGACTAACAGCAATGCACTAAGAAGAACCCAGATCGTCGCACATAACTTCGGCATAAAATCTCCGCCCTGTCCCATCGCTGCTCCTACCTCGATTCCCTGAGCTGAGACCCACAGGCTAACTCCGAAAATCAGCAAAACTGTGTGTATTACTATATCAGAAACTCTTTTTGTACCCATCATACGCTCCTTTTAAAAGAATCCCGGCAATAAATGCCGGAATCCTTATGACTGATCTGCTATTTCACTGAAAAATCTACCTCTTCAAGTAATTTATCAATTTCCGAAAATTTATTAAGTCCATCCTCTCTAGGAATGAATACTGGTTTCTGATAGTAGGAAGAATAGATCTTATCCTGATATTCCTTGTCCGTCTCAATGATATCTTTTAAAGCAGCATTAAATTCATCAACAAGTCCGTCATCCGTACCTTTTGGGAATGCAAAGAAATAATAAAACGGGAGCTTAATGTCATATCCCAAATTATGCATTGCCTTTATATCAATTCCTTCTGAATCAACCACCAGATCATCTTCTCCATCCATTGCCAGCGGAACGAGTGTTCCCTCTTTTACATAATCCTTTACAGAACCATATGCAGCCAAAATCACATCTACATGTCCTCCCAATACTGCTGCAAGGCGATCTGCCGCGGATCCCGCATCAACAATATTCACATCAAAGCCAGCATTTTTCATTTGCATGGCAACTGCATAGGAAGTGGCACCTGTCTGGGCTGCCATCTTTAATTCGCCCGGATGTTCTTTCGTATACTCAAGAAGTTCCTGTAGTGTCTTGATTCCAAGCTTTGAATTAATTGTAACAACATTTCCCACATTTAATCCGGCAATTGCTGCAAAGTTATATTCATCAAAGCCGTAATCCGTTGTTCCAGAAGCTTTATTTACTAATAAAGCCGTATGATAAAATACGATAGAACTTCCGTCATTTTCTGCATCTTTTACCTGACGGGTTCCGGTCGCTCCCCCGTTTCCATTCACGTTTGATACAACAAAATTTGCCGGAAGTTTTTCTGATAACTTCTGAGCCAAAAGTCTTGCATTAAAATCAGTATCTCCCCCTGCTCCGGCAGGCACCACAATCTCAACATTTTTGGGCCATTTTACCTCAGTTGCTGTCGTCCCCTCGGAAGTGTTTTCTGCTGAATTAGTTCCTGTTGCCTGTGCGCGATTCCCACACGCTACTAAAGTCCCCGCCATAGTGATTGCCATTAAAATACCAACTGCTCTCTTTAACATAACTCTCTTCTCCTTCATTAAGCATTTTGTTGTATTAATCCCTTGTCATACCCTATTATATTGGCATATTTACCATTTGTAAAATTAATAGTTTTTATATATCTCTAATTTTTTCTTATAGTTCTTCTTGTAATCCTGCAAAAATCCAGCTATACTACTAATAAACAGGCTGAAAGGATATGACAATGGATACCAAACAGATTGAGTATATATTAAAAATAGCGGAAGAAAACAACATAACCAAAGCAGCAGAAAAGCTTTTTATAACCCAGCCTGCCCTTAACCAACAGCTTCTGCGATTAGAAAAAGAGCTTGGAATCCAGCTTTTCCATCGCTCCAGAACTGACTGGCACCCAACACAAGCCGGAGAAATCTATTTAAAAAATGCACGTTTAATGCTGCAGATAAAAAAAGACACCTATCGCATCATCAACGATATGGTATCTGATAAAAAAGGAAATTTATCTGTAGGATTTACTCCGGGACGGGGCATTGCCATGTTCTGTGCTGTCTATCCAAAATTCCACAAAAAATATCCTGAAATAATAGTCACGCCCAATGAGATGAGCGTAAAAAAGCAACAGGCCGCCATTTCAAATGGCGACCTGGATATTGGATTTTTAACGCTCTGCGACAATCAGCGTACTTCCGATCATTATATACCAATTGCACAAGAGGAGATTTACCTTGCTATTCCTGCCAGACATCCCTTAAGCGCACTTGATTCATCTAAGACATATGAAAACAATTATCCAGATCTGGATATTACTGCTGTTAAATACGAACCCTTTGTCTTAATGTACAAGGAGTCTACCGTGCGGCATATGATCGATAATATATTTAAAGAAGCAGCGTTTGAACCAAATGTTTTGTTTGAGACAGCAAGTACAAGTACGATTCTTACCATGATTCAGGCAAATTTATGCTGCGGCCTGATTCCATATTATTATATAAAGAATCCAATAGAAGGAATCTCTTGTTTCTCTCTTCCTTCCCATCCCGCCTGGAGTGTGGCAGCCACTTACCGAAAAAACAGCTACCTTACTCATGCAGCAGAATATTTTATAAAACTTGCGAAGGATTACTGGAAAAATTAATGGGTCTCCTCTTCAAACTCAAATAAATTCAACCCCACTGTCTCGTCTTCCCGTCTCCCAACTATTCCCGGGATTGTGGTGACAACCAATTCTCCGGTAGCGCTGATTACTGCTCGTCCTAAGTGTCCGCCGTAGCATTCATTCGTATGCGGATTTCCAATAACCATATGCAAATGAAGATATGGATTTTCTCCTTTTACACTGATTGTACCAGTCAGGGATGCAATTTCGTATAAACCTTTGTATTCCCGGCTGTAGTATTGCTTCTTTTCTGTATCAAATACGCCCAGCTGAGCAGCATTTACTGCCCCAAGTCCGCTCACGCAAGCCAGCATAATTTTTTCTGTCTCGCAAAGGCGAATAAGACTGGTAAGTATTTCATCACCAGGATCCAACCGTATTACAAACGTATTTTCAAACTTTCTATATTCCATGTATAAACCTCCTTTGAATGTATATTGTTTATTAGTCTCTCAGAAACATCATGATGAATACAGCCATTAACAATCCAGAAGAAAACCAGATCGTTTTTTCCTGAAACAAGGGAACGAGAAAGCTTCCGGCGGCAGCTCCCAGCGCAAAAAACAGGATAACACCGTAATACCGCAGACATTTTTCCAGACTCTCCCTGTTTTTGGTCTTACGATAACGATAAAGCATTTCCGTTGCACTTCTTAAATTTCCAATGCACATCGTACTTGCGAAGGCACTTCCCTTCACTTTTCTAAATGCCTCTACCTGCATGGCACAGACAAATGATACCAATGAGTTGGCAAATAAATTAAACGACTGAGGCATAAAACCTACAAAGAACAGCAGTATAATTTCTATTATTACCACAATCTGTCTCCAGTGAATCGCTTCGCGGCACTGAAATCTCCCTCTGATTAGTTCGGAAACATAGATTCCTCCTGCAAATGACAAAATCGGCAATAAATACAGAAAGGCTGTATGCCAGCTCCGGCTTATCATATTATGGGTAAAGTTTATAATATTACCAGTCTGTGCATTTGCATAAACTTTTCCTCTGTAAAAATAAGTGTATGCATCCTGCAGGCCGCCAGAGATCGTTAAGATGATAACGGTAGACATCGCTTCCGACATCTGACCTTCTCCTTTTTTCCAAACCATTTTTGATTGTCCTCCTTAACAAAGCATACTATATCACAACTTTCGGCATTTGAAAATCAATCCAAACCAAAATTGAGCAAAAAATCTGTAGTTTCGATAAAATTCAACATAAAATTGGTAGTATTTATTAGTTCTTTGCTATATGCTTAATGGGCATTAAAACATTGCTCAAAAGGAGAATTTACATGTCACCAAAAGCAACCTTATCTGCCAAAGACGAAAAGTTCCGCTATTTCGCACTTCACGATAATATGTGGAAAGTTGTTCTTTATGTGGGAGCACCACTGGCACTCTATCAGAGTTTAAATCAGCTGTTTAAAATATTTGACTCCATGATGGCGGCACACATCAGTGCCGCATCCGTTTCGGCAGTTGCTTACCTGTCCCAGATTAATTTATCTCTTTCCGCCTTAGGAGGAGGTCTTGCCATCGGTTCCAGCTTAAAGATCAGCCAGGCCTATGGAGCAGGTGATTTTGATCTGGTAAAGAAACGAGTCAGCAGCCTGTTCGCCATGTGCGCCTTATTAGGTGCAGCAATCCTTATTATTTTAATGCCCTCTGCAACTCAATTTCTCAGGCTTGCAAAAACACCGGAAAGTTTTATTGCAGAAGGTACTCAGTATTTCCGCCTGGAACTGGTTGGTATGGTCATCAGTTTCTTTAATAATGTATACATTGCAATTGAAAGGGCAAGAGGAAATTCGAAAAGAATCCTCCATTTAAATATGGGCGTTATCGCAGTAAAGTTATCTCTGACCGCTTTATTTGTATATGTGCTGGGATCAGGAATCAACATGATCTCTGTGGCAACCATAATCTCTCAGATTTTTATTCTTATTGCTGCTGTGATTAATTTAAATCAGAAGGATAATGCATTTGGTTATTCGTTTCGAAGCATCAGCTTAAAGTCCACGGTAATTGTACCTATGATTAGCTTATCCATACCGGTCATTATTGAAAAAATTGCCTTTTCTCTTGGCAAGGTAGTCGTCAATTCCATGAGTACGATCTATAGTGCTTTAACAGTAGGTGCTTTGGGGATCTCCAATAATATCGGAGGGATCACTACAATGCCCCAAAACGGTTTTCAGGAAGGGGGTTCCGCCATCATCAGCCAGAACATGGGCGCAGGAAAGCCAGAGCGTGCACTGAAGGCATTTGGCTGTATTCTGGCCATTAACATTATGCTGGGGGCGGTACTCATGTCTTTGTCGCTGATCTTTTTAGGCCAGATCAGCAGGCTTTTTGCCGGTGAGGATCAGGAATTTGCCAACATGATAGCTTCTATATACCATTATGAGGCCTATGGTGCCATTCCATTGGGAATTAATTCCTCAATCCTTGCACTTTTATACGGCTTTGGCAAAACCAGAATCACCCTGGCCATTAATTTCTGCCGGGTATTCGTATTTAGAATCCCCGTACTCTGGTACTTACAGAACTTTACGAAATTTGGAAGCACCAGCGTCGGAATGGTGATGGCAATCAGCAATATCTGTACCGGGTTGTTTGCCCTTCTCATTGGATTCATTGAAATCCGGAAAGTTTGTAAAAAACATAATATTACAATACAATTCTTTCCTGCTGCTAAAAAAATGCTGCAGAAAACGGATTCCTAACCGATTAAGAAATAAACAGGGTGCTTCTTCTTTGCTCACGCATTGAAAAGCACCCTGTTATTATTCCCACGATATTACACTGCCTGCTTTAAGAGACTCTGGAACTTTAATAATTCTCTGATTGGATGATCCCTTAAACCGCAGCTTTAAATCTTTCTTCTCTTCTACAAACTTACCATCTACCAAAACATCCAGACATGCTAAAATCCGTCGTGTCTCCGGAACGCGTTCAGCCATGCCGCCCAGAATATCTGTCTCAAAATCATACCCTGTATAGCACCAGATGGTCTTGTCAGGAAAACGGCGCCGGACTTCTTCCACCAGCTGCAAAATACCTTTCTGGTTGTCCGGATGCATGGGCTCCCCTCCCAAAAGAGAGAGCCCTGCAATATAACTGTGATCAAGATATCCAAGTATCCGTTCCTGTGTTTCCTCTGTATAAGCTTCTCCATAGTGGAAATCCCATGCTTCAGCATTAAAGCACCCCTTACAGTAATGCGTGCAGCCGCTGACAAATAAGGATACTCTCACGCCTGACCCATTGGCAACATCAGTGGGTTTTATTGTAGCAAAATACATGGCTCCTCCTAAAGATGCAGTACTCTGGACTTTATTTCTTTGGTCTTCCCTGTGTTCCAGAAATTCTCTCCTAAATAACCGCAGGTTCTTCTGGTTACATTCATTCGGTTCTTATCTTTATTACGGCACTGGGGACATTCCCATTCCATATTGTCATTAATAATTATCTCTCCGTCATATCCGCATACCTGGCAATAGTCAGACTTGGTATTAAACTCTGCGTACTGAATGTTATCATAGATAAATTTTACGATATCTTCCATCGCCTCTAAATTATGCCTCATATTGGGAACTTCCACGTAGGAAATAGCTCCGCCTGAAGAAATCTTCTGGAACTGGCTTTCAAAATTAAATTTGGTAAAAGCATCAATATGCTCTCTTACGTCAACATGATAGGAGTTGGTATAATAGCCTTTATCTGTCACATCAGGAATGCTTCCGAAACGTTCCCGGTCAATCTTAGCAAAACGGTAGCACAAGGATTCAGCCGGTGTTCCGTACAGTCCAAAGCCAAGACCGGTCTCTTCTTTCCATCTATCTACGGTCTCTCTCATGTAATTCATAATGCGAAGTGCGAATGATTCGCCCTCAGCAGTGGTGTGGCTGACGCCCTTCATAAGCCTGGTTGTTTCGTATAAGCCGATGTATCCAAGGGAAATGGTTGAATACCCGCCGTGAAGGAGGCGGTCAATGGTCTCTCCCTTCTTAAGCCTTGCAATTGCTCCGTACTGCCAGTGAATAGGGCTTACATCAGACACCGTTCCCTCCAGCGATTTATGCCTGTACATCAGTGCTTCAAAGCAGAGGCTTAACCGTTCTTCCAGCAGATTCCAGAACGTTTTTTCATCTCCGCTTGCTATGATTCCGATCTGAGGAAGATTTAAGCTCACCACGCCCTGGTTAAATCTCCCTTCAAATTTATAGTTTCCATTCTCATCTTTCCAGGGAGACAGAAAGCTTCTGCAGCCCATACAGCTGAATACGTTGCCTTCATAATATTCCCGCATCTTTTTAGCCGAGATATAATCCGGGTACATCCGTTTAGATGAACACTGCACTGCAAGCTTTGTAATAAAGTCATATCTTCCGCCTTTTAAGCAGTTGTTCTCATCAAGAACATAGATCAGCTTTGGAAATGCAGGGGTTACATATACGCCGGATTCGTTCTTGATCCCTTCCAGTCTCTGGCGGAGAACCTCTTCCACAATCAAGGCATTCTCTTCGATATATTCATCCTGATCATCCAGGCATAAGAACAAAGTAACAAAGGGGGCCTGGCCATTGGTTGTCATGAGTGTGTTAATCTGATACTGTATGGTCTGGACACCGGACTTTAACTCATCCCTTAAACGAATGGAAGCAATCTTCTCTATCATCTCTTCGGATACTGAATCTCCGAATTCTTCTTTGATCTGCTTATGAAATTTGTTGCTGCTTTTTCTTAAATATTTTCCGAGATGACGGATATCTACAGACTGACCTCCGTACTGATTGCTGGCTACAGCCGCAATAATCTGGGTCATGACTGTACAAGCCACCTGAAAGCTCTTAGGACTTTCAATCATCTTCTCATTCATAACCGTCCCGTTATCCAGCATATCGCCGATATTGATCAGACAACAGTTAAAAATCGGCTGCACGAAATAATCCGCATCGTGAAAATGAATGGATCCCTGTTCATGAGCAAGGGAAATCCGCTCCGGCAGAAGCATTCTCTTTGTTAAGTCTCTGGAAACCTCTCCTGCTATATAATCTCTCTGTGTCGATGCAAGAATGGTATTCTTATTGGAGTTCTCCTCAGCCAGTTCTTTATTCTCGTTCTTAATCAGTTTTAAAATGGATTCATCCGTTGTATTAGCCTTACGAAGTAAAGCTCTCTGGTAACGGTAAATGATATATTTTTTGGACAATGTATACTTGTTGTTATTTACAAGACCGCTTTCGATCATGTCCTGTATGTTCTCCACATTCATTACATCTTCTGAATGGCTTTCCACATGATCTAAAATGGCATGTATCATGTCCTCGCCAGCCTGCTCGGAAAACTCCACCTCGGCATTGGCTTTGCAAATTGCCTTGATGATCTTTTCTCTGTCATACTCCACAATTCTGCCGTCGCGCTTTTGTACCTTTATCATTCCTGTCACCCTAACCTATTCAATATTTTGTATGTTAATATAAATCTCCACTACATATAGTGCTTTTTAATTATACACCACCTAGAAAAAATGTAAAGGAGATTTTTGGAATTTTAACGGATAAAGTTAGTCCAGACTTTTTCTTCTTCCTTTGGAAGGCCGATTCCTGCTGCTTTACCCGCCTCAATACATTTTAAAAGCCATGCCATATTTTTTCCCAGAATCCTCATTGTGTAAAGTCCTTCTAAATCCTGCTCCACTTCCTCGGGAGTTCTTCCATGTACCATATTCCAATAGGAGGAGGAAACAAGCGGCATCTGAGCAATGGTAAAATACTTATTTAAGGAATCAAGGGTAGCCGTAGTACCCGCTCTTCGTGCTGAAGCTATGGCTGCTCCTGGTTTATGGGCGAAATTTCTTCCTGCTGCATAAAAGAGACGGTCAAGGAATGAAAACAGCGCTCCATTGGCAGACGCATAATAAACCGGCGAACCTACAACGAGACCATCTGCCAGTTTCATCTTTTCAATAAATTCATTTACCGGATCATCCTCAAATACACAGGCCCCAATCTTCATGCATGTTCCGCATGCAATACATCCATGAATTGCCTTAGATCCAATATGAACCAGTTCTGTATCAATTCCCTCTGCATTCAATGCCCCTTCTACTTCAAGAAGGGCACGGTTGGTGCAGCCTTCCTCGTGAGGGCTGCCATTTAATAACAATACATTCATGTCTCTCCTGTCCTTTCTTTAATTCAGAAGTCCCAGCAAGTCTTCCCTGGTTAAATTGCTCAGGGAAACGGTTCCTTCTGTTATAATCTGTTCCGCCAGATCTTTTTTGGATTCCTGAAGCTTTAAAATATTTTCTTCAATTGTACCCTTGGTGATCAGTTTAAATACCGTCACCTGTTTGTCCTGGCCAATTCTGTGAGCTCTGTCTGTTGCCTGATTCTGTGCTGCCACATTCCACCAGGGATCAAAATGAATGACTATATCAGCTGCAGTTAAATTAAGACCCGTTCCCCCCGCCTTTAATGAGATGAGAAATAGCGGTATATCATCATTTTTAAAGGACTTAACCATACGAAGCCGTTCTTCCTTGGGAGTCGCCCCAGTCAGCATATAGTAGGAAATCCCTTCCGCTTTCAGCCTTGTTGCGATGATTTCCAGCATAGAGGTGAATTGGGAAAACAGAAGGATCTTATGTCCTCCCTCCACACCATTTCTGATCAGATCAACACAGGTTTCAAGCTTAGCGGAAGCTCCCCTGTAATTCTCATAACACAAATGGGGATCGCAGCAGATCTGGCGCAGCTTTGTCAGCTCTGCCAGTATCTGGATGTTATTCCTGCCGGTTCTCTCCCCCCTGTTTTCCAGTTCTGCCTTTAAGCGGTACGCATTGGCTGCATAGATATCCTTTTGCTCTTTGTCAAAAGCGGAGTACACCACAGTCTCCAGTTTGTCCGGCAGTTCCTTCAATACATCCTTTTTAAGTCTTCTTAAGATAAATGGTCCTATCAGGCGGTGAAGGCTCTCCAGAACCCATTGCTCCTGATTCTTCACGATTGGCAGCTCATATTCTTTCTTAAACTTCTGATAATGGAACAAAAAACCAGGCATCAGAAAATCAAAAATACTCCAAAGCTCAGAAAGTCGGTTTTCTATGGGTGTTCCAGTCATTGCAAATCTGCAGACAGCTTCAACTGATTTCACTGCCCTGGCGCTCTGGGTGGATGCATTCTTAATGTACTGGGCTTCGTCAATAATCTGAAACCGGAAAGTTCTGCCTTCATAAAGATCAATATCCCGTTTCAGCAAATCATATGAAGTAACCACTACACTGCCTTTATCCAGATTCCTTAACTGCTCTTCCCTCTCCGCAGCCGTACCTGTTACCGTTACTACGTTTAATTCAGGAGCAAATAAGTGGATTTCATTCTCCCAGTTAAAGACGAGAGAAGCCGGGCAGACAACGAGAAATTCCGCTTCCGGATTCTTCTGTGCTTCATCCAGAATTAACGTAATGACCTGAAGAGTCTTGCCCAGTCCCATATCATCAGCAAGAATTCCGCCAAAACCATAATGGTCCAGAGTTTTAAGCCAGAGGTACCCGGTCTTCTGATAGCCCCTTAGCACATGCTTTAAGGACTGGGGTATTTCAAAATCACTGTCTTCCACGGATTTCATCCCACGGACTATTGCTTTGTACAGCTGGTCCCTGTATAAGGTTATGCCGCTTTCCTCTTTAAAAAGACCATCCAGATAAAGAGCCCTGTATTTAGGAAGCCGGAAGTTTTTCTGCTCCATCTCATCCGGACTCACCCCCAGCCCTTCCACCAGCTTTGCTATAGTGATCAGACCGTTGTCCTCAAGGTTTACAAATTCTCCGCTCTTGAGCCGGTAGTATTTCTTTTTACTGCTGTATTCAGATAAAAGCCTGACTAAGTCTGTTCCTGTCAGTTCCCCTGCATCCACATTCAGTTCCAGCCAGTTCCCCGCACTTTTCACACCAACTGCGATTTTAGGAGGAGGAAGCACCTTCAGCTTTTTAAATGACTCGGAAAAATATACCTCTCCCACAGCCATAAACTCTCTTACACCCTCGGTTAGAAGACGGTATACTGCTTCTTCGTCATCCCGTATGGCCGGATAATCAGATTCATATTCCCTGTATTTAAAATATCTGGTAATCAGCTGGCTGATACGAAATTCTCCCGGAACATCCCTGCAAACGGTTCGCGGCAGTCTTTCATCCTCCACCGGCTGAAAGGAATAACTTCCATAAGAAAGCGTAGGGCGAAGGACCAGTTTATTCAGACCATCGGAATCAAACTCAAATTTTGCCTTAAGTTCATCCGGCTGAAAGGACTCCAGATCAAGACTCCCCGAATCCACGGTACAGTATGCGGAAATCCTTTTTATCACCCGCTCATAAAAAAGAGGCATATCCTTATTGTTGATTTCTGTCTGATAGTCCATCCCATAACCATTTATCATCTGGTTTAAAAAGACTCCAAGAGTATCACTGCAGGGCTGGTCACAGCAATAGAGATATTTTCTGTCTCCCAGATAAAGATGAGTCTCTCCTTTCAGTACCAGGAGATTTTTGTCTATGGAAATACGAACTCCGTCTCTGCCTGAACGGACCGCCGTCACAGTCAGATCCGGATTGCAGTTGGAAATCTCCAGCTGCCGTTTCTCTCCCTTGTGATCTTCAAACTCCAGCGTGTTTCCCTTCATAATCTGAAAAAAACGGTCTCTTGCCGTTTTGCTGAGATTTAAGTAGCGCATCACAGGACGTGCAGAAAATGAACTTTTCTGCATCTGTTCATATTGTTCGCAGTAGGAATTGATGACTTCCAGCATAAAATCCAGCAATGGCCGGCTTTTTTTTACGAAAACTGACCGGTTGTGGTAAAATGAAAGGTTTTTACCATATTCCACATAGGTTCCATGATCCATTGCATCTGCAAAGGCCGCTAAATCTTTGATGAGGTACAGCCGGTCTCTGCCAAGCTTCACTTCCAGCTTTACTTCCCTGCGGCTTACAATCACAGATACCGAAAGATGTATCTGTTCTTCCTGCCCCTCGCTCATAATCCTGGCCACTTCTCCATTGGTGTACTCGCGGATCATGGCTCTGACCTGGGCGGAGGTAACAACCGGCTTGCCCTGATTTCCAGCTTCCTGCTCCTCATATGCCTTTAAAAGGGCCTTGCAGTGAGGGCACATCCCCCGATAAGAATTTCCCAGAGCACAGGAACAAGAGTAGTCAAATACCTGACTACCCTTGAGATGAAGACTTACCTTATATTCTTTTCCCTGATCTTCCACCAGTGCTTTTACTCCTGTTTCACCTTTCCAGAAAGCATTGGCAGTTATCTGTGATACTTTCATAAACCCTCACATCCGTTCACTTTACATTCGTTCCGGTGCCTCAATTCCAAGTACTCCGATGCAGCCGCTCAGTACGTCCCTGGTCAGACGAATCAGACCGATCCAGGAAGCCTGCTGCTCCTTATTCTCCTCAGAGATGATCTTCGTATCATGATAGAAACGGTTGAATGAATTGGCCAGTTCATATACATACTGGCAGATCTTATGAGGAGCCAGCTCCAGGAATGCGTTCTCTGTCACTTCATTGTATCTGGACAGCTGAAGCATAAGATCCTTTTCAGCCTCAGAGGAAGCAGGAAGAATCAGTTCTTTTCCCTGTTTTCGCTCCTTAAGAGCCTGATATTTTGTCAAAATAGACTTTATACGCACAATGGTGTAAAGGATGTAAGGTCCTGTATTCCCTTCAAAGGACAGAAACCGGTCCATATCAAAGACATAATCTTTCGCTGCCTGATTGGATAAGTCACCGTATTTTAAAGCTGCCATACCCACCATTTTAGAAGTGTCTCTTGCTTCTTCTTCTGTAATGGTACGGTTCTCCATGATTTTTTCATATGCAGCCTGGCTGATATCAGAAATCAGGGTTTCCAGACGCAGGACTCCTCCGTCCCTTGTTTTAAACGGTTTTCCGTCTTTGCCGTTCATAGTACCGAAAGCAAGATGGGACATCTTCTTATCAGCACTTACAAAGCCAGCCTTTTTCGCCACACGGAACACCTGGGTAAAATGCAGTTCCTGACGTTTGTCCGTTACATAAATATACCAATCCGGCTTAATCTCATTCTCTCTCTCTATAATGGTTCCCAGATCAGAGGTGGAGTAAAGAGCTGCTCCGTCAGACTTTCTTATAATACAGGGGGGAAGTTCTTTTGAATCTCCTTCCTGTGAAACATCAACCACAAGAGCTCCCTGACTTTCGTAGGCAAGCCCCTTGGCTGTCAGCTCCTTTATGACTTCCGGTATATAAGGTTCAGCATCGCTTTCTCCCTTCCACAGATCAAACGTCACATTCAGATTACCGTAATTCATCTTTAAATCTGCAACGGAAATGTGAATAATGTGCTGCCAGATCGCACGATACGGACGGTATCCGTTCTGCAGCTTTAAGGTAGCATCATGGGCTCTCTTGCTAAATGCTTCATCTTCTTTTGATTTTAAACTGGCTGCTGGATAAATCTCCTCTAATTCGCTGATTGTAAAGGGAGCTTCCTTTGGATATTCCCCTTCAAATGACTCATCAAAATAAGGCAGATCCGGTTTTCTGTCTTTTAGTTCTTCGATAATGAGACCCATCTGAAGACCCCAGTCTCCTAAATGTACATCGCCGATAATGTGATGTCCAAGGAAACGTCCCATGCGCTTGATGCTCTCTCCAATCACAGCAGACCGGAGATGTCCCACGTGAAGAGGTTTTGCCACATTGGCTCCGCCGTAATCTACAACGATGGTCATGGGTTCGTTTGCTTCCTCACAGCCGCAGCGGTCATCATCTGCCATTCCATTCATATATTCCGCCAGATATCCGGCATTGAGTTTTAAATTAATAAATCCGGGCATCACAGCATCCACAGAAGTGAAAACGTGACTTCCGGCAAGTTTTGACACCACTTCCGATGCGATATCAAACGGTTTCTTTTTATAAGCTTTGGCTGCCGCCATGGCTCCGTTGCACTGGTACTCGCAAAGATCCGGACGGTTGGATAAGGTCACCTTTGCATAAATTTCATCGTATCCGCTGTCTGCAAAAGCTGTCTTCATCTCTGCCGTAATTAAATCAAGAATCTTCTTCATCGGTTTTATGATCTCCTTTTTCTATTCCAGAAATTTCTAAGCTAAATATTAATTATATTACAATTACCTTAAAAAATCAAATCTTTTAGGGCAGAAAGAAAAAAAGACCGGATATCCCGGCCCTTTTTAATTGATTAAACTCTTGACAGGTATTCACCTGAACGTGTATCAATCTTAATCTTATCACCCTGTTCAACAAATAAAGGTACATAAACCACTGCACCGGTTTCCACGGTAGCCGGTTTGGTTGCACCCTGAGCAGTATCACCCTTGAATCCTGGCTCTGTATCAGTAATAACCAGTTCCACAAATAACGGAGGCTCTATGGAATACACCTTACCATTGTAAGAACATACCTTTACTGTATCATTCTCTTTCACAAACTTTAATGCATCTCCAATGACATCATTGCTTAATGCAACCTGCTCATAGCTGCTGGTATCCATAAAGTTATGAAGATCTCCATCGGCATACAGGTACTGCATGTCTACTCTGTCGATTCTTGCCTGGGGAAACTTCTCTGTCGGGCGGAATGTGCGCTCTACAACGCCGCCGTTTACCACATCTTTAATCTTAGTTCTTACGAAAGCAGCACCTTTACCAGGTTTCACGTGCTGAAACTCCATAATCTGATATACAGTACCATCGATCTCCAATGTGATACCGTTTCTAAAATCACCCGCTGATATCATAAATGATATTCCTCCTTGAATTCTCTTCTTAACCTTTTATATTCTATACTAAAATAAATTCATTTTCAACCGTTTTTTGCAAATATCTCCTTTTTTCTTTGTAACAGATCAATCATTTTTGATCAAAAAAGGAATCTGCATGTCCATGAAAACTATCCTCTCCCCTGATATTATAACCGAATAAATGAAATATACCCACCCCGATCAGCGGCGCTTTCCATGTCTGATTTTTTTATTCTTATGGTAATAATGCAGAACAACGGACTCCAGGGCCCGTTTCATTCTGATCTGAATTTCCTCTTTGGGATGAATCCGTTTGACAAAAATGCTGTGGATTCCTGCTCTCTTTGCACCGAACACGTCAGTAAAAAGCTGGTCACCTACAAAAATCGTATTAGATATATCGGTTCCCATAAGCCTCATAGCCTGCTGATACCCTCTGATTCCGGGCTTTCTTCCTTTATAAATGTACTTAAGGCTCCCTGCATCCCGGGCAAATGCTGCAACTCTCGGCTCCTTGTTATTGGACAAAAGGCAGGTTTCCATTCCCATCTGGTGAAGCGTGGAAAAAAGCTTTTTCGCCCGGTTGTCCGCCGGCGCCCCGTGGGGTACCAGTGTATTGTCAACATCAAAAATAACACCCCTGATTCCTTTTTTATAAAATTCCTCAAAGGGTATTTCATACGTGGAATTAACGTCTTCGTCTGGATAAAATCTCTGTAACATAGTTCTCCTACTTCTTTAATAATTTTCCTATTTCTTCCATAAAGGTATTCACATCTTTAAATTCCCGGTATACGGAAGCAAAACGTACATATGCAACTTCATCCACTTCCTGAAGTTTTTTCATAACCAGTTCGCCTATGACGGTGCTTTCTACTTCTTTTTCCTCCCGGTTAAAAACCTGGGTTTCGATTTCATCTACCATAGCAGCAATCTGCTGGGAAGAAACCGGTCTTTTATGGCAGGAATGAAGGATACCCGCTTCTATCTTGGAGCGGTCGTAAACCTCCCTGGAATTATCCTTTTTTATTACCATAAGGGGCATGGTTTCCAGCTTTTCATAAGTAGTAAACCGTTTCCCGCACTTTTCGCACTGTCTGCGGCGTCTGATGGAACTGTTGTCGTCTGCCGGTCTGGAATCAATGACCTTTGTATCTGCCTCGTTGCAAAATGGACATTTCACGCCTCGGATCCTCCTGTCTTACGGACTGTAACTATTTTATGTATATCATAACTTACAATCCATAGTTGCGCAAGCCTATCTTCTGTTAAATACCGCATTTTTCCGTTGCTTTTTCCAAATCCACGTTTACCAGGATAATATCAGGCCCTACCTGCCTGATATCACAAAACGGGATAACATATTCTCTTTCTCTGACCAGAAAGCCGCAAAAGCATCCGGGACCTGGTACAATGATTGCCAGCAGACAGCCGGTCTCCATATCAAAATCCACGTCTCCTACAAAGCCAAGACGTCTGCAGTCACAGATATTAATCACTTCTTTTTGCTTCAGATCACAAATGCGCATAAGACACACCTCCTATAGTGTATTCTATGCGCATCCAAACCCTGTGACACGGTTTCAAATTAAAATTCTTGTTTCAGTTCTTTATAGTATTCCGTATAGGTGGCATACATATACGGATAAATCCAAAGATATGCAATACCAAAAGAAAAGTAGCCTAAAAGCACCAGCCCGATAAAACTTAAATTAAGATAGAACAAACTTCCCTTGTTCCCATTCATCAGCTCTGCACTCTCTCTGATGCACTGAAATACCCCTTTTTCAGGTGCTTCAACAAAAATAAACATAGACTGAGACACATATAGGGATGTGACCATAATTCCTGCTAACAGCAACAGATATGTAATAATCAGCAAGACTACCATAACCGGAATATAATTCGTAACAGCAGCCACAGCCAGTACCACATAGTAGGGAATGGCCCAGATCATCATCATCAAAAAGATGATGAAGTTCAATCCAATAAACTTATGGGGCTTATTCTTGAATCCGTAAAGAAGGTCTGATAGCTTAGCCGGTCTATCCCCGCTGATATTTAAAAATATCTTAAACATTCCTGGTGTAAACAGAGAAACTATGATAAGCATAAGAATTGACACAATTCCCACAACAATTAAGATCATGGTGAATTCTTTCATATGTACACCTGCTCCAGGTATCAGTCCGGTACTTATGAAAGCACTTACTAATACTGCAAAAAACACCATAATTAAAATGACTGACATGATTGCGCCAACAATCAGCTGAGCTCCCACACAGAGACCGTAGTTTCCCATAAGCTTCTGCTTTGCACGCTTTTTCAGCTCTTTTGATGATATTTTCAATGAAACGCACCTCCTGTACTGAGCTTATGCATCACTCCCCATGTTACATACAAAAACATAACAATCACGGTAAGTACCAAAGCAATGATAGAGGTAATGAGTCCTGCTGTAGCATTCCCTTCAAAATGATCCTCTGTTTTCGAGAGCAGCGCGAATACAATACCCAAACTGCCGAATATAAGACCTCCATAACAGCTGCAGGCTGTAACAATACCAATAATTCCCATAATCAGAGAGGCAAGTGCCATATTATTCTGCATTTTCTGCGGAGGCTGCTGGAAGTTAACGGCATTATTCTGCTCTATGTCAGAATTTACAGAAACAGGCTGTATATCGTTTTCCGGTGATACCGAAGGTTCATTGAAATCCATCTGATTATCCTGATCCATAAATAATCATCTCCTTTTTTGTCATAATAAAAGAATTATACATTATTTTCCAATTTATGTAAAATGAAGTTTTTCTTTCAATTTTTCATTTGACGAATCACAAAAAAATGCAGCAGGGAGTTTATTTTTCCTGCTGCATGATAAAACATTAATATTTCATTCATTAAAAGGAGGGAACAACGGCTCCGTTATAGGTGTCTTCTATAAACTTTTTAACTGTATCGCTGGTTAATGCTTCTACAAGAGCCTTTGTCTTATCGTTTGTTTCATCTCCCTTGCGGACTGCAATGATATTGCTGTAACGAGTTGCTGCTGCAGAGGTTGCATCTTCTACTGCGAGCGCATCAGAAACCTTTAATCCTGCATCAATGGCATAGTTACCGTTAATAACTGCAACATCCACATCACCAAGAGAGCGGGGAAGCTGAGCGGCCTCTACTTCAACGATCTTAAAGTTCTTATCATTTTTTACAATATCATTCTTCGTTGCTTCCAGACCAACGCCCTCTTTTAACTGGATCAGACCATTGTCAGCCAGAAGATTTAATGCTCTTGCCTCATTGGAAACATCATTTGGCACAGCGATCTGGGCTCCGTCAGGAAGATCTTCAAGAGTCTTGCTCTTTCCAGCATAGATTCCGTATGGCTCATAATGAATAGAGCCTGCACTGACTAACTCAGTTCCCTTTTCTTCATTGAACTGATCCAGATACGGCTGATGCTGGAAGTAGTTCGCATCTAAATCTCCGGAATCAAGTGCTAGATTTGGCTGCACGTAATCGGTATATTCTTTCACAACCAGCTCATATCCTTTTTCTTTTAAAATATCCTTTGCAGCATTTAAGATCTCTGCATGAGGAGCTGGTGTAGCACCTACTACAATTTTTTCCAGTTTACCGGAAGCCTCTGTCTTGCTTTCAGTTTCTGCTTTTGTCTCTGCTGCAGTGGTCGCCGGTGTTTCTTTGCTTCCAGCGCAACCGGTCAGTGCTCCTGCTAAAAGCAGGGCTGCGGTTAGAGCATAAAAAGATTTTTTCATAATAATTTCCTCCTGAAATATATTTGGTAACGCCAGTGGCAGTTACTATTTAATTCGCTTGTCACTCATTCTGGAAAGTTTCATACCTGCTTCCTGAATAACCTGGACAATGATAACAAGAATTGCAACCGTAATAAACATCATCAGAGTCTGGTACCGGTAATAGCCATATTTAATGGCGATATCACCCAGACCGCCTCCGCCTACAAAGCCTGACATTGCGGAATAAGCCAGTATGGTCGTAACGGATAAAGCGGCTCCAACCAACAGTGAAGGTTTTGCTTCCGGCAGAAGAACCTTCCATATTATCTGCATGACAGACGCTCCCATGGATTTGGCCGCCTCTATTACCCCTGCATCCACTTCTTTAAAGGAAGATTCCACCACACGTGCCACATAAGGGAATGCTGATATCACGAGAGGAGGTATAACCGCTTTCGCCCCTAGTGTTGTTCCTGCGATAATCTTTGTGATTGGCATTACCATAATAAGCAGAATAATAAAAGGAATGGAACGCAGCAGGTTAATGATCAGACCCAGAATTCTCTGCAGCCATGGAACCGGATAGATTCCATCTCTATCCATAACTATGAGTATAATTCCTAACGGTATTCCAATCAGATAAGCAAAAAAGGATGAAGCAAATGTCATGTATAAGGTTTCCCAGATTCCTAATTTCAACATATCTATTGTCGCAGCATCAAAGGTCATAATCCTTCACCTCCTCAAAATTAATCTTTGCTGTTTTTAAATAATTCAAAATCCGGTTCTGATCAATTTCCTCTTCCGGAAGCTGAATCACCATTTGACCCATGGCAGTTCCTCCAATATCGCGGGTTTCCGCATGCATAATGTTTACAGGCACCTTGCAGGCGAGAATCATATTGGAAAGAACCGGTTCGAAGGAAGAACGACCGTCAAAGGAGATACGGATTCTTCTGTTGCCTCCAAACCCTATGGCCTGTTCCGCCGCTTCTCCAAGAATCAGCTGTCTTCCAATTTTGGATTTGGGTTCGGAAAAGATATCTGCAACACAGCCCACCTCAGCGATATGGCTCTGGTCAATGATGGCAACCCGGTCACAGATCGCTTCAATCACCGCCATCTCATGTGTGATCACAACAACAGTAACACCCAGGTTTTTGTTGATCTCTTTTAAAAGGCCCAGTATGGATTTGGTCGTATTAGGATCTAAGGCACTGGTTGCCTCATCGCACAGAAGAATCTTAGGATTTGTAGCAAGGGCTCTCGCTATGGCTACCCTCTGTTTCTGACCTCCGGAAAGCTGGGAGGGATAGGCTTTCGCCCGATCCTTTAAACCAACCAGTTCCAAAAGCTCCATGGCTCTTTTTACCGCTTCCTTTTTAGGCATATATGCTATTTCCAACGGGAAGCATACATTCTGTAGTACGTTTCTCTGGGCAAGCAAATTAAACTGCTGGAAAATCATTCCCATGGACTGTCTCGCCAGCCTCTGCTGCCTGGAATTCATGGCTGCCAGGCTTTGATTTTCAAAAAGCACCTCACCGGATGTAGGTACCTCCAAATAATTAATACAACGGACGAGGGTGCTTTTTCCGGCTCCGCTTAAGCCGATGATTCCAAAGATCTCCCCCCGTTCAATGGACAGATTAATATCGTCTAATGCTTTAATGGGACCGCTTGAGGTATGAAATTCTTTTCCCAGTCCGACCAGCTGAATAATAGGTTCTTCTGACTGCATGTGTCGTTTCCTTTCTTTTTATGTACAAAAAGGCCGCAAGCCTTGCACAGACCTGCGACCCGAAACTTCCGCATATGCGGTTTCCAGCAGACACCAATCACAATCCTATACAAATGAATTCCTTTATCGGTTTTTTACGTATCCAGAGTAACAACACATCATCATATACATGTCGTTCATCTGATCCATATTCATCTGCATAGCTGTTAACCGGATCATGGCAACCGCTCCTTTCCCCAAATCCTACGGAAATAGTAGGTATGTCTTTATGAGGCGTATTGTACGCTTTCTATTCCGTTTTGTCAATAGTTTTTTTTAATATGCAAAATTTCCTTATGAACAGAGATCTGTAATTACCTGTGCAAAGATCTTAGCACTTACCAAAAGCTCATCAATAACAGCAAACTCATCGGCTCCATGCATGCGGTTATCTGTTCCAGGCAAAGAAGCACCGAAAGCGACTCCGTTCTCCAGTTCGTGAACATAGGTACCGCCTCCCATGGAAACGCACTCACCTTTTAAACCGGTATATGATTCATAAGCATTCAGCAGAGTTTTTACGAATACGGAATCTCCGTCAACGTGATGAGGCGGACGCATGGAATCGTTATGCAGGGTGAATCCCTTTTCTTCTATATTTTTTCTTACTACTTCCAAAACGTTTTCCGATGTGGCACAAACGGGACAGCGGCTGTCAAAGGTTCCGTCAAGTCCGGACTCAGTGACTTCCAACAGGCTGAATGCCAGAGTCAGTTCTCCTGAAAGTTCATCACTCATGGCAATTCCCAGTGCTTTTCCTTCTGTATCCCCGTGAGGAATCAGTTCCAGAAGACGTCCGATCATGGTAATCTGCGGACATTTTGCAAAAGGAAGTCTGGTTAAGTAAAACAATAAACCGGTTAAAGCGTTGTTACCCTCTTTAGGTGTAGATGCGTGGGCACCCTCTCCTACCGCAGTAATACAGGTCGTGTCACCCTCAAACGTTAATTCATAGCGGACACCTGTTTCTTTCTCACACTCAGAAGCCGTACGGCTTAATACTTCTTTGTCAAAACCGGCAACTGTCGCATTTGCTTTGCCAGGTACAACATTGACCTTAAGTCCTGCTTTGATGCTTACCAGTTTTGGAAGTGCATCAGAAGGCTCCCAGTCAGCAGTGAAATGACCGTTTAAACCGCCTTTTTCCGTATTAACCACAGGAAAAGCTCCATCTGGCGAAAAGGTCATAGGCGCTTCCTTTTCAATGGAATAATAATGAGCAATATCGGAACTGCCGCATTCTTCATCTGTACCAAGGATCAGGCGTACATTCTTCTTTAAGGGAATATTTAACTCCTTTACAGCGCGCATGGCATAAAGTGCTGCCACGGCAGGTCCTTTATCATCGGAGGTTCCACGGCCGAACAACTTATCTCCTTTTACAACCGGTTCAAAAGGTTCTGTCTCTTTCCAGCCTTCTCCAGCCGGTACCACATCAAGATGAGCCAGAATATCAAGCTGGTGTTCCTTGTCATTTAAATCAGCGGTACCCACATAGTTATCATAATTGTTGATGGTAAACCCATAAGAGTCCGCCATCTCAAGAGCTTCCTCCAATGCCCGGAATGCCCCTGGACCATAAGGCATGCCCTCTTTATAAGACATCTTCTCGCTGTTGATTCTGCAGAGTCTGCAGATATCCCGGATCATCTCCTCCTTATGAGAATCAATGTACTGGCTAATTTCTTTCTTATACATAATCCGCACCCCTTTCTGTATTCTGATCTATTATTATTTCATCATGCCTGCCAGTGTTTCATTCACAACCTTGCCGTCTGCCTTGCCTTTTACCTTAGGCATCAGTACCTTCATGATCTTTCCCTTGTCTGCTGCAGTGGGTGTTTCTATTCCAAGTTCAGCAAGCACAGCACCGATGACTTCCTTAATCTGGTCAACTGCCATGTCCTCCGGTGCAAATTCTTTATATACTGAAATTCTGAAAGATGATTCTTCTTTTATGTCTGTACGGTCTGCCGGTGCCTGCTCAAAAGTTTCCTGTGTCTGCCTCAGTTCCTTTTTTACAACTGCGTCAGCTTCTTCCTCTGTAATCGGTGTATGATCCTTCTTATCAATCTCAAAATTCTTAAGTGCAGAAAGAAGCATGGATAAAGCATCTTTTCTTTGTTTATCCTTTGCCTTCATCGCTGCTACCATTGCCTGTCTTACTTCATCAATTCTACTCATTATCTGCTGCCTCCTTGTTTTTATACAGTTCCAGGCCCTGCTTTCAATCTAATTATGTCCAAATTCAGAAAGCTTGAGGCCCGGATTGCGATCCAGTACCATTCCCACACTCCAGCTATTTACAAAAAGGAGAAGCGGGTTGTCCTTTAAATCCTTAATGCGCTTCATATCCGATGTTCCCTGAATCTTTGCCACATCAATCTCCGTGCTGTTCTCTACCCAGCGGATATATTCATATGGCAGCTTCTCAAGCTTTACTTCCACGTTATATTCATTCTCCAGCCGGTACGTCAGCACTTCAAACTGCAGTTCTCCCACAACGCCTACGATAATCTCTTCCATACCAGTATTAAACTCCTGGAAGATCTGAATTGCACCCTCCTGGGCGATCTGATTGACTCCTTTGATAAACTGTTTCCGTTTCATGGTATCTATCTGCCGCACTCTGGCAAAATGCTCCGGCGCAAACGTCGGGATTCCTTCGAATTCAAACTTTTCATTAGATTTACACAGAGTGTCTCCAATGGAAAAAATTCCTGGATCGAACACACCGATGATATCACCGCCGTATGCCTCTTCCACAATCTTCCGGTCCTGTGCCATCATCTGCTGCGGCTGGGACAGACGAAGCTTTTTCCCGCCCTGCACATGGGTTACTTCCATTCCTGCATCAAACTTTCCGGAAACGATCCTCATAAATGCAATTCTGTCTCTGTGAGCTTTATTCATATTCGCCTGAATCTTAAAGACAAACGCAGAAAAATCCTCTTCAAACGGATCGATCACTCCGGTTGTGGTCAGTCTGGGAAGAGGAGCCGTGGTCATCTGAAGAAAATGCTGTAAAAATGTTTCTACGCCAAAGTTAGTTAGCGCTGAGCCGAAAAAAACAGGAGATAAATCTCCTTTGCTCACCCGTTCCATATCCAGTTCATCACTGGCTCCGTCAAGCAGTTCAATCTCATCCATCAGCTGGCTGTGAAAGGATGGCCCAATCAGATCATCCACCTGGCTGTCGCCTAACTGAACCTCTGTGGATTCCACTTCCTTCTGTCCGTTCATAGCTGCTTTAAAAGTGGTAATGGTCCCTTTATAGCGGTCATAAACTCCTTTAAACTCTCTTCCGCAGCCAATGGGCCAGTTTACCGGGCAGGTTCTGATTCCCAGTACTGATTCAATCTCATCCATCAGTTCAAAGGGATCTCTGGCTTCCCTGTCCATCTTATTTATAAATGTAAAAATAGGTATATGTCTCATAACACAAACTTTAAAAAGCTTAATTGTCTGTGCTTCCACACCTTTGGAACCATCAATAACCATGACTGCAGAATCTGCCGCCATTAAAGTACGGTATGTGTCCTCCGAGAAATCCTGATGTCCCGGTGTGTCCAGAATATTGATACAAAATCCGTCGTAATTAAACTGTAAAACGGAGGAGGTTACGGAAATACCTCTTTCCTTTTCGATCTCCATCCAGTCGGAAACCGCATGTCTTGATGACTTTCTGCCTTTTACGGAGCCGGCTAAATTGATCGCTCCTCCATATAGAAGAAACTTTTCTGTCAGTGTGGTCTTTCCCGCATCTGGATGGGAAATGATGGCAAATGTTCTTCTTTTCTTTATTTCTTCTGCAATATTCACAAAAATAATTCCTCCAATTATACGTCTGGGTCCTGTCTATTGTAGTATGATTCTAACCATAAGTCAAGATTCACTCTGGCAGTTGGAATACGGAATTTTTCCTGCTACGTTGGAAAAATCTCTGATAAGAGACGGTGTGCCACTTCCTCTTTTGTCATCTTGTCAAGAGCTATTTCTTTGTCCCTGGTGATGATGGTAACTACATTGGTATCCGTTCCAAATCCGGCACCTTCCACCTTTAAATTATTTGCTACAATCATATCGATTTTTTTTCGTTTCAGTTTTTCCCTGGAATTTTCCAGCATATTTTCTGTTTCCATGGAAAAACCACAAAGAACCTGGCCCTTCTGTTTATGCTCTCCAAGCCATTTTAAAATATCTTCTGTCCGTTCCAGTTCCAGGGACAGATCCCCGTCTTTTTTCTTGGTTTTCTCTGCATTCACATGTGAGGGACGATAATCCGCTACTGCTGCTGCCTTGATGACTGCATCCTGATCCTTTGCCTCTTTTGTTACAGCTTCAAACATGTCTGCTGCACTCATTATCTCAATCACTTTCACAAATGCAGGTTTCTTAAGCTCAGTTTTTCCGGTTACAAGAGTGACCTCAGCTCCTCTTAATGCAGCAGCCCTGGCTACGGCATATCCCATTTTTCCAGTAGAATAATTAGTAAGATAGCGGACTGGATCCAGTGCTTCTCTTGTAGGCCCTGCTGTAACGAGAATCTTCTTTCCCTCCAGATCTTTTTCATATGCAGCCTCTTTTTCAATGTATTCAAAAAGAGTTTCCGGTTCCGGCATCTTGCCGGCGCCGATATCCCCGCACGCCAGATAACCTACCGCAGGTGTGATGACTTCCATTCCGTAAGACTGGCAGATTCTCATATTATCCTGTACAATGGGGTTTTCATACATATTTGTATTCATTGCAGGAGCAATTATTTTTTTACATTTACATGCCAGAACTGTAGTGGAAAGCATATCATCAGCCATACCGTGTGCAAGTTTTGCAATTACATTGGCACTGGCCGGAGCAATCATCACTACATCTGCTAACTTCGCGATGGATACATGTTCAACCTGAAACTGAAAGTTGCGGTCAAAGGTATCCACCAGACATTTATTGCCGGTCAGTGATTCAAAGGTAATGGGATTTATAAAATTTGTGGCATTCTCAGTCATGATTACGTGGACGTTACAGCCTTTCTTCACCAGCATGCTGGCCAGCCCTGCTGTTTTGTAAGCAGCAATGCTTCCTGAAACGCCCAGAATTATATTTTTTCCTTTCAGCATAATAGCCTCCCGTTGTTTTTCCTCACAAAATATGATACTCTACAGTATAGCACAAGAAAAAAAAGTTGGAAAGGAGTTCTCTCCATGATTTTAGCCATAGATATTGGTAACAGTAATATTGTCATTGGAGGCATCGACAAGAGCAAAACGTATTTTGTTGAACGGGTGAACACCAATCACAGAAAAACGGAGCTGGAATATGCCGTAAATATAAAGGACATTATGAATCTTAACGGATTCCCTCTTTCCTCCATAGAAGGATCCATCGTATCCTCCGTTGTTCCTCCCCTCACGGAGGTAATCCTCTCTGCTGTCAGGAAACTGACAGGAAATACACCTCTTCTTGTTGGCTCAGGCATGAAGACAGGACTGAACATAAAGATGGATAACCCAAAGGCTGTGGGAAGTGACTTAATTGTAGATGCAGTTGCTGCTTTAAAGGATTTTACACCTCCGATTATTGTGATTGACATGGGGACTGCAACCACCGTATCTGTCATCGATCAGCAGGGGAATTTTACAGGGGGGATCATTTTCCCTGGACTCAGAGTTTCCCTGGATTCTTTAAGCAACCGGGCTGCCCAGCTGCCTTATATCGGTTTGGAAAAGCCTTCACGAATCATTGGAAAAAACACCATCGACAGCATGCGAAACGGCATTTTATACGGAAATGCGGCCATGATTGACGGTATCATTGACAGAATGCAGGAAGAACTTCATATGGAAGCAAGTCTCGTTGCAACAGGCGGACTGGCATCCTCTGTTATATCCCTCTGCCGCCACAACATACATTACGATGATGCTCTCCTGCTTAAAGGTCTGCAGATTTTATATGAAAAAAACAGGTAAAAAAAAACTGCCCAAAAACTGGAAATAAATTTTAATTCGGCAATCGTATAAAAGCCCTCGAATAAGTACATCATTTCTATGTAAGAGAATAAAATGATGCGGAGGGAAAGATATGTCTGGATACAAAGTAGAGATTTGCGGCGTCAATACTTCCAAACTGCCTCTTCTGAGCAATGAAGAGAAGGAAGTCCTTTTCAAGCGGATACTTAACGGAGATAAAAAGGCCAGAGAAGATTACATCAAGGGGAACTTAAGACTGGTTCTCAGCGTTATACAGCGTTTTTCCGGCAGCAGCGAAAATGTGGACGATTTGTTTCAAATTGGCTGCATTGGTCTGATCAAGGCTATTGATAACTTTGATATTACGCAAAATGTACGGTTTTCCACCTATGCAGTACCCATGATTCTGGGTGAGGTGCGGCGTTATCTTCGGGATAATAACTCCATCCGCGTCAGCCGTTCCCTGCGTGATACTGCTTATAAAGCTATCTACGCCAAAGAAAACCTGATGAAAAAGAACTTAAAAGAACCTTCTCTCATGGAAATAGCAGATGAAATCGGAGTCAGCAAGGAAGATATCACCTATGCACTGGATGCAATCCAAAGCCCGGTAAGTTTATATGAACCGGTATACTCGGATGGGGGAGATCCTCTCTATGTCATGGACCAGATCAGTGACAAGAAAAACCTGGAGGAAAACTGGGTTGAGGACATCTCCTTAAACGAGGCCATGAGAAGACTTCCGGAACGGGAAAGACACATCATCGATATGCGTTTTTTTGAAGGAAAGACCCAGACGGAAGTTGCAGAAGAGATTCACATCAGTCAGGCCCAGGTGAGCAGACTGGAAAAGAACGCGCTTAAAACCATGAAGAATTATCTTTCATAATGTTTTAAGAATGACTCACATGGCATAAGCCCACCTTTTAAAAGGCAGGCTTAGCTTACATAATTAATAATTCGCCACATCAAACATTTTTATTCGAACCGCACAATTTCTTTTTTTAACCGCTTCATGATTTTCTTCTCCAGCCTTGATATGTAGGATTGGGAAATACCAAGTAAATCCGCCACTTCCTTCTGTGTCATCTCTTCTCCATCCTCGTCGGAAAGGCCAAACCGCAGCTCCACAATCTTACGCTCCCTGGGGCTTAACCTGCTGATTGCTGAATTCAGGAGATTTCTTTCCACCTCTGTTTCCAAGTCTTTATATATAACATCCTCATCTGTACCAAGAATATCGGACAGCAGAAGCTCATTTCCATCCCAATCCACATTTAAGGGTTCATCAATTGATACTTCCATTTTAGTTTTATTATTTCTTCTTAAATACATGAGTATTTCATTTTCAATACATCGGGAAGCATAAGTTGCCAGTTTTATATTCTTTGCGGGATTAAAGGTATTAATCGCTTTAATCAGACCGATGGTGCCAATGGAAATTAAATCTTCCACACCAACACTTGTATTATCAAATTTTTTCGCAATATAAACAACAAGGCGGAGATTGTGTTCAATTAATTCCGATTTCGCTCTCTGGTCCTCGTCTCCTCCAAGCAGACCAATAATCTGGGCTTCTCTCTCACTGTCCAGAGGCGCAGGCAGGATATCAGCACCTCCTATATAATGGATCTCCCCCTGAGACGGCATCATTAATGTTCTGAATGTAGGTATTGCTTTAAACTGAAAACGATTTGGTACGGATACTTTTATAATCATGTCGACACTCTCTCCTTTACATCATACAATTACTCTTCGTGCAGCAGCATCTGATACTCTCCGCCTGCAGACAGTGCTTTTTTACAGACAGCCACCAGAGGCTTTTCAATTATTTTTACATCATCTCCCTGACGTATCTCCATCTCGTCTAAATAAATTCCAGGCATGACTCCATCAGACTTTCCCACACTTCCGAACGGGATATAAACCACTTCCGAAACACTCTCACACAGTTCCCGAACGGCTTCATAGGTCACAACATGGACGGGACGGCGGCTTACCGGCTCATAAAGGCGGTTACCTGTATCAAGAAGAGCAGTCACCCTTTTTTCCTTTCCTCTGTAATGCATGGTGACTTCATAAAAATTGCTCTTTGCTTGCCACAGCTTTGGCAGCCATCGAAGCAATACCCGTATTCCAAAATAGGATCCGGTACCCAAAAAAATAAACTGGTAAAAAGGAATGGCCTTGCCTGTATTTCCTCTAAGAATCTGTTCTATATAATAGCCGGTCTTCGTATGTTGATATAGGAACTCCATGATTCCTCCAACAGCTACTGAGGCCAGATAAAGGGCTATTACTCCTTTTCCGATATCTTTGGGTTTTCTTAAGTTGAAAGCAGTCATCACCATCAGGGTGCTGACCCCCAGATAGGTAACTGCCATCTCAAATATTACAGGCAAATAAGGAAAAGCAGCGGCAAACACGGCCCACGCTGCTCCCAAAACTGCCCCCAGAATCAGCCTCCACCGGATCAGACGGTATTTCATTCCCCGTCTCACGATGGACAATACCAGAAAATCCATGGTAAAATTAATAAAGAACAATACATCTATGTACAGGTTTAATTCCGTTGCTGCGTTCACCTCCCGCCCTGTACGAACATTATAGCCAGTTATCCATTCAGAATTTGTCAAAACCACGGAAAAAATTCCATTTTTTCATCGTCTTTTTCCAACCTGCAATGCCAGTTCCCGACAGTTTTTTACAGACCAGATCTGATCTTTTTGTCTACTTTCGCTAATTAAAAGTCAGTACTTTGTGGTAAGAATCTTTCCCAACCAGACATAGACAACAAAAAACAGCCGGACACGGGACTAAAATCCGCGTTCGACTGTTTTTTTAACCAATATTATATTGTCGATTTTATATAAAAAAATTAAGAGAGCTGAGAAAGACGTTCTTTAACCTGTTTCATCATCTGAGCATACTTCTCAAGCTTTGCTTTCTCTTCTTCAATCTTGGCTGCAGGTGCCTTGCTTACAAACTTCTCATTGCTTAACATGGTGCGCACACGGGAAAGCTCTTTTTCCAGACGCTCTTCTTCCTTCTTCAGGCGTTCAATCTCCTTTTCAATATCAACCAGTTCTGCAAACGGCATATAAATGACTGCCTGGTGAATCACTGCGGAGACTGCATCCTCGCTGATTCCCTGCTTATCCTTCTGTATGCATACTTCACCTGCATACCCAAGAGTAGCAAAAAATACTTTGCTGCGTTCAAAAATATCAAGGACATCCTGATTTTCAGAAACTACATACACCTTTGCCTTTTTGCTTGGCGGAACGTTCATGGATGTTCTTACATTTCTGATCCCCCGGACTGCTTCCTTAATCGTTTCCACAGCAAGCTCTTCTTCCTCAAATACGTACTCCTCCCTGAATTCCGGCCATTTTGAAATCATGATTGACTCTTCTTCATCCTGAAGATTGCAGAAAATCTCCTCAGTCAGGAACGGCATATATGGGTGAAGGAGCTTTAAAGAATTAATCAAAACCGTTTTAAGCGTCCACACCGCTGCTTTCTTTGTGGTATCGTCATCATTCCAAAGCCTCGGCTTCACCATCTCAATATACCAGTCGCAGAATTCTTCCCAGATAAAGTCATATACTTTAGACAGAGCAATTCCCAGCTCATATTTATCCAGATTTTCAGTCACATCTTTCGCAAGCGTGTTTACTTTTGACAGGATCCACTTATCAGCCATGGTAAGCTCTGTCAGCTCTGGGTTTGCATCAGGAGCCTTTTCGATATTCATCATGATGAACCGGGATGCATTCCATACTTTATTGGCAAAATTCCGGCTTGCCTCTACCCGCTCCCAATAAAAACGCATATCATTACCAGGTGCATTTCCGGTAATCAGCGTCATCCTCAGGGCATCTGCACCGTATTTATCGATAACCTCCAGAGGATCAATTCCGTTTCCTAAGGATTTACTCATCTTTCTACCCTCAGAATCTCTTACCAGCCCATGCATCAGCACTGTATGGAAGGGAAGCTCCCCTGTCTGCTCAATTCCGGAGAAAACCATACGGATTACCCAGAAGAAAATAATATCATATCCGGTTACAAGTACACTGGTGGGGTAGAAATATTTTAAATCCTCTGTATTATCCGGCCAGCCGAGAGTTGAGAACGGCCACAGAGCAGAGGAAAACCAGGTATCCAGGGTATCCTCATCCTGTGTGAAGTGAGTGCCGCCGCACTTAGGACATATATCAGGAGATTCTTTGGAAACAATAATTTCATGACATTCATCACAATAATATGCCGGTATCCGGTGTCCCCACCATAGCTGCCTGGAAATACACCAGTCCCGGATATTCTCCAGCCAGTTAAAATAGATCTTATCAAAACGCTCCGGAACGAACTTAAGCTTACCGGTCTTTAATGCCTCGATTGCCGGCTTTGCCATCTCCTCCATCTTAACAAACCACTGCTGTTTCACCATGGGCTCAACCGTCGTCTTACAACGGTCATGAGTGCCGACTGCATGGGAATGGGGAACAACCTTAACCAAAAGCCCCAGTTCCTCTAAGTCTTTTACAATGGCTTTTCTGGCTTCATAGCGCTCCATGCCGTTATATTTACTGCCTGCAAGGCAGATAGTCGCATCATCATTCATGATCGTAAGTTCAGGTAACTGGTGCCTTCTTCCTACCTCAAAATCATTGGGGTCATGGGCCGGGGTAATCTTTACACAGCCGGTTCCAAATTCTTTGTCTACATAAGAATCTGCAATGACCGGAATCTCCCGTCCCGTAAGGGGGAGTACCAACATCTTTCCAATAATGTCCTGGTAGCGCTCGTCTTCCGGATTCACGGCCACTGCTGTATCTCCTAACAGGGTTTCCGGTCTGGTGGTCGCTATCTCCACGAATCTGCCTTCCTCACCTGCAATCGGGTAGCTGATATGCCAGAAGAATCCGTTCTGGTCTTCATGTTCCACCTCTGCATCGGATATGGAGGTCTGGCAGACCGGACACCAGTTGACAATTCTGGATCCCTTATAGATATAGCCTTTTTCAAACAATCGGAGGAAAACTTCCTGTACTGCTTCGGAACATCCTTCATCCATGGTGAAACGCTCTCTGTCCCAGTCTGCAGAAGATCCCATTTTATGAAGCTGGTTGATGATGCGGCTGCCGTATTCTTCTTTCCAGTCCCAGCATTTCTCCAAAAATCCTTCCCGGCCTAAGTCGTCTTTTTCGATTCCCTGGGCTTTTAAGCTTTCAATTACCTTCACTTCTGTTGCAATTGCCGCATGATCCGTACCAGGCTGCCATAATGCCTCAAAGCCCTGCATTCTCTTATATCTGATGAGTATATCCTGCATGGTATTGTCAAGGGCATGCCCCATATGAAGATGTCCTGTGATATTGGGAGGAGGCATCACAATGGTAAACGGCTTTTTATCCTTATTGGGTTTGGCATGGAAATACTTTTTATCCAGCCATTTCTGATAAAGTTTGCCTTCAATCCCTGAAGGATCATAGGTTTTCTCCAACTCTTTCATAATCTTCTCCTTTATGTTTGCTCAGTATTTTGGAAAAACAAAAAGCCCTTTGCATCCGAAGACACAAAGGGCGAATAAACGCGGTACCACCTTTATTATGACAGATTCTGTCATATCTTTATAAGCCTGTAACGGGGCCATACGTGAACGCTTACTATGTCATAAAACTTTCAGCCTTCCAGTTCCGAAGCTACCTTCCGCATATACTTCCTTAACCGTCTTTCAGCCAGCGGACGGTTTTCTCTTTCAGGGTTATGTGCGTACTCCTCTTCTTCAACACCTTTATCTGTTATCTAGTATATGATAGTGGCTTTTTATCTTTTTGTCAAGACATAATATTACGGTATTCCTTCTTCCATTTGGAAACCAGTTCTCCCGCTCCCTGGAAACGCTTAATTGGGTCCTTCTGAAACAATTGATCCAGCTCATTCAGGCTTTGCGCCTTACCTGCAGCTTCATCTGCCAGTTCCCGCTCCTCCCTGCAGACTTTTTGCAATTCTTCCGTAAGGAGAGGCAAAAACCGTTCTCCCGGTTTCACAGAAGCGTTCCACTGGTTTAAATGGCAGATTTTCTTTAATACTTCCTCGCTTTTTGAGAGATCGTATGATTTCTCATAAGCACTGCAGGCTTTATCCATGAGAAACAACCGGGCATAAGCCGCACCTAAGTTGTTATAAACTTTTGCTGTAAAACCATCACTGCCTCTGTCTGCTCTCGCCATGTTGAGAATCTTTAGATAAAGAGCAGCCGCTTTTCCGTATTGCTTTTTATGAAAAAGGAAATCTGCTTTTTCCTTAAACAGTTCCGACTGCGGCAGCCGGCGCAGGGATGCCAGTTTCTGGCGGAACTGTCCCACTTCCACAGCACTGTAGTAATCACATTCATGGAGAATCATGGCAAGAAGTTCAGCTTCCTCTTCATCACTTTTCTGCCATTTTTCCAGTTTCGCCGCAAAAAAAGCCATATCTAAATCTTCCCGGATAAATTCCAGAAGACTTTCATCTACGAATCCCTCCATCACAAGAAGAGGATTGTTGTAAATAACATAGCAAAGCTCCTGGGAAGAATAAATTCTAATACCCAGGTACTCAAAGTAAAAAGGTCGTTTTACCGGCTCCTGCCGGCATAGAATCAGACTCATAACATAACCTCTTGCCTGATCACCGCATCCGTAGCAGGAAACAGCTCTCCAAAGCCCTTATCTTTTAATACCACTGCCATCGTCTTCTCATCCAGGAATCCAAAGCTGATTCCCAGGCGGGTGGTCCGGTCCGGGCGGTTGGGAAACCCTTCTAAAGGGATCTTCACCAGCCGTTTTTGTTTAGGATCCATGGGAGTTACCAGAAATTCCACATAATCCTGCTTATCTACAATTAAGTCCACACTGCTTTTCGCTTCATACCAGCTATCACCTGCTGCAGCTACTATGAGCTGACTCTCCCGTTCCTTGTGAAGCACGCGTAAGGATATCGTAGAATGCAGATGCCCTTCACAGATGCAGATAAACGGATATGCTGAATTATCCTGTAAATAATCCATCCCCTTAAAAGCTGCACCTCTGGCAAACAGCTCCGGTTCCATATAGACCTTTCTTCTGGAACAAAGCATTTTCATGGAATCTTTTGCCCAGTCATGGCGCTCAAATCCCTTCCCAGTAAGAAACACAGAGGAAAACAGCTTTTTCTGCATTAACCGGTCAACGCAGGAACATAAAATTTTATCTGCCAGTTTTCCGCCGGATGGAGTATCCAGTATATCTAAATTAAAGCTTTCTTCTAAAGCCTCATGTTCTGCAACCACCATCATCTTCCTAAGGCCACGCTGAACCTTCAGTTCATGATAATGAAAGGAATCCTCTGACAAATCAAATACGCCCACCTGGTTGCCCCACACCTCTTTTTTCTGGCTTAGTACATAGTAAACAAAGCTTTCCGTATGGCTGATAATATGGACCCGTTCCCGATCAATACCAAGAGCGTCAGCACAGTACATCAGTGCATCCATCAGCTTTGTGTCTACCTTCTGCATGGTAATAACCAGCTGTTTAATCTCCTCACAGAAGAATTCTTCCATAGGCAGCTTTATAATTTTCTTTAGAAATAATTTTAATAAGTCAAGACCTTCATATTTTGTACCGCCAAGTGTTGCCGTACCGTCTTTTCTTACCATTTTTATCAGCTTGTCCACAATGATGCCTTCTCCCACGAGAGTATAGGCATAAGCCTCTTCTCCTATGTACCAGGCTTCCTCATCTTTTTTCTTGCAGATAACCGTAGGAATGCTCCATGATTTGTCTCTGTCATGGCAGCATATCCGGGTATAGGCATCACACAGATCAAGCCCTATTATCAGTCCGTCCATTGACATCCCCTTATCTTACATCAGTGAAAATATTTCTTCCGCAGCAGCATTTTTCTTTAAATACTCCTGCATCCGTTTTTTAAGCCCCGTCTCTTCCTTTAAATTTAAAGACAGGCTCATTTCGTTTAAGCAGGCATATCTGCTGTCCGAATCTTCCGGTGTTACGCCTGCTTCACAGCTGACGCTTCCCTCTTCCTTTAATACCCATTCCTCATCAATCAGTTCCTTCACCCGGTATTCCATGATTTCGCCCTCAAACAGTATCTTCTGTTTCACAAAAACGCCCTGATACATGCGGGTAATGTCCTCGGTGTGATATTCTTCTTCATCGGGCAGGATCCTGATTTCCAGCTCAATTTTTGAATCCCGGTCTGCACAGTACTGAATCATCGACTTATCCATAATATCTTCTGGTATAGAGATATATCTGGCCAGGTTTTTATAATATGGAAAAACCAGACGCTCTTCTAATAGCAGTGAAACCATACTTAGGCATAGTTCTTTCTGCTGCTGGCTGATCATGGGAAGCTGGGAGTAATATCTGGTCAGTGCCAGTAAATAAATGGTAGGGAAACGCCCTCTCTGTGACGCAGTCTGTATAAGATCTTCCAGATAAGAAAAAATCTTCTCTTCCGGTTCCTTCCCATTCATAAAATAATCCGTACACTTTATGGTAAAATATGCTTTTACAATACTCTCAGCAGGTTCTTTCCTTGTCTGGTATAAACGAAAAACCTTATCCAGTCTGGAAGCATCACCGCTAAACATCATCTGGGCAGTCAGTCGTTCTTCCAGATCATAGGTTTCCACATGCCTGGAAACTGCCTGCTGCAAAATACGGTACATCTGGCTGCTGAGGCCGTTATAATGTTCACATAAATAATCCAGGAGAACGCTGTCGCTTTCTTCTTCCAAAAAAGCCTGATAGGCCAGATGCAAAAGAAGCACATCCTCGCAGAACAGATTCTTAAGAATCATCTCTGCACACAGCTTATGAAGCTGCTTGGTACGGATCCCTTCCGCCCCGTAATCCCGGATCATTTTATAAGCTTCTTCTATGTATTTGTTATGAATCAGCGTATCACATACCCCGGCCCGTTCCTGTCTGGAAAGGACCTTTTTATCAAGCTTTAGTAAGTATGCGGCTCCCTCTCCCTGCTCTGGCGCGTTTTCTGTCTGCCTATGGTAATATTCAATCACCCTGGAGAGCAAAAGCTTCTGATAATAAGGTCTTAAGTTTGGGTCCTCCAGCGTACGTTCCAGAATACCAGCCTCTCTGGCATCTGCGGCCCCACGGGCCAGTATCTGCTCACAGACACGCAGCCGGAGCATAGGGTGTTCCGGATATAGTTCAAAACACCGTTCCTCCAGTTCAGAACGTTCCATAACAGGCTCTTTTTTATAGGAAATATTGGCGTACCGGTTTCCATAAGCATCCTGAAAAAGTAAAATGCTGTGCTCGGAAAACAGAGGCACATATGCAACGCCGTCGTTTAGAAGAAAGGCATCTTCCTGTGTCATTTCCTCATAACAGACAATGACATACTTCATTTTTATATTCTTGCATTCCACCCGGTAGGATCTTAAAATGGAAGGCAGTACCTTTGCCATGGACAAATCAATGACTTCCTTTAATACCATACGTTCATAGATGGCAGCCAGATAATGATCAATCCTGGACTCAAACAGCTGTTCCGTCGCAAACTTCTCAATGATACGTTCATAGGCCTGATACAGAGGATCCGCAGGCTCTAAATATACCAGAACATTCTTATAAAGGACACTTCTGCTGTATAGATCCAGTTCACTGCCTCCGTAGGAGAAATACAGAAGAACTTCCTTTGGCAGTAAATAGCAGTAGTTCTTTGGCAGCGCATAAATATAGTATTCATAAAGCCTGGTCAGGCTGATACCTGCTTTTACACCCTTCTCGTACCAGGAAAAAGCCTCCGGCTGACGACATTCCCCCTTGATTAAAAGGGAACAGATAGCCTCCAGCACTTCTTTTTCGGCTTTTTCTTTATACAATCTGCAAAGCATCCGGTAATGCAGCCGATGGTAGTGCTTGGCTGCCAGAGTAAGCCTGCAGATCTGGGACGCCAGCGGTTTCTCGATCAGTCCTTTACCGGCAGAGGAAAACAGTATCTGAAGTTCCATGGGACCAATGGACCGGATCAGCTCCGGAGCACTGTTTAATACTTTTAAACCCCAGGCATAAAAAAACGGACTTCTTACTCCTGCTTCATACTGACGTCTGAGCAGAGCCAGCACTGCCGGGGGATTCTCAAACAGCCGCTTGTCTGATTTAGCAATTAGCACAAACAGATAGAACAGGCTGTGATCCTCTTCTAAATATTTTTTCATGAGACGGACCAAAGACTCTCTCTGGTATTCATCCGGTTGAATCTCCAGGCGCAGATACTGGTAATAACAGTAAATTTCTTTCTTTTCCTGTCTCTGAGCAAGAATCTCATCCCGGCTTTCATCAAGAAAAAGTGCTGCTTTGGATTTCTCACCGTCAAACAGACAGCATTCTGCACGGAGGAGTTTTAAAAGACTGCTCTCCCCTTTCATCAGCTCTATTTCATCAAGCGCCTTTTCCATCTCCAGTCGAAGAGACTTTGCACATTCCTCTTTAATATCCGCCTCCAGGCGAAGCCGCAAAAATCGGCCAAATGCCTCTTTTGTAAAGGCGTCCTCCGCCGATATTCCCCCTCCTGGATTACTTACCGATGTAACTGGTACCAGAAAGCACTCTTCCACTCCGTTTATCTGAATTCTGCCATAGTTCTCTCCCTGATGCATGCGCTCCGGGTGCACAAAAAAAGACAGCGCACAGACATCATCTTCGAAATCCTGTTCGCTGATTGTCTTCTTTGGCAGTTCTATAAAATCACAGTCGGTTGTCACTTCCAGGCTGATGCAGCCCCAGCTGCTGCGCTTAATCTCAACCCAGTCCTGAACAACTTCCTCCAGTTGTCCATATCTTCGCTCTGCAGTTTCCACCGATAGCTCGATCGGTTTTTTCACCTTTAAAGCGACCAGAAACTCTTCCAGTTCCTTTCTTCTGTCAGGCCGGCCCTTTAATCCGTCGTAGATTGCTCTTATATGAAGATCCTTCATAAACGGGGCCGTAACAAAATCGCAGTACTCAAATAAACGAAGAGCCGTATCTAAATCTTTTTTTGCAGTATCTGCAAAATCCTCTGCTGTCGTTAAATCACTCAGTGCTTTTCCTGACGTGCCAAGTTCTACACAAAACGAATAAGGAACTTCTCTCTCGCCGCCATTGGTAACCAGATAAAAAGATCCCTTAATCACATCCCCATCTTCCATGAAACTGCTGTTAATCTCATAGACCAGATGATTGTATGTACCTCCAAACGATCCGCTTATCATCCTGACGCGGTAGTTCGAGGAATATGCAAGTCCCTTTATGTGCAGGTTATTCTCACTGGTAACGACAAGTTCCCGTCTCGTGGCTCCGCCCGAACGCACTACATCATCAATTCCCGATGGAGTAACCTTTACCTTTGGAATATCAGAATCAATGATGCCCTTCGCCAGCCTGTTGATTCGTTCTCTCATAGTACCACCTGTATCTTCAATTTCCTTGTGTTATTCGTATGATTCATTTGAATTACTCTATATTCTAACATATTTTCTATTGATTTAAAACCCTAAAATTGGTATGATAAATAAAAACTGTTGAAAAAAGGACGAACTCATTATGACGACCAACGAAAAAGCACTAATGCTCCATGCAAAATGGGGTGGAAAGCTGGAAATAACTTCCAAAGCAGCAGTAAAAAGCAGAGAAGACTTAGCCCTTGCCTATACTCCCGGTGTAGCAGAACCATGCAAAGTCATCGCAGATAACCCGGAAGCTGCCTATCAATATACTATCAAATCCAACACCATCGCAGTTGTATCTGACGGCAGCGCTGTTTTAGGACTTGGAAATATCGGCCCTCTTGCAGCCATGCCAGTGATGGAAGGGAAAGCCGTATTGTTTAAAGAATTCGGCGGAGTCAATGCCATTCCCATTTGTCTGGACACCCAGGATACACAAGAGATCATAAAGACCGTGACTGCCATTGCTCCTGCCTTTGGCGGCATTAACTTAGAAGACATATCTGCCCCCAGATGCTTTGAGATCGAGGAACGGTTAAAAAAGCTTCTTTCCATTCCCGTCTTTCATGATGACCAGCATGGGACTGCCATTGTGGTCCTTGCCGGAGTGATCAATGCATTGAAGGTAACCGGGAAAAAGAAAGAGGATTGCCGCGTGGTGGTAAATGGCGCGGGATCTGCTGGTATTGCAATCACCAGACTCCTGTTAACTTATGGATTTTTGCATATTGTCCTCTGTGACCGGGCAGGAATCCTGTTTAAAGGGATGGAAGGGTTAAACTGGATGCAGGAAAAAATGATGGATTCTACCAATTTAGAGAGGAATACTGGTAGCCTGTCCGATGCCATGAAGGATGCCGATATCTTTATCGGGGTTTCAGCACCAGGAATCGTGACAGAGGATATGGTATCTTCCATGAATACCAATTCCATTCTCTTTGCCATGGCTAATCCAGTCCCTGAAATCATGCCGGATCTGGCAAAAAAGGCAGGCGCTAAAGTTGTTGGAACAGGCAGATCTGATTTCCCAAATCAAGTCAATAATGTGGTGGTATTCCCAGGTATTTTTAAAGGTGCGCTGGAGGGAAGAGCTGCTGCCATTACCGATGAGATGAAGCTGGCTGCAGCAGAGGCCATCGCAGGTCTTGTCGCGCCTGGAGAATTAAATGAGGACAATATTCTGCCGGAGGCTTTTGATCCACGTGTGGCAGAGGTTGTCAGCCGGGCGGTGAAAGACCATATCCGGTAATACAAAGATGGAGGTTATCCGATGCTGTCAGAACCCATGACACTTTATAAGCTGATGATTCTATACATGCTGAAACAGGTAAACTTCCCCCTGACCAGTGCACAATTATCTAACTTTTTTCTGGAGCATGAATATACCACATATTTTACATTGAATCAGGCATTGAATGAGCTGTTAGAGGCAAGACTGCTGCATGTGGAAACCAATCACAACAGCAGCCGGTACGAAATCACCCGGGAAGGAGAGGAAACGCTCTCCTTTTTCGGCAATAAGATTTCACCGGCAATTGTCCTTGATATGGATGAATATTTAAAAGAAAATAAGTTCCGCCTCCGTAACGAGGTGGGTGTCACAGCAGATTATTATAAATCAACAAGCCAGGACTACATTGTCCACTGTGAAGTAAGAGAAGGCAAAAACTGTCTGATTAATCTGGAGCTTTCCGTCCCGGATAAGGATCAGGCAGAAATTATGTGTGATCACTGGAAACTGAAAAGTCAGGAAATCTATGCATTCGCCATGAAATCACTGATGAGCGGTTCATAGTCATAGGGGGGATTTGTTTGAAAAAAGTTCCAATTAAAAAAACATGGTATCATTCTATTACTGATTCTTATCAAGCCTTAAAAATGCAGCACAAAAAGAAGATGCTCCGGCTGAAAATCAAGTTATTTCTCACTGTTTTTCTACCAATTGTTATTTTATTTCTGGGAGCCGAAGTGCTCCGTACATTCATCCGAATCCGGATCCGAAAACTCTTTTCCGGTCCGATACCTAAAAATTGATCATGTCAGGGCGGCTTTATAAGCCGCCCTGTTTTTGTCTTATACTCTGTTTCGTTCCTCTCCCCTCAAATAGGAGCAAATGTTTTCATAAACCTCATTTAAGCATCTTCTTCTGGCCTCAACCGTCGCCCATGCGATGTGAGGGGTTATAATCAATCTGGTACTGTCCTTCACATTCAGCAGAGGATTATCCGGCCGCATGGGTTCTTCACTGATCACATCAAGTCCTGCACCTCCAATTTCATCTGTTTCCAGAGCCTTTAAAAGTGCCTCTTCCCTGATAATATTTCCTCTGCCCAGATTAAGCAGAACAGCAGTTTTTTTCATCAGTTTTAATGCATTTTCATCAATTAAATACTCTGTGGCAGAATTCAGGGGAGCATGAATGGATATGATATCTGAATTTTTTAATAACGCCTCGAATCCAACCCGTTCCCAGCTTGAGTTGGTATTTTTACCAGACGTTGAATAATAGATAACCCGGCAGCCGAAAGCTTCTGCCACCTGGGCGACACCTCTTCCGATTTCACCAAGTCCGATGATCCCCCAGGTTTTTCCCCATAGTTCATTGAATTTTTTATCGAATCTGCTGAAAATATCACTGGCTGCATATTCACCTGACTTTACGAACTGATCATAATAGGCTAACTTTTCATAGATATAAAACAGCAATGCAAAGGTATGCTGAACGACAGACCGGGTAGAATATCCCTTTACATTCGTAACTGCGATATCCCTTTTTCGAATATAATCAAAATCAACCGTATTGGTTCCCGTTGCTGTCAGGCAGATCAGTTTTACGTGTTTCGCATATTTTAGAGTCTCTTCATTCATGGGAATCTTATTTACCACAATAATATCTGCATCTCTCACCCGTTCCTGATTGAACTCCGGTTCTGATTTATTATACTTTATTACCTCTCCCAGCTTATAAAACGGAGAATAATCCACGTCATCCCCCAGTGTATCGGTTTCCATAAAAACCAGTTTCATAGGATCCTCCTTTCAGTTACCAAAAAGGAGCCTGCTCCACAACTGAACATCCAGTTATTTTGCAACAGCTCCGTCTGCCTTTAACCCTGCATAAACCGGGCTAAGAATTCCTTTGTTGAGTTCTTCCGGGGATTACCGAATATATCAGCCGGTGCTCCCTCCTCTTCTATAACGCCTCCAGCCATATAAACCACATGATTGGATACATCCCTGGCAAAAGCCATTTCATGTGTCACGATAATCATAGTAAGGCCTTCCTTTGCCAGTGTTCTCATGACCGCAAGAACCTCTCCTACCATCTGGGGATCCAGAGCAGAAGTAGGCTCGTCAAAGAGCAGTACCTCCGGTTCCATGGCAAGCGCCCTGGCAATGGCCACTCTCTGCTTCTGGCCACCAGAAAGCTGCCTTGGCTTGGCATTGATATAAGGTGCCATTCCAACCTTTTCCAAAAACATCATTGCAGTCTTCTTTGCTTCAGCCTTATCTTTCTTTAAAACCTTCACCTGGCCTACCATACAGTTTTCCAGCACTGACATATTATTAAAGAGATTAAAATTCTGAAACACCATCCCGACTTTAGTCCGGTATTCGGGCACACTCATCTTTCTGTCCGTGATATCTGTATCGTGATGCAGAATCTCTCCGGTAGTCGGGGTTTCTAATAGATTGATACAGCGTAAAAGAGTGGACTTTCCAGAACCGGATGCTCCGATGATACACGTCACATCCCCGGCATTTACATTGAAATCAATATCTCTTAAAACCACATTGGCTCCAAATGTCTTGCTTAAATGACGAATCTTTAACACATTGCACTCAGCCATCTTATTTGCCCTCCTTCTCTTTCGGATCCGGGAACCTCACCATTCCGCTGGTATAAGCTAACGTATCTGTAGTTGCCAGATCGTAACTGTCAGGTCCATCCATCTTCTTCTCCCAATAACGAAGAATTCTGGAACTGGTAAAGGTCAGGACAAAGTAAATTACCATAGTAATGGTAAATGCCTCAAAATAAGTATAATAAGCCCCTGCCACTCCCTTGGTTGTATAAAACAGTTCTACAACTCCAATGACAGAAAGTACACAGGTATCCTTAATATTAATGATTAAGTTATTACCGATCTGAGGCATAATGTTTCGCAGAGCCTGGGGCATAATAACATTTAACATCGTCTGATAATGCGTCATGCCAATGGCTTTTGCTCCTTCTGTCTGACCCGGATCAATGGATAGGATTCCACCTCTGACCGTTTCAGCCATATAAGCTCCTGTATTGATGGATACAATAAAATAGGAAGCAAATACAATGGACATATTAATCCCCAAAAGTGCGGATGATCCGTAGAAAATAAACATGGCCTGAACCATCATCGGGGTTCCGCGGAAAACTTCAACATAGATATTCAAAATAATTTTGAGTACTTTAACCAGCACTCGTCTCACCAGATTATCCTGCTTTGATTCGGGAATGGTCTGAATAATTCCCACAGCAAAACCGATCACACAGCCGACCAATGTACCGACAATGGCAATTGCCATTGTTTTGCCTGCCCCTGCTAAAAAGGACGGGCCATAATTTTGCAGTATAAATATGATTCTTCCAAAAAAATCTGACGGCAAAGACATATACTACCTTCTCCCTTTCGTAACTTCGTAAAACAGAACAAGCGGCACGGAAAACACTGATCCCGTGCCTGCAAGCCCCGATATTCCTGATTCCTTATTACTTTGAAAGCGGCTGTACGCTGATCGCCTCTTCCATCATCTTATTAAAATCATCCTTGGTCATCTTTCCAAGTACTCCGTTGATGCCATCCTTTAATTCTGTATTGCCTTTTTTTAAGGAAACTCCGATATTAATATCCTCATCAGAGACCTTGAATTCTCCTTCTGTACCTGTGAAATCAAGAAGCTTAAAATCAGGATATGCAATCAGAGCAGCCTGACCGGTAGGCTTATCTGTTACTACTACATCACATCTTCCTGAGTCTAAAGCAACCAGCATAGCCGGAGCGGATTCCTGAGCCGGCTGAATGTCTGCATCCGGAATCTGGGGAAGACAGTTGTCATACCAGATGGTATTTAACTGAGAGGTAGCTACTGCACCCTTTAAGTCAGCAACACTTTTTGCATTCTCATACTTGCCGCCGTTTTTTACAAGAGCAACGATGGTTGCAAAATAGTAAGGTTCCGTAAAATCAACTGACTGCATACGCTCAGCAGTAATGGATTGTCCTGCAATTACACAGTCGACCTTTCCTGACTGAACAGCAGGTACCAACGAATCCCAGTCCAGCTTTACGATCTCCAGACTATATCCCAGCTCGTCCGCAATTTTTTTCGCCATCATTACATCATAACCGTAAGCATAATCAGAACTTCCGGAAATCGGTACAGCTCCGTTCTCATCTGTTGGCTGAGTCCAGTTATAAGGAGCATAACTGCACTCCATGGCAACTTTTAATACCTTTTTATCTCCTGCTTCTTTTCCCGCACCAGATGTGCCGGCTGTGGAGTTACCGCCTGAACAGGCAGTTAATGCTGCCGCTGCCAGAGCTGCCGCCATGAGAGTTGACACGACTTTCTTCATAGTTTTTTTCATAACTGTTTTCTCCTCTTCCTACCATAATGAACTCTATGTAATAAATAGGTTCATTATAAAAAGATTTTTACTCCTTGTCAAGACTATTTACAGAATCCTCAATCAAATCCCATATTTCATCTCTGCCCTGTTTGGTTTCTGCTGAAAATGGAATTACTGTCACTTCCGGTCCGATCCCCAGCCCTGAACGAACCACATTTAATGCTTTCTGCACCTGGCTCCGTTTCAGCTTGTCCAGCTTCGTTGCAATGATAATTGGCTGATAACCGTTGTGAACCACCCAGTCATACATGGTTTTATCATTGGCAGAAGGCTCATGGCGGATATCAATCAATAAAAATACACATTTTAACATAGGAGATTTATGAAGGTAATTTTCTATCATCTTACCCCATTTTGCTTTTACCTCCACGGCTACTTTTGTATAACCGTAGCCGGGAAGATCCACATAGTATAATGTGTCATTGATGTTATAGAAATTAATAGTCTGTGTTTTACCTGGCTGGGACGAGGTTCTTGCGTAGGACTTCCGGTTCATGAGAGCATTGATGAGAGAGGATTTCCCCACATTGGACTTACCTGCAAATGCAAACTCCGGTTTTGTATTCTCCGGAAGCTTGCTGGTAATGCCGCACACAGTCTCCAGTTCTACCGTTTTAATAATCATATGATTTCCTTTCTATTCCTGGATGAAAGCCTCTTTTAATACTTCCGGCATTTCCTTTACAAACACAATGGAAACTCCTTGTGTAATCTCTTCTGATAATTCAGCAATATCCGGGTGGTTCTTATCCGGTACCAGCACCTTTTGCACGCGGGCCATCCGGGCGGCAAGAATCTTCTCTTTTAAGCCTCCGATTGGAAGAACACGGCCTCTTAAGGTTATTTCCCCTGTCATTGCTATTTTTGCACTTACCTTCTGATTTGTTACAGCAGACAGCATGGCAGTTGCCATGGTAATACCAGCAGACGGGCCATCCTTTGGAACCGCTCCCTCCGGTATATGCAGATGTATATCATGCTTCTCAAAATAGTCATCCGCCACTTTGTATTTGGGACCTATAGATCTGACATAACTTAATGCTGTCTGAGCAGACTCTTTCATTACATCACCCATTTGCCCTGTCATCTGAAGAGTTCCTTTTCCTGGCATTACATTCACCTCAATCTGCAGGGTATCTCCTCCCACACTGGTCCATGCCAGACCTCTTACAATCCCTACCTGATCCTCTTCATTGACATTATCATAAGATATTTTTTCTTTCCCTAAGTATTTCTCCAGCTCATTTTCTGTCACTTCAATGATCCGGTTCTTATCTTCCAGGAATTCTCTTGCAGCTTTTCTAAACACAGCACCGATCCGCCGCTCCAGATTTCTGACCCCGGCTTCTCTGGTATAATTGTGAATGATCTTTTCTAGAGCCCGATCTGTAATGGTAACCGGCTTACCATCTAGACCGTTTCGTTCCTGCTGCTTTTTCACCAGATAGTTTTTGGCAATATGGAATTTTTCATTCTCTGTATAACTGTTAATTTCAATTACTTCCATACGATCAAGAAGCGGACCTGGGATTGTTGTCACAGTATTAGCCGTTGCAAGGAACAGCACATTAGATAAATCAATAGGAAGTTCAATGTAATGATCCCGGAATTTTACATTCTGTTCACTGTCAAGTACTTCTAAAAGAGCAGAAGAAGTATCTCCTCTATATTCACTGCTGACTTTATCGATCTCGTCAAGAAGCATAAGAGGATTGCTGACCCCTGCCTGTTTGACAGCCTCTGCAATTCTGCCCGGCATCGCACCCACATATGTTTTCCTGTGTCCCCGGACTTCCGCTTCGTCCCGGATACCACCCAGACTGATACGTACGTATTCTTTATTCAGTGCTTTTGCTACCGACCTTGCAATCGATGTTTTTCCTGTTCCCGGAGGTCCCACCAGACATATAATCGGACTGGTTCCCTTTTTGGCAAGAATACGGACTGCTAAATATTCCAGAATCCGTTCTTTTACCTTTTCCAGACCATAATGGTCCTCGTCCAGTACCTTCTGGGCATGAACAATGTTATTGTTATCCTTTGATACCTTCTTCCACGGGAAATCAAGAACTGTTTCCAGATACATCCGGACCACATTCGCTTCCTGGCTTCCGCCTGGCATGGCTTTAAAACGGTCTATCTCTTTTTGAATCTTATCTTTTACCGCTTTCTCCGCCTTTAACGATTTTAAGCGCTTCGCATATTCATCACTGTCAGTGAGGGGATTATCCTCCCCCAGTTCTTCCCGGATGACTTTCATCTGCTCTCTTAAAATGTAATCCTTCTGATTTTTGTCGATTCGTTCTTTCACATGGGACTGCAGTTCTTTTTTTACCTTAGTTACTTCAATTTCTGTAATCAGGTGTTTCATAACAAGCGCATACCGTTCTTCCAGCAGTACGCTTTCCAGTACCTGCTGGCGCAGACGGTAATCCCATGACAGCTGGACTGCCACCTGGTCTAAAAGTTCTCCCAAATCCAGAATGACTAACAGTCCGGGTACCACATCTTTGGCAATTCTCTGGTTTTCCCGGCCATAGGCCTCCAGTTTTTCTTTTACAATCTCAGCCATTGCCTGTACAGTAACAGGATCCAGAATCTCATCCGGCACCTGCAGCTTGTCGATTTCTCCCACAAGAAGAGGTCCTTCCCTGTCAAGAGACAAAAGCTCTGTCCGCTCCAGCCCTTCTACCATAACACGAATTACGTTATTGGGAAGCTTAACCAGCTGCTTGATTAATGAAACCGTTCCCACCTGATATAAATCATCCATTCCCGGATCCGTTTCTTCCGGATTCCTCTGGGTTACAAGACATACCTTCTGGTCCCCCACCATTGCCTTTTCAACCGCTGCAATGGATTTTTCCCGGCTGATATCAAAGTGCAGCATCATTTTGGGCAGAACAGTCATTCCCCTCAAGGCAATAACCGGCATTGTAATTGTCTTATCTACCATTTGGTTCTCTCCTTTGCATTCAAAAAGGTGTTCCAGCAGATTGATTCGCTGTAACACCTTCCCGACTCATGCAGGGATCTATGCGATCTCGCCTGTCTTATCTTTTCTCAATTTCTGAGCCAGTGACTTTCTGGGAACTGCCGTATCCCGATAGACCAGTTCCGGCTCTCCGTTTTTATCCACAACCTCTTTGGTGATTCTGCAGACTCCAATGCTGCTGTCAGATGGGATTTCATACATCAGATCCGTCATAACACTTTCCATAATGGAGCGCAGACCTCTGGCACCCGTTTTTCTTTCTACAGCCAGCTCTGCAATCCGTTCCACTGCCTCACGGGTCAGTTCAAGTTTTACGTCGTCCAGCTCAAATAATTTCTGGTATTGCTTAATCAGCGCATTCTTAGGCTCAGATAAAATCTGAATAAGAGCATCCCGGTCCAAAAGTTCCAAAGATACTGTAATCGGAACACGGCCGATAAACTCAGGAATCAGACCGAATTTAACCAGATCCTGAGGAAGCGTCTTCTTTAAGAGATCATCAATATCCGTCCTGTTCTTATCAACTATCTCAGCATTAAATCCAATGGATCCTGCACTTAAACGGCGTTCAATAATTTTCTCCAGACCATCAAACGCTCCGCCGCAGATAAACAGAATATTGGTTGTATTGATCTGTAAAAGCTCCTGGTGGGGATGTTTTCTTCCTCCCTGAGGCGGAACACTGGCAACCGTACCTTCCAGAATCTTTAACAGAGCCTGCTGAACACCTTCACCGGAAACATCTCTGGTGATAGAGACATTCTCAGACTTCTTTGTGATCTTATCAATCTCATCAATGTAGATAATTCCGAATTCTGCTCTGCTGATATCATATTCAGCAGCCTGGATCAATTTTAAAAGAATGTTCTCTACATCTTCACCAACATAACCGGCTTCTGTAAGGGCGGTGGCATCTGCAATGGCAAAAGGGACGTTTAGTACCTTAGCCAGTGTCTGAGCAAGATAAGTTTTACCGGACCCGGTAGGTCCAAGCATCAGAATATTGCTCTTTTGTATGTCTACATCCAGTTTTTTTTCGGATGTGATTCTCTTATAATGGTTATATACTGCTACGGACAACACCTTTTTTGCTTCGTCCTGCCCAATTACATATTCATCAAGAAATGCCTTCATTTCTTTGGGCTTCATCAGATTAATATTGCTGAAATCAGGTGCCTCTTCATCATGACCGTCGAATTCTTCCTCCAATATCTCCGCACATAAATCTATGCACTCATCACAAATGTAGACATTGTTGGAACCGGCAATCAGTTTTTTTACCTGATCCTGGGTTTTCCCGCAAAAAGAGCATCGGATCTTGTCGTCTGTTCTGACCGGCATACACACACCTCATACTTTCCTTGTGATCGCTCATGGTTTTTGAGCATAAAGGGATGCCCGTTAGGGCGTTCCTTGTGATCGCTCATGGTTTTTGAGCATAAAGGGATGCCCGTTAGGGCGCTCCTTGTGATCGCTCATGGTTTTTGAGCATAAAGGGATGCCCGTCAGGGCGTTCCTTTTGGTTGCTCATGGTTTATACTCTGTCTTTTGTATCAGCGGTCATGACTGTAAAGAATATCATCAATCAGCCCATATGCTTTTGCTTCATCAGCAGTCATGTAATTATCCCGTTCTGTATCCCGTTCAATTACTTCGTAAGGCTGACCAGTATTTGCCGCCATTATTTCATTCAAGCGTTTCTTAATCTTCAGTATATTCTCCGCAACAATGCGAATTTCAGTTGCCTGACCTTTTGCTCCGCCGGAAGGCTGGTGAATCATAACTTCTGCATTGGGAAGTGCAAAACGTTTGCCCTTTGTTCCGCCTGCTAAAAGAAATGCTCCCATACTTGCTGCCAGCCCCATACAAACAGTAGAAACATCACATTTGATGTAGTTCATCGTATCATAAATCGCCATACCGGCAGTCACAGATCCGCCAGGGCTGTTAATATAAAGATTAATATCCTTCGTAGGATCCTCTGCCTCTAAAAATAACAGCTGTGCCACAATTACACTTGCTGAAACATCAGACACTTCTTCACCGAGAAAAATGATTCTCTCTTTCAGAAGTCTGGAATAAATATCGTAAGAGCGTTCCCCCTTACTGGTTGATTCAATGACATAAGGTACTAAACTCATCTTTCTTCCTCCTGTCTGTTCTTCTCACTCAAAACCGAATAGACTCCGGACGGGATGTCTGGAATCTACCGGGAGTAAAACTCTTAAACTAATTTTGCTTCTGCTACCAGGAAATCAACAGCTTCCTGTACGGCCAGATCTTCTTTCATCTGAGTAACTCCGCTTTCGCCAAGATACTCTTTAATCTGATCAACTTCCATCTTGTAGTTTTCAGCCATAGTTGCAATCTCTTTTTCAACTGCTTCATCAGTCACAGTGATATTCTCAGCCTTGGCAACAGCCTCCAGGACAAGTCTTGTCTGAATTCTCTTTAATGCCTGAGGTTTCATCTGCTCTCTTAATGTTTCAATTGTCATGCCGGTAAATTTCATGTACTGATCAAGAGAAAGTCCCTGGCTCTCCATTCTTCTTGCATAATCGTTCACCATGTTGTTCACCTGGCTGTCGATCATCGGCTCAGGAATATCCATAGTTGCATTCTCTACAACCTTTTCTACTACATGATCTTCATTCTCAGTAGCCGCTGCCTTCTGTTTACTTTCAGCAGCTTTTTCCTTAATGTCGTTTTTATACTCTTCTAATGTATCATATTCAGAAACTTCGCTTGCAAACTCATCGTTTAACTCAGGAAGTTCTTTTCTCTTGATTTCCTTTACGGTAACCTTGAACATCGCTGGTTTTCCGGCAAGATCTGTGGAATGATACTCATTTGGGAAGGTTACGTTTACTTCACACGCTTCCCCGATGTTCTTTCCAATCAGCTGCTCTTCAAATGTATCGATAAAGGAATGAGAACCAATGGTAAGCGGATAATCTTCACCCTTGCCGCCCTCAAATGGCTTTCCATCAACAAAGCCTTCAAAGTCAATGACCGTCTGGTCGCCGTCTTCCACTGCTCTGTCTTCCACTGTAACAAGTCTGGAGTTCTGCTCCTGAACTTTCTTTAATTCTGCTTCAATATCTTCTTCTGTTACTTCAGCAGATGCTTTGGTAACTTCAATACCTTTATATTCGCCTAAAGTCACTTCCGGCTTTACAGCTACCGTAGCAGTGTAGATTAAGTTCTGGCCTTTTTCAACCTGCACAACGCTGATTTCCGGTCTGGAAACGATCTCCAGTCCGCTCTCCTCAGCTGCATCTCCATATGTTGCATCAAGAGCTTCATTCACAGCATCTTCATATAAGATACCAGCTCCATACATCTTTTCAACCATGGCCTGTGGCGCTTTACCTTTTCTGAAACCAGGGATGTTAAATCTGCCCTTATTCTTATTGTAAGCTGCGGTAAGAGCTTTATCAAACTCCTCAGCCGGCACTTCTACCGTTAATTTTGCCATGTTCTTTTCTAATTTTTCCACTTGTAAACTCATTAATGGGTTCCTCCTTGAGATATATGTGAACCGCCTTACCGACAGGGCGTTACACTTCAATTTAGCATTATACCATACTCGTCCTGTAAATTCCAGTGTTATTTAAGATAAAATCAGGATTTTCCAGCGAGCTCCTTCATTTTTCCGGCGATGTAAGGATCCAGAGGACGGATCTCGATTTGTGGTCTGGCAATGTAATATCCCTGAAACAGATATACGCCGCAATCCAGTAAAAACACGAGTTCTTCTTCCGTTTCCACGCCTTCCGCAAGCACGCAGATTTCGTTGCCTGCGGCAAAATCAAGAAGGTTTTTCAGTATCATCTGCCGTTTCTTATCTTTGTGGATCTGTCTTACCAGGCTCATATCCATTTTTACTATCTCCGGGCGCATGTGCAAAAGCACAGACTCACTGTTATATCCCGTTCCGAAATCATCGACTGCTGTCTGTCCCCGCCACTTTTTCGCCATTTCCATCTTACGCTCCATGAATTCCTGGCTGGCAGGTTCCCCTTCCGTCATCTCGATCACAATCCGGCTTAAAAGCTGATGATAATGAGCTTCCAGTTCCGCCTGTTCGCCGCTTGTGATGCACACAGAGGCAATGGAATTGATAAACAGCTTTTCCGTTTCTCCCAGATGCCCCTTTTTTAACTCGGCTTCAGCTGCCTTTAAGCCGGCAAACCATGTCAGCGACTCAATCTGGGATAATTTTGCCTGGGATCTTGCAAGATTCAAAACTTCAGTGATCCCCTTTAAGTTTGTAAAATGAGGTCTCATCAGAAGTTCATATCCAAAAATATTCCCGTCTCTTGTTACAATAGGCTGAAACACAAAGCTTACATTCCTTGTTTCCAGCATACGGTTCAGTTCTTCGCTTCCGGTCAGCATGTAGGAATTATGCGAGTATTCTTCGTGATCAAATTCCCTCACTTTCCCCTTCACACTATGCTTAACCATGTACATGGCAAAATCCGCATAATTAAACAGCGTTTCAAAATCACCTGCATCATCCGGATACCAGGACAGTCCCCCGGAGACCCTGACAGGCATCAGATAACCGCCCTCCATATTCAGGGCTTCTTTTTGTATGCGCTTTACAAAATCACGGACATCCCTTCGTATTTTTTCCTTATCATCTCCAAGTAAATACGTTACGAATTCATCACCGGAATAGCGGGCGATAATCCCCCTTCCGGCAAAGCTGTTTTTTAAGCAGCCGGCAAATAAAATCAGATAACGGTCTCCTTCATCATGCCCATATGTATCATTGATATACTTTAAATTATCCAAATCCCACATAATGACTGCTGCATATTTCTCCTTTTGGGTTCTCATCAAAAACTCCACCTGCTCCCTGAACGCTCTCCGGTTGTAGAGTTCTGTCAGCAGATCAAAATTACGTTCCCATTCCAGTTTTTCTTTCTCCTTCACATCTGCAGTCACATCTGAGCATACACCGAGAATAGTTCCTTCCTTGGACTCATCTAATATAATTTGTACCCAGCGTGTTCCATCTTTCATTTCAAGGCTCTGAAAAACACGGTCTCCCTTCAGACGCACGCCGGTAAAGGTCTGTTCCATCAACGATTCAAACTGGTCAACTTCAAGATACCGGTATGGCTCCTCAATATTCCCCCAGCCAAGCATCTCAAAAAGAGTCTGGCTGCAGAAGACCTGGTCTTCACCGTCCGAATACTCAAATACTCCAATCATAACATTCGCATGACGAAGAATGCCCGATATCTTAGACGAGGACTGTTCCACATCATGGCTCAGCTGTTCAATGATTTCCGTAAGATCATCAATCTCCCGGATACGAACCCGTTTAAGAGCCAGCCCCCGGTTACCGGACTTGCCCTTTAACTCTCCTGCAAGATTCCGGATAGGATCAGTCACGATCCTCCCGATGACAAATGCTCCCAGTAAACTGAACAAAATGGGAACCAGCATGGCAGAAAGCAGCATGCGGCGGATTGCATTATAAAAAGCAAGCAGATCATTTTGCCTTGCCATTCCCACAAGCACCCATTCCCCATCTTCCATGACACCGTTATTTGCATAAGCATCAAGACTTTTTATGCTTGCATACCACTTTGTTCCGTCGGAGGATTCAATCTCACTAATTGATTTTTCATTACTGTCCGTGTAGGATATCTGAGAAACATCATTGAAATACTGATTAAAGAGATAACCCGAATCAACCACGGGTTTAATGGTATTCGTCCCCCGGTTACGTATCCCAAGAAGCCAGCATTCCTCAAAGCTGCTGTTGGTCTGTTTCTCTGCCAGAATTTGTTTCAGCTGGTTTAGAGTCATCTCAAGCCCCCAGACTCCCACAACCGTTCCATCTTCTAATATAACCGGTACGGAATAAGTAATAACCTGAATATCTTTTGGACTTAATCGAAACGGAGGGCTTAAATACGCCAGCCTCATCGCCTCTTTTCCACTTGTACCGGTCTGCCTTGCCATGAATAGAGGATTTTGGTAAAAATCATTGTTTCTTAAATCTTTTCCCTCTTCAAAGCCGATTTCCCAGAAGGAATCCAGAGGTATATTATATTGTTCCGCAACGGAAGGAAGCCCCCGCTCCATCAGCAGCGAAGAATTGTCCGCTAAATACCCTCCCGGATTGGAGCTTCGTATGTAAAATCCTGCTTTCATATTGCTTGCACTGTTGGCGGCTGCAGGACCATCAAGAATACAATAAACACCAGTCGCATAACTCATATGGAGCATATCAATGGATTGGCTGATTATCTGTTCCACAATCCTCCGGTTTAATATGTAGTCTTTTGAAATGTCAGAAACACTGTACTGGTTTCTCTTTAAAATCTGCTCAATTTCATAGGAAACAAAAACAGAATTATTCAGCATAACGGCCCAATGGTGAAGAGTCTCCTTTTCCAGACTCAATCTGGTATTTTCCGTATTCTGGTTTAATATCTGGATTTCATTATTCTTTAATTTAACAGAAACTCCGCCAAAAAGCACAGTTCCTGCAATTACTGCAGCTTGTATTACAAGCAGAATCAGCAGCGGTCCAAGCAAACGGGCTCGTATGGACTCACTTTTCTTATCTTTCATAAATTACTCTCCAATGACTGCCTCCAATTGCCTCTTCGTATCTTCGTACCATTGGTTAAAGTTCTCATCCGTTGTGAAACGGGCAACAGCCCTCTCCCGTTTAATTCCCCCGTTCACCAGCTCTTTCACCTTTTGGGAGTCCTCCCTGGCTTTTGAGGTCATAGAAGTCTGAAGGATCTCTCTTGCACGGTCTCCCCCCTTAAAAGGCTTAGAAGTATAAAGCCTGTACCTGTTCGCCGTATCCAGTCCGATAATCAGATTGCGGGAAACCGCGCTGTCTTCTCCTGCCTCCTTCAAAAACGGCTCCAGAAGCGTTTGCTCCGCTGCTGCTTTTTTTACGGGCAGATAACCGGAACCTATAGCAAATTTCATATTCTGTTCTGTAGCGGTAAACCATTTCAGAAAACAGACTGCTGCATATTCCCGTTTTTCATCTGATTTAAAAACCATCATACCTGCCCCCTGTGAGACAGCACAGGGCATTGTCCCTGCAAATCCCGGAAGCGGATAGAGCTTGCTTTCGATGGGATAGTTTGTTCCAGCCTCCAGCGTTACAGAGGTTGGGAAATAAGAGATTCCGCTTGTTGCACCCACAAATGCAACCAGCTTTCCGGTCTTGACATCATCACTGCGGAATCTGCCATATTCCCCAAAGTAGCCGTTTACAAACGGTATATAGTAATTATCCCACAGTTTTCTCATCGTCTCCCAATCAAAATCCATTGTGGTTTTCCCATTTTTCACAGAAAAGATCTCATGTCCAAGCTGCAGACTTCCGATAATCATATAGTTAGCAAATGCATCTCTGCCAAAAAAAGCCTTTCCGTCACCAGCCGTTTCTGTAAGGCTGTCTGTCCACCTGTAATAAGATTCCGATAATCTGGCGATTCCCTCCCAGGTTGAAAAAGCATCCTCCGTTACACCGGTTGCAGCAGCAAACGTATCCCAGTCCGTCTTGTTCACCGTAAGTATCTCAGTGGATTTGGCAACAGGAAATACTTTGACAGAACCGCTGTCATCGAATCTTCCCTCGTCCATGTATGCAGCCACATATTCCGACAGCTCCTGTGAGGTTAAGTATTTACTTAAATCTGCAGCCAGCCCCATACTGTCCACTTCATAAACCTTATCTGCATAAGCAGAAAATACATCAGGAAGCGGATCTGAACCGATTCTGTGTTCAATACTGTCGCTGACCGCAGTGCTCAGCTCATCAATACTTCCTTTGTTATAAGCCTTTACTATAATTCCTTTTGTCCGTCCCTCATTTTCATTAAATATTCTGACCAGACTGTCAAATTCTTCTTTCTGGACACCATTATAATAATGCCAGATTGTGATTGTCACAGGGTCCCTGGAAGAAAGTCCATATGGATCCCTTTTCTCACAACCGGTAAGGTAAAATAAGCAGAAAATAAAAGCAATTGGTACCATCCAACTCTTTTTCATAGGTTCACCTGCCTGCTACATCGGAATCTGATCGTACTGAATTGCCTCTTTTATTTTTCGCGCATGCATTTTATCAACAAGCAGCTCTAACAGCTCGATTCCCAAGTCAAGCGCATACCCCAGCCCTCTGGCTGTTGTTATATTGCCATCAGTCACTACGCCCTGACTGACCACACTGGCTCCTGATAATTCGCCCTCATATCCCGGAAAGCAGGTTGCCTTTTTTCCCTCAAGAAGCCCAAGCCTGCCAAGAATACTGGGAGCTGCACAGATAGCAGCAATCCTGCGGTTATCCTTATGAGCTTCCAACAGCGCATTTAATAAGTCTTCATTGGCTCCAAGGTTTTTGGTTCCCGGCATGCCTCCCGGAAGAAAAAGCACATCCCCAGCCTTTAAATCTGTCTGGGATATTAAAACATCCGCCTGCAGTTTAATTCCGTGAGATCCTGTTACATTCTTTTTACCAGTTACTGACACAAGTTTCACATCCTGTCCCCCTCTTAGCAGAACGTCAACAACTGCAAGCAGTTCCACCTCCTCTGACCCATCTGCTAAAAATGCATAAACCTTACCCATATTAATCGTCTCCTCTCTCACTATGAAATGTACTGTTCATTGTAACTTTTATATAATCCACCAGATACTCAGTCTCGGCATCCTCCCCCTGTATCAGCCGTACTATCGTATCTGCAGCAGTCTTCGACTGTCCCTGATGGTCATTTAGAACCGTACCAGCTACCTTCCCAGCCTTTATATAACCCACGGTCTCCTTAAGCGCATCAACTCCCACCAGATAAACATCTTTCCCTGGTACCATACCCGCTTCTTCCACCGCTTCCACAGCTCCGTTCACCATAGCATCATTGTTGCAGAAAATCACGTCAATTCTGGATCCATAAACGGCCAATGCCTGTGCAGCAAGTTTTTTACCTTCCTCTCTGTTCCAGTTGCCGTAACCGGAAAACAGCTCCTCTGTCCTCACCCCTGCATCCTTTAACGCCTTAACCGAATATTCCGACCGGCACCGGACGGCCTCACTGCCCGCCTCCCCTTTTATCATTACATAAGAGACGATGCCGTCTTTGTTCCTGTCGCCTTTCAAAGGACTTTCCAAAATGATCTCCCCCTGATAGATTCCCGCCTGCTTAGAGTCTGTTTCCACACTGGAAACCGCCATGTGCCGCTCCTTCCAACGTTTTCTTTCTGATTCAAACGGCTCACTGTTAATAAAAACAAGAGGAATTCCTGCCTGACTGCAGTTATCCGCAATTTGTCCTGCTGCCAGAGCTTCCACAGGATTGACGATAATCCCGTCGCACTTGCTGTCAATAAACTCCCTGATCTGGCGGTCCTGTTCGAACTGGTCCCCTCCTGCATTGCGCATAATGACCTGGGCATGATAGGTTTCTTCCAGATATTGTTTTAATTCCGACCGGTAAAGCTTCATAAATGTATCATCATAACGATAGATGCTTATTCCTATTTTAGGACCTTCTGCTGTCTCAATTCCTTCTGTACCAGCCTCTTTTTCCGAGCTTTCCGCAGGTTTTGGCTGGCTGCCTTTTCCTGCACAGCCTGCTGCAAGCAACGCTGCAGCCACCAGAAAAAGAATAACCATACGCTTTATCAAGCACTTCATACGATTGATCTCCTGATTTTTACTGTATTTCTCATATTACCACGTTTTTCTTCTTTTTGCCACTATCTTCTATTTTTTATCCGATTGTGGTATACTAACCCTGTTTCACAGCCCAATACATGGAATCAGGAGGTTTTTTCATGGAAATCGAACGCAAATATCTGGTTACCGATCCGCCGGAAAATTATATGTCATTTCCCCATCATTTTATCGAACAGGGATATTTATCAACGGACCCCGTCGTCCGGGTCCGCAAAGAGGATGAAACCTATATTCTGACCTATAAATCCAAAGGACTTCTGGCAAGGGAAGAATACAACCTTCCCTTAAATGAAGATTCTTACAATCATTTAATCCGCAAAACAGACGGCTGCATTCTTACAAAAAAGAGATACTTAATTCCCGTTAAAGATTGCAGCCACCTGACCATAGAGCTGGATGTGTTTGAAGGCCGATTTCAGGGATTAATGCTGGCAGAGGTTGAATTTGAAAGCCTGGAGGAAGCCCACTCCTTTACGCCCCCTTCCTGGTTTGGAAAAGATGTTACCTTATCAGGGGAATATCAAAACAGCCGGCTCAGCCAGATGACAGAATAGTTTCGGGATCTGAAAAAGCGTCCGGAATCGGTTAGGCTGCCGAATCGGACGCTTTTTGTAAGTATATTTTACTTTTTAGCAATGTATTTTCTGATATCAAGAGCAATTGCAACTATGATAACCAAACCCTGAGCGATGTACTGGTAATTAGTGTTGACTCCCAGATACTGAAGACAGGTTTTTAAGATTTCAAAAACGAGAACACCGATTAAAACACCGGATACCTTACCGATACCTCCGTTTACAGACACACCGCCGATGGTACAGGCAGCAATTGCTTCCAATTCCCAGCCCATTCCCATATTAACAGATGATCCGCCGGATTTTGCTCCAACCAGGAAGCCGCCCAGTGCGTAAAGTGCAGCAGCTGTTACATAGATGATAATCTTTGTCTTTTTAGTATTAACACCAGATACTTCTGCAGCCTGCTCGTTGCCGCCTATGGCATACATATATTTTCCATGCGGAGTTTTGTTATAAATGAACCAGATTACAAGTCCTACTGCTAGCGCGATTAAAAACAGATACGGAACGACACCAAATAATCTTCCCTTTGCTACTTCCGTATATGCAGGACGGTAACCTCCAATTGGTGTTGCGTTGGTATAAACCAGACAAACACCATATACAACAAGCTGCATGCCCAGAGTGCCGATAAATGCCGGTACCTGCAGATAAGATACTACCAGGCCGTTTATCAGGCCAAATAACGCAGAAACCAAAATGCAGATCAGAAGAACTACAAATACCCACCAGATTCCAAAATCCGGAAGATTGGGGAAGAATTTACCGCTGTAGCCGGGTTTCTGCAGAAGCGTCCCTGCCAGACAGGCAGAAAGCCCTACAATACGTCCTGCTGAAAGATCTGTACCTCTGGTGATAAGACACCCAGATACTCCGCAGGCGATGATGAAACGAGGTGCCACATTTAAGGCAATATTCTTTAAATTGTCAACTGTTCCGAATGACGGCTGCTTAATTACCGTAAAAATGGCAAGCAGGACGAGGACAACGATGATTCCATTATTTATAAGGAAATCCTTCAAATTTATCTTCTTAGCTGTCATGACTTAACCTCCTGTTTGGAACTATTCTCCGTTTTGTTGATATCGAATTGAGTGGCAAAGGCCATGATTTTTTCCTGGGTTGCCTCACTATCCTCGACTTCTCCTGTGATACGTCCGCCGCACATAACGATAATCCTGTTTGACATACCGATCAGCTCAGGCATCTCAGAAGATATCATTATGATAGATTTTCCTTGCTTAACAAGATCTATCATAATCTGATAAATCTCATATTTGGCGCCCACGTCGATTCCCCGCGTCGGCTCATCCATGATTAAAATTTCAGGATTATTGGCCAGCCACCTTGCAATAATTACCTTTTGCTGGTTTCCTCCGGAAAGAGATTGAATCAGCGTTCTGTCATTGGGCGTTTTAATGCTCAGCTTCGCAATGCTTTCTTTTACCACAGAATCCACCTTTTTTCCGTGTATGACTCCTGCTGTAGTATAATTCTTGTAGGATGCAATCGCCGTATTATCTGAAATACTTAAGCACCCGAAAATTCCGTTTCCTCTTCGGTCCTCCGTGATCATACCAACAGAATCATTAATTGCATCCTGGGGACATTTTATAACCACTTTCTTGCCAAGAACCTCTACTTCACCTTCGGCAATATGCCTCATACCAAAGATAGCTTCCATCAACTCGGTTCTCTGAGCTCCTACCAGACCGCCGAATCCCAGGATCTCTCCTTTTTTCAGTTCAAATGAACAGTCCTGAAAGGAACGTTCATGGATGCTGCTTAAATGACTCACCTTCAGTACGGTTTCATCCGTCCTGTAATCATCCTTAGGAGGATAAACATTTCCCAGTTCTCTTCCTACCATCTGCTTTACAATCTCTTCATCGGAGATATCAGGTACCTGCCACGAGCCTACATAGGTTCCATCCCGCATAATCGTGATGTCATCCGCAATCTGTCTGATTTCTGCCATTTTATGGCTGATATATATCATAGAAACTCCGCGGGACTTTAAGTCCTTTATGATGCGGAACAGTGCTTCTACCTCATTATCAGTCAGTGATGAAGTAGGTTCATCCAGAATCACCAGTTTTGCATTCTGGCTGACTGCCTTTGCAATTTCTACTGACTGCATTTGTCCGATTGATAAGGTCCCAAGTTTTGCTTTGGGATTAAAATTCATCTTTACATCCTTTAACCACTTTTCTGCTTCAGAATTCATGGTTTTGTGATCAATTATTTTTAACGGTCCTATTTTAAATATCGGGAACCGCCCCAGATACATATTTTCCGCAATTGAACGAGCCGGTACCGGCTGAAGTTCCTGGTGTACCATAGCAAGGCCTTTATGAAGTGCATCATCCGGATTGGCGATATTCACCTTTTCACCGTCAATTAAAACCTCACCTTCATCCATCTTGTAAATGCCAAACAGACATTTCATCAGGGTTGACTTACCTGCTCCGTTCTCTCCCATCAGGGCGTGAACGGTACCGGGACGTACTTTTAAATTGATTTTATCGAGTGCTTTGACGCCAGGGAAGGATTTGCTGATTCCAACCATTTCCAGTCTGTATTTCTCTGCCATCCCGCTTCTCCTTTCATTAATCTGTCCGTTTTTCCGGACATAAAGGGATACCCGTAGGGTATTTCATTGTTTCTGTCCGTTTTTCCGGACATAAAGGGATACCCGTAGGGTATTTCATTGTTTCTGTCCGCTTTTCAGGACATAAAGGGATACCCGTAGGGTATTTCATTAATTCGTTCGTTTCTCAGGACATAAAGGGATACCCGTCAGGGTATTTTTACTTTTAAAAATCGGGTGTGCCCTGCCGACACACCCGTTTTCCGGCTGCTGGAAATTATTTTAATTTGTCAAGTATATCCTGAGCATTATCTTTGGTAACCTTAATATAGTCAACCATGTTAACGTTATCAACGGATTCACCCTTTAAATACTTAACAGCCAAATCGCTTGCTGTCTGAGCCTGAGAGAAATGATCGTTAAATACGGTACCTGTCTGTTTGTCGTCAAGCACGTTCTGTACTGCTTCTGTTAACGCATCTACACCTACTAAATAAATGTCTTTATTTACGGTACGTCCTGCTGCTTCAATTGCCTGAAGTGCGCCAAGTGCCATTGCATCGTTGTTGCAGAAAATCACTTCGATCTGGTCGCCGTACTGTGTCAGAGCATCCTGAGCAATCTGCTGTGCCTTAGCCTGATCCCAGTCACCACGCTGCTCTAAGAGTTCTTTTACCTTTACACCTGAATCAGTCAGTGCTTTTACAGAGAATTCTGTTCTGTACTGTGCATCTACGTTTTCCGGATCGCCCTGGATCATAATATAGTTTACAACGCCGTCTCCGTTGATATCACCCTTATTGGAAGTCTCAAGAATTTCTTCACCCTGATAGGTTCCGGACTGTCTAGCATCACATCCAACATAGGTCGCATTGATTTTTTCATCTTTCCATCTCTGCTCTTCTTCCGTATCTGGCTCACGGTTAATGAAAACAACAGGAATTCCTGCTTCCTTACACATATCTGTAACTTCCGGAGCTGAGGAAGCCTGAACAAGATTTAAAATAAGTACGTCATATTTCTGAGTAATAAAGTTCTGGATCTGGTTGGTCTGTTCTGCCTGATCACCCTTACCATCCTGAATTATTACATTCTCTTTCTTAAATCCCAGATCTTCTGTTAAATATCTCTGAAGCTCTGTTCGATAAAGTGTCATAAAGTTATCATCGAATTTGTAGATGGATATACCGACTTTCTTGTCAGCTAAATCTCCGCCTACTGCATCCTTTACTGCTTCTGCAGTTGTTTCTGCTGCACTGGAATCTTCCTTTTTTGTATCTGCTGCTGTTGCTGCCTCCGATGCAGCTGTTGTGGCCTTTGAGCTGGAACCGCAGCCTGCCATGGAAAATACCATTGCTGAAGCGAGACCTACTGCTACTACTTTTTTGAGTAATCTCATGATAAATCCTCCCTTATCATTATATAATTGTGTTCGATTGGTACTTTTACCTTATCGACATGCACATTATAGCTTTATTTTGTGCACTATTCCATATAATTTTCTTGGGATATGTATCGATTTTTTTAGATTTTTCATGATACAGCCAATTTTTTTATAGTTTTTTATTGATAAATAACAATTTTCCCTTATTCCTATTCGGCAGTCAGAGTATTCTGCTTACATTCATAATACTTATCCCTGCTCAACTTCACTGTTTCCTGTACATTTTTACCAAGAGCCTCTGCTGCCGCAATCTGAAAGATCACTCCCGCATATTCATCACTATCACACTGAACAGTGCCAAAAATTTTTCCTTCCCGCACCCCTTCAATTCCCTGGGGAGTTCCGTCGATTCCAACAACCTTTACGGGCCTGGTGCCCCCTTTACGCTCAAGGGCATCTGCTGCACCCAGTGCCATATCGTCATTGTTGCAGATCACCACCTCAATTTCACCCGGATACTCCGTCAGCCATTGCTCCATCCAGGCAGATGCCTGGCTTCTGTCCCAGTTTGCAATGGCTCCTGTGATCTTTTCTAAAGGCACTCTGCCATCCTTTAAGGTCTGTATGGACCATTCCGTTCTGATCAAAGAATCCTGATGGCTGCTCTCCCCTTCCAGCAGTACATAGCTCACCTTTCCGTCTCCGTTTAAGTCAAGAGAAGAGGGGTCTGCTTTATAGGCCTCCACCAGCATATTTCCCTGTAACGTTGCAGACTCTTTTGCATTCTCACCTACATAATAAAGCTTCTCCCACCGCCGCATATCCTCCTCCACCGGCTCCCTGTTGAAAAACACCACCGGCAGATCTGCATCCATTGCCTTCCCTATAATATTTGATGCAGCAGAACGATCCACCATATTGACACAGATCGCATCATACCCCAGGGAAATAAAACGGTCCACCTGGCTGTTCTGGGTATTCTGGTTGCCCTTGGCATCCACAATCTCCATTACAACCTTAATACCGGTATCCTTTTCATATACCTTTGCCTGCTCTTCCAGCTTTCCCCTTATGGTATTAATAAACGAATCGTCTCCCCTGTACAGAGTCACTCCTATGCGAACTGCTTTGTTCGCCTCCCTTTTCCCTGATTTATAGTTCTGATATGCCCCCGCCAGAACTATCACAATTATAATAACAACCGCTGCCAGCACTCCATATTTTTTTTTCATTTCTTTTCCCCCATTCAGTCAATCGGATATAAGATTTTTTCGAATTTTCTCTCTCTTAAATCTTCTCTTTGGATATAATAAGAATCCAGTACAATCTGTTCTTTCTCAAATCCTCCATGGACCGACTCAACCGCTTTTTCAATGCTTCTGTACCCTGCATCAAACTGATCACTTACCACCAGCCCTTTTATCACCCCGTTATCTAATTGCGTTAAAAGCCTGGTGGTACTGCCTGTTCCGTAAAGACCGTCCACATAATTGCCATAAACCGGACTTCCAGCAATAATTTCCGCTGTTTCATCAAGACTCTTTGCGTCGATTGCTGCTATAATCACTTTTTCACCACCTGGATAAACCAGACCTTCTATTGCTTTGTGAAATGTGTCCTCCATTGTTTTTTTGTAAAGCTTTACTGTAAATCCTGCTTTATTAAGTTCATTTTCTGCCCCTGCACAAACCTCCCGGTTATAACCGTCGTCAATGCCATCCATAAAGATCCATACCGGCCTGCCAGGAGAGTTCTCTCTGGCAATCGCCTGTCCAAGCATCCGCCCTTCTTCTTCAAAATCCGGAGCAATGCCGCACTTAACCCTCTCATTCGGTATCAGATTGCCAACGATAACAGCAGGACAGTTTAAGACCATGTCGTCCATCTTCCTGGCGCATTCTTCCGGCTTAACCGGTACTAAAACCACTGCCATGGCCCCGTCATTAATTTCCCGTTTTACCAGTTCCAGCTGCTGGTCCTGATCACTCTTTTCATAAAGAGTGATCAAGCTGACATCAACGTTGTATTCTTCTGCCGCTTTATCCACACCTTTTCTGAAATTTGTAAAATAATCATCGGAGGTATCGCTTATAATTACCGAAACCGGGTAAATCTCCGTCTTTTTTTCCTTAATGATTAAATCTGTAGAAGACAGGAGAAACAGAATCACGAGCACTGCCGGCAGAAGAACCCATAAAATTTTTTCCTGTTTTGTCATGCTCTTTTTTCCCTTTCTAAAAAAGAATCATAAGGAACCGCCGGAAGAAGAATGGTAATGGTAGTTCCCTCATCTGGCTCCGAATCGATGGTCAGGCCGTACCGCTCTCCAAAGTAAAGTTTGATTCTTTCATTTACATTCTTCACTCCGATACCGGACCCCTTTGTAGAAGTAACATGCACCTCATCAGAAAAAAGGCTCTGAACCTGTTTTTCCGTCATGCCCAGACCATTGTCGGACACCTGGATTATAAGATCGTCTCCTCTTTGCTCCACCGATAAGTGAATCTCTCCGTCTCCATCCATAAATTCCATGCCATGATAAATGGCGTTTTCCACCAGTGGCTGAAGAATCAGTTTTAAGCTGGTTAATTCCATGCATTCTTCCTTTGCCTCAATGTGATAGGAAAACTTATTTTTAAAACGCATATGCTGAATCATTAAATAACTTCTCACATGTTCCAGTTCATCACGGACTGTAATGATGCTTTTCCCTTTACTTAAGCTTATCCTGAAAAATCTGGCAAGTGCAGTTACCGCTTTAACTGCTTCGTTCTTCTGTTCATTTTCTATCATCCAGACAATAATGTCCAGCGTATTATATAAAAAGTGGGGATTAATCTGTGATTGCAGGGTATTAAATTCCTGTTTCCGTTTGGCTTCGTGCTCCGTTACGATATCGTCCATGAGTACACGGATCTGAATTGCCATATTTTTAATGGAATTACCCAAATGCTGGATTTCATAGGAGCCTCCGATGGAAACTGCAGTTTCCAAATCCCCTTCTTCCAGGATTCCTACGGATTTTTCCAACTCCTTGATAGGATTTGTTATACGAGATGAGATATAGGAGTTGATGAGTACTAATGCGAATAAAATAAGAGTAATCAAAAATACAATGAAAAGCCTAGTTTTGATGGTATTTAAGGAAACCACACTTTTGGGCGTAACACCGACAATCTTCCAGCCTGTATAGCCAACGGATTTTACTGTTATGATTCTGCTTTCCCCTTCAAAAACCTCACGGTGAATCCCGTCCTTATAACTGGAGGCCATCTGGTTATTTTCCTTCATTCGTCCCGAATCAATGAGCTGAATCCTGGGGTGGTAAAGAATCTCCCCGTCGCTGGCAATTAAATAGACATAACCGCCCTTTCCTGTGGTAACACTGTCAAACAAATGCTCTAAGCTGGAATAGCTTAAATCCACCAGCAAAACTCCCTGAGTGGTTGATGTTCCTTCTGTAAGTTCCACCGCTCTTGATAAGGATATCACCCACCGGTACTGGTTTTCATTGTTTTCAAATATATACTGGACATGAGGATCAGAAAAATGCTGGTTTTCCGTTTTTTCCAGAGCATTGTTAAACCATTTCTCTCCAGTTATATCAAGGTTTCTTTTCAGTCTTGCTGCAGGCACGGCTTCCACCATCGCGCCGTCCTGGGCAAAAAGGGCAATGTTATCCACATTGTCCTTATTGTTATCATACAGAAGGGTAATCTCATTATTAATGGATTGAGAAGAAAGGTCCGCATTTTTCACAGCCCCATAATAAAGAGAATCAGAAAGCTTCATAACTGTCCGCAAATAGGATTCCACAGATCTCGCCACCTGGTTGATCAGACTCTGATTCTCCTCCTGAACCACCTCTGCAACCTGAGAAGAAAGGCGCTGGTATAAAGACAGGGTAATCAAAAGACCTGCGGCAAGCGCTGTTATTGTAAAATATACAAATATAGTATATCGAATGCTGTTATTCTTTTTTTCCATTACCTCACTCCGCGGAATTTGGTTGGTGATACCCCAAATTTCTTTTTAAAAACATAACTGAAATAGTTCTGTTCCTGATACCCAACCTTTGCCGCAATGACATAGGTTTTGTCCTCCGTTTTATTTAACAGTTCCACTGCCTTGTTTAAGCGCAGGTCCGTAAGATAGGCGATATAGGCCTGTCCGGTTTCCTTTTTAAAAAGAGTGGAAAAGTAAGCAGGGCTCATGTGCAGATGGCGGCAGATCATTTCCACGGATAAATCCGGATTCTGATAATGATCCATAATATACTGTTTTGCTTCTTGAATTACCTGTCTTGTGGTAAAATCCCTCTCCTGATTAATTGCCTGGTTGATTTTCTCAGCCACCTTAAAAAGCCAGGACCCGAATTCTCCCTTTTGTATCTTGTCAAAAACTGCCATAGACTCAAAATCCCCGCCCATTATTTCCTCTAAATCCAGATCATGCTGCTGTACCATCTGTATCACACTGTTTAAAACTCTGAACATGTAAACCTGCTGCTGCCTGAAATGTACTTTTGCAGATTCCATCTTCTGAATAATCTTGGCCACAGCCGCTTCGATTTTCTCATAGGGGCCAAACTTTATGGCAGAAGTAAGATCCGCTTCTGAAACACTGTCGAATTCCAGCTTGCCGCTTCCTACCGGCTCCATATCATTGATGTAAATGGTATTTCCTTTTCCTGCAATCGCCTTATAGCCCAGAGCGTCAATCGCCGACTGATATGCAAACGGGATATTTGATAATTCGCTGCAGCTATGTCCGATTCCTATGGTAACCGGCACCTCCAGTATTCTTCTTGTTTCCTTGCAGATATCTCCGAATACATCGATGAGTCCGGTAATGAAATCTTCATCAAGAGCAACTACAACAACCATCTCTGCTTCCAAAACTGACTGGAACATTGCAAATCTGCAATACCCTTCCAGCTTGTCCCGGATGATCTGCATGACGGAAACAGGAATCAGTTCTTCTTCGCTATGAAGTGTCAAAGTATCTCCCACTTCCCCCCGCTCTACAGCCACAGCGGCAATAATCCATTTCCACGCACCTGCAATGGGAATATCGTATTCTCTCAGCTTCTGCTGTGCAACCTCATTGGACAGATTCTTGTGCACCAGATCATTAAAAAACTGTTCCCTGAAGATCGGAAGACTCTTTCTATAATTTTCTCTCAGCCTGCTTATATTCCGTTTTTCTTCAATTTCACGGTCAAGATTGTTCTTGATTCTCTTTAATATCGAAGTAAGTTCTTCCACATTTACAGGTTTTAAAATATATTCGGTCACATTGAGTTTGATTGCTTTCTGTGCATATTCAAAATCATCGTATCCGGAAAAAATCACAACCTTCATGGAAGGATACCGCTGCCGTATCTTTTCTGCAAGCACCAATCCATCCATATAGGGCATCCGAATATCAGTCAGGACGACATCCGGCTCTAAAACTTCAATCTTTTCAATGGCATCCTCTCCGTTTTCCGCGTCACCTACAACTTTAAAACCGGCTGACTGCCATTCAATTTTCTTAATAATGCTTTTTCGTACTTCCTCTTCGTCATCTACTAAAATAATGCTGTATAGGTCCATGGTATTTCCCCTCTAAGAAACAATGATGTTATGAAATCTGATAAAGCATGGCATTTATAATCGCTGCCGCCACATTGCTTCCGCCTTTTCTTCCTCTTGCCACAATATAAGGCACGTCAGGAAGAGACAGAATAAGCTCCTTGGACGCAGTTACATTGACAAAACCCACCGGAACGCCGATGATCAGTCTGGGGTTAATCTTCCCCTCCTGTATCAGCTCATAAAGGTGCACAAGAGCTGTGGGAGCATTGCCAATGGCAAAAATGCATTCGCCTGAAAGCCTGGCAGCCTTATCCATACTGGCATGGGCCCGTGTCGTCTGCCTTTTTTTCGCTTCCTCTGCTACATCATCATCTGCCATAAAGCAGTGGACACTGCTTCCCACGCGTTCCAGTGCCTTTTTATTAATTCCGGCTTTTCCCATATTGGTGTCGGTGATCACCGGGATGCCGGCTTTCAATGCCTCAATCCCCAGTGTTACCGCATGGGGTGAAAATATCAGATTATCTGCATAATCAAAATCTGCAGTTGTATGAATTACACGTTTGATCACCAGTTCCTGTTCCGGGTCCAGCTTCTTATCTCCCAGCTCATGTGTGATGATTTCAAAGCTTCTTTTCTCAATTTCCTCGGGTCTCACCCGTTCCAGTTTACTAAACATTTGTTCCTCCGTCATCATTGGTTAAACCCATCAGGCGATAGATCCGGTCCATATCCAGGCTTACCCGTAAAAGGTCCGCCAGCCTGTCATATTGCTTTTCCTTGTATTCCTGATAGCTGATAGTTTTATCTGGCTGGTCAGTCAGCCCTTTTTTCTTTCTCAGCGCTGTTATAATTGTATCCGCAATTCCTTCACTGTCAAAGAAACCGTGAATATAGGTACCATAGACGTTTCTTCTCTGGCAGCCATCCATTTTAGCCAGATGGGAGCCTGTCTGACTTTCCATTACATAGGATAAGGGCGGAAGCGCACGCTCCGTCTGTCCCATGTGAATCTCATAGCCTTCGATGTTCATCCCTGACAAATCCTCAAAAATACCATCAACTGCAGTGCACGCACCAGTCACTCTTGTCCTGGTTTTTTCTGCTCCGAATACAGTCCGTACAGGAAGCAGTCCCATCCCCCGTACAGTGGAAAGGCCAGCCGAAGATTCCACTGCCTGCGGATCTTTTAACTGTTCACCAAGCATCTGAAATCCACCGCAGATTCCAAATACAGGAACTCCTGAAGCTTCCAGCTTCACTACTGCTGCCTCCAGTCCATTCTGGCGCATCCAGAGAAGATCCTCTATGGTATTCTTACTTCCAGGAAGAATCACCAGATCCGGTTTTCCAAGATTTGATACCGAATCCACATAGCGCAGCGCTGCACAAGGAATAGCAGAGAACACGGAAAAATCAGTAAAATTTGAAATTCTTGGGAAACGGATGACAGCAATTTCCACATCCGTCCACTCTGTTTTTGCAGTTCCTGCCAGATGATTTCCCAGGCTGTCTTCATCTTCTATATCCACATCCATATAAGGAACCACTCCGGCTACAGGTATCTGAAGCCGCTCTTTTATCATGTCAAGTCCCGGTTCTAAAATGGATTTATCCCCGCGGAATTTGTTTACAATCAGACCTCCGATTCTGGCCCTCTCTTCCGGTTCTAATAGCATAACCGTGCCGTAAAGCTGAGCAAATACGCCCCCGCGGTCAATATCTCCCACCAGCAGTACCGGCGCATCCGCCATCTTAGCCATTCCCATATTGACGATATCTTCCTGCTTTAAATTGATCTCTGCCGGACTTCCTGCACCCTCGATGACGATAATGTCATACTCCCTGGCCAACGTTTCAAATGCTTTTTTTATTTCCGGAATTAATTTCTTTTTATATGCAAAATATTCTTTTGCAGGCATATTGCCAATGGACACGCCGTTGACAATCACCTGGGAACCGGTATCGTTGGTGGGTTTAAGCAGCACCGGATTCATGGCAGCCACCGGCTTTACACCTGCTGCCTCAGCCTGTACCACCTGAGCCCTGCCCATCTCCAGTCCTTCCTCTGTGATAAAGGAATTCAGTGCCATATTCTGGGATTTAAAGGGGCAGACCCGATATCCATCCTGCTTTAAAATCCGGCACAGACCTGCCGTAATCAGGCTTTTGCCTGCATTGGACATGGTGCCCTGAATCATGATTGTCTTTGCCATATTTCATTCTCCTTCTATCAGTATGGATTTTAATACAGTAAGAAATGCATCATTCTCCCGTCTCTGTTTTACGCAGATCCGGTAATGCGTGCCGTTAAGCCCTCTATAATTGGAACAGGACCGGATTAATACCTGCTGTTCCAGAAGTTCTTTATATAAAAGCATTTCCCCAGAAAGGGCATTCTCTCTTAAATCCTTAAAAAACAGGTAGTTTGCCTTAGAATCATAGACTTTAAATCCAAGCTCTGTTAAGTTCCTCTTTAGATATTCCCGTTCCGCTGCAATCAGCTTCCTTGTCTCATTTACATATTCCGTTTCCTTAATCGCCGCCTCTCCTGCCGCCTGCGCAAGGGAAGAAATACTCCACGGCTGTCGTATGCAGTTCATCTTTTCCAGCATCTCTTCTCCGGTTGTAATCCCGTAGCCAAGGCGCAGCCCAGCCATGGCATAAATTTTTGTAAATGCTTTCAGAACAAAAACGTGTTCATAACCGCCTTGTGATATAAGTTCCAGTACAGAATAATCCTCCGGATCATCAAGGAATTCATTGAAACATTCATCTATTACGCAGTATATCCCCATGGTTTTACTAAAATCCAGAAGTGTCTTCATTTCCTCTTTTCCCAGAGCAAATCCGGTGGGATTATTGGGATTGCACAAAAACAGCATCTCTACCCTTTGATCTTTGGATTTCAGCCATTCAATTAACTGATGAACGGATAAAGTAAATCCGTCCGCTTCTTTCAAATCATACCACAAAATATCTGCTGATACAGTTTTAAGTGCCTGCTCATATTCCAGAAAGGAAGGGGCAATTAAAAGTGCACGTCCGGGTCTTATCGCATGTACAATCTGAAAGATCAGATCTGCCGCTCCATTTCCACATATAATGTGTTTTTCAGAAACCTCATGAAACAAGGAAAGCGCTTTCCTCAATTTCTGGCACCGGCTGTCAGGATAACAGGAGCAGGATTCAACCGCCTGTAAAAGTGCTTTCCTGACACCGGGAGGAAGCCCCATAGGATTGATATTTGCAGAGTAATCCATGGTGACCCGATTGGTATAAATGTCTCCTCCATGCTGATATTCCATCTTTATTTCTCCATTTCAGTAGTATCTTCTAAAGGCTGATCACAAGCAGTATGACAACCGGAATCAGCGCCAGTATGTAGGTAGCTGTCATCAGCACGTTCACCCTTGTTATATCTTCATATTCCACGGCTCTCAACGGATCTCCTATGACAGGCTTTTCATGTAAAGTTCCAAAGTACCATGCATTCCCGGCCAGCTCAATCTTAAGAATCCCCGCACAGGCTGATTCGGTCTGGGCGGAATTGGGGCTCTTATGGTTAAAACGGTCACGTTTCCAGATCCGAAACCCATTTTTCCCACAATAAAAGCTTCCCCTGGATAATAGCTGGCACAAAAAACCAGCCGCTACCATAAGCAATGCCGAGATACGGGCAGGAATAAAGTTCACCACATCATCAAGCCTGGCGGCACACCGGCCAAACCAGAGATACCGGTCGTTTTTATAGCCTACCATGGAATCCATGGTGTTGACTGCCTTATAAAGAAATACACCGGTTCCACCAAAGAGGGTCATAAAAATCAACGGCGCAATCACTCCGTCGGAAGTATTCTCTGCCACGGTTTCCACCGCTGCCTTTGTGATACCGATATCAGAAAGACTCTTAGTATCCCGGCCTACAATCATGGAAACCGCCTGTCTTGCCTGCTCAATATCCTTTTTTAAAAATGCATGATATACTTTCATGCTCTCTTTTCTTAAGGAATGCCATGCCATCATCTGGTAACACATGATGCTTTCCACTACCAGCCCTGTTATGGGGGAAATACCGTAGGAAACGAACAATAATCCAAACGAAAGTCCGCCTGCAGCAAGAAGCACCAGTACAACAAGCCATACACCAGCCTGCCTTTCCCCGGTTTCATTCTCCGGGAACCGGAGCCGTATTTTTTTATCCAGCCAGCTTATCAGGTTCCCGATTGCGCAAACAGGATGCCACAAAAATAAAGGGTCTCCAAAACACGCATCCAGAAAACATCCGATCAGCACCGCAGTTATATGATATTTAAACATATGTCAGTCCTTTTTCCTGTTCTATTTAATCCGGTCCGGTATACCACATACCATGCGGTATACTTCGCCGCTGTATTTTGCCAGTTTCACTGCCGCTCTGCCGGCACTTTCCCGCCACGTTCTGTCAAACGGATCTTCAGGCACGATCCCACATCCAAGCTCATTAATGGTAATCACTGCTTCGGGATTCTTGTCCAGAATATTAAAAATAAATTCGTCCGGATCTATATGATCCTTCAAAAGTCTTCTGACATACTCATGGAAATCATGTATGATCCTGGACTCAAACGCAGCCTGATACGGATCAGTCGACCCTTCTGCCACATCTGCCTTGTCTTCCAATTGTGTATTAGTAAGCTGCAGTGCAAAGGAAAGCTTTCCCTGCCATGCTCCGCCAATAATTAACTTCATTCTAATTCCTTCCTGTCATTTCCTATATATTCATATGAGAGAGTACAGCCAGTACCATGACCAGCACCAATTCCAGGATCTGAAGAAAGTAACCTGCCAGATCCCCGGTGATTCCACCAAATTCCCGCTTTGCCATGCGGTAATAATATAAAAACACCAGAAATGACAGGGCAGAAACTGCTAATAATCCCCCTGTTCCTGCTAAAATCCATAATCCCATTAAAGTAATTACAAGGTAAAGAACCATAACAGTTCCAACCACTCTTTTATGGGCTCCATCTGAAAAAGCCGCTGCCAGTCCGCTCTTTTTCGCCATAGGGAATGTAACAACAGAAAGTCCGCTTAAGGCTCTTGTTATAACAAACGTTATACAATAGGCAGGGATCATGGCAGGCTTCATTTCCATGAAAAATGCCAGGTATAAAAGGAAATAAACTCCACAGCCAATAATTGCAAATGCCCCTGTATGAGGGTCCTTGAGTATCTCCAGCTTTTTCTCAGTTTCGCCGTGGGATGATTTTGCATCGATTACATCAAGAAGTCCATCCATATGAATTCCACCCGTAACCACCACAGGGATGATAACAGGCATGATCTGTTCTAAAAAAGGAAATCCCAAAGTACGAAAAAGAAGAATGGCGCCATACTCCAGCAAACCTATTATTGCTCCTATCAGGGGAAAAAAGCACATGGCATATTTCATCCGCTCTTTCGTCCACTGAACCTGGAGCACGGGTATCCGGGAATACATCGAGAAAGCGATCATCATACTGCCGGTAAGATTCATGGTCCTGCCCCCCTTTCTTTCATAAAAGTTCTAAAAAATATAATATCACAAAATTTGGCAAATGTCATTTCCAATCATGAGCCCTGAGCAGTTTCATAGATTTTATTTATTGACAGTCACGAAGCAATAACTTATAATTCTGTTACATGATAGATAGTTATCGAAATCAGTGAATGACTGACCATAAGATGCCAGTTATAAGGATAGGAGTGTCATCTATGAGCGTAAAAGAATTTATTATAAATAATCAGAAATACTTTGAGGATTATATTACCAGAAGCACATATCATTCAAATAAAATCGAAGGAAACACTCTTTCCTATGCTGAGACGTACGCTATTCTGTTTAATGATAACAGCTTTTCGGTTAATGCAAAACCGAGAGAAATTTACGAGGCAATTAATCATAAATACGCTCTCTCTTACATTTTAGAACATTCTGAAAACCAATTAGACCAGCAAATGATAATAGACATCGGTATCCTGATCAATAAAAATATTTCTGATATTAGTGGTTATAGAAAAGTACCGGTTATCATACAAGGAGCCGAACATCTGCCTCCTTCTCCCCAGGAGGTTACCCAGGCAATGATGTACTTTATTTATAATTACGCAAAAACGGAATACGACTCTATCTTTCAAAAAATAGCATATAATCATATACAATTTGAAAGAATCCATCCTTTTGAAGATGGTAACGGACGTACAGGTCGGTTACTCATTAATTATGAATTGATACACAATAACATGCTTCCTATAGTAATTCCGGAAGATCAAAGGGTCCTGTATTTTAGATATATTGCGGAACAAAACTCAGAAGGATTATCAGATTTTTTTAAAGAATTGCAAAACGAAGAAAATAACAGGGTTAAATCTGCTTTTACCTGAAACTTAAGAAAATGACAAACAAGGGGAGGAGAATATATGTTATACTTGCCTTCATGATATATTTTATAAATATCACGGTTATTACAGTCATTATCATTCGGCCTTACATATTTTACAAGGAATATGAACAACTTCGTCATCCTTATAAGCTGCTGTTTGAAGACGATAAAATCACGTTTGACGCACACGCCGTGCATTCCACTATGACCTGGGATATTTACAAACACTATAGGGAAAGCATGAATTATTTTTACCTGATTCAGAAAAAACGCTCCTACACCTTAATACCGAAACGTGTTTTTACATCAGAAAGTGAAATCAACGCATTCAGACAGCTTTTAGCCTCTCATTTAACAAACCATTAATACAAACAGGCTGCCACATCCCCAGACACATTGTCTTTTGATGCGGCAGCCTTATTAATCCATATGCCTAAATCAGTTTTTCCAGATCCGGAAGCACTTCTAAGCTTCTCTTTAATATTCCCTTCATATAAGCAATGGCGGTTCCATAGTTGGTAAATGGCACTCCTGCATCTCCCGCTGTCTTTCTGCGGTATTCCATTTCCCTTTCGTTTAACATGCAGCTGCCGCAGTGAATGATCAGCTGATAGCCGGAAAGTTCCTCAGGAAATTCTCTGCCGGAAGATGTCTCAATCACCAGATCTTTTCCCGTAAACTCTTTCAGCCAACGGGGAAGCTTCACAGTACCGATGTCATCACACTGTCTGTGGTGGGTGCAGCCCTCTGATATGAGAACTTTATCTCCATCCTTTAACTTACTGATTGCTGCCACCCCTTTGATTGCATCCTCCAAAAAGCCTTTATACCTTGCCATCAGAATAGAAAATGATGTCAGAAGTATATCATCTGGCGTATCCTTATTCACCTGTTCAAACGCCTGGCTGTCTGTTATAACAAGATAGGGCTTTGTTCCCAGCTTTTCAATGGTCTGCTTTAATTCTGTATCTCTGACAGAGATAGCAACAGCTCCTGCCTCTAAAATGTCTCTCATAGTCTGCTGCTGAGGAAGAATGATTCTCCCCTTTGGAGCTGCCGAATCAATGGGAATAACCAGAATTACCAGATCGCAGGGTTTTAGTAAGTCCCCTACAATCCGCATCTTCATATCCCCGGTGTTCACCAGACTTCCGATCCGCTCCTTCAGTTCATGAATATGATACCCGTTCTGGGCGCTGACCGATAAGCCGTCTGCATAATCTCCGTCACCTGCAAGATCAGACTTATTGTAAGCAACTACGTAGGGAATTTTCTTTTCTGTAAACAAGCCAATCAGCTGCTCATCCACCTGCGTTTTCCCAGAGGTACCATCCACAACAAGTACTGCGCAGTCCACCCGGTTTAATATCTGCTTTGTCTTACGCACCCGCATCTCACCCAGCGCACCCTCATCATCAAATCCCGGTGTATCGATAATTACTACCGGTCCCATGGGAAGAAGTTCCATAGATTTATGAACAGGATCTGTAGTAGTTCCCTTAATATCCGATACTACAGAAAGCTCCTGTCCGGTTACTGCATTAACTACACTTGATTTTCCTGCATTGCGGCGGCCAAAAAAGCCAATGTGAATTCTCTCAGATGACGGCGTCTCATTTAATCCCATATTGTTCTCCTCTTTTCAGTCGTCAGTATCATATCAGAACCGGAAATCCCGGATTCCAGCTTCAATTTTCTCCAGATGATCTTCGCAGATCAGACGTACCTTTTCTTTCGGTATATTGTTTAATTCCGCTGCAATTAATGCTTCTCCTACTTCCTTTGTTTCTTCGGAAGCATAATCCATTAAATATTCCTTTAATGTCATAAGCGCATTGGGCTGGCAGCAGTTCTGAATCTGACCGCTTTTACACAGACTCATGAAACGGTCGCCTGTCCGGCCTTCTCTGTAGCATGCCGTACAGAAGGAGGGAATATAGCCTAAGTCCATCAGCCAGTGAACCACTTCATCAAGAGTTCTCTGGTCTGATACATCAAACTGCTCAGTTTCCGTTGGACGAACCTGTTCCTCATAACCGCCCACACTGGTTCTGGAGCCGCCGCTGATCTGGGATACGCCCAGACGGATCACCTTTTCTCTCACGCTCTGGCTTTCTCTTGTGGATACAATCATGCCAGTGTATGGAACGCAGACGCGGATCAGCGCACACAGCTTGGCAAATATCTCATCGTCGATGCCATTGGAAAAAGCATTGGGGTCAATATCATCTGCGCTCTTAATGCGGGGAACGCTGATGGTATGCGGACCTACTCCGTGAACTGCCTCTAAATGCTCGGCATGCATTAACAATCCGGCGAACTCATATTTGTATCGTTCCAGTCCGAACAGTACCCCAATTCCAACATCATCGATACCGCCCTGCATAGCCCGGTCCATCGCCTCGGTATGGTAAGCGTAATCATGTTTGGGCCCTGTTGGGTGAAGGCTTTCGTAGCTTTCCTTATGATAGGTTTCCTGGAATAAAATATAAGTTCCGATTCCGGCTTCCTTCAGTTTCCTGTAATTTTCCACTGTAGTGGCAGCGATGTTAACATTCACTCTGCGGATAGCACCATTCTTATGCTTGATGGAATAAATAGTGTCAATGCATTCCAGTATATATTCGATGGGGTTATTCACAGGATCTTCTCCTGCTTCAAGAGCAAGACGTTTATGCCCCATATCCTGAAGGGCAATCACTTCTCTGGTCACTTCTTCCTGAGTCAGTTTCTTTCTTGCAATATGTTTATTCTTTAAATGATAGGGACAATAGGTACAGCCATTTACACAGTAATTGGACAGATAGAGCGGCGCAAACATCACGATACGGCTGCCGTAGAATTTCTTTTTAATCTGCTCTGCCAGGTCATACAGCTCCTGGATCTTCTCCGGTATATCACAAGCCAAAAGAACCGAAGCTTCCCGATGGGTAAGCCCCTTTAATTCTCTGGCTTTTGCAATAATCTGGTCAATCAGCTCCACATTGTCTTTGTTTTGCTCCGCATAATCAAGAGTTTCAAGAATTTCTTCATGAGAAATGAAATCTTCCGCTTTCAGCGATTTTGGATCATACATAGTAAATCATCCTTTCTTTTAGGTCAGCTGCTGCTTCCCCGTCAGTGTTATTGTACTGCTAAGCATTCACATTCTGATAGGCTGTTTTGGAACTGATTCCGCTTAACTTTCCGATCTTTCCAGTCAGAGCGGAAATCGTGCTTTGAGGAGCATCCACCGCAATGCTGATGACACTAACTCCCTTTTTGGGATATGGAATACCCATACGTCCGATGATGAAATGCCGGTATTCATGAAGAATATCGTTTAGAATTTCCACAGAATCTTCTTCTTCCACTACTATACCGATCACAGCAATTCTTGTTTCCATGCTTCTTCCCCTCTTTCCCTTTTTTCTTGAAAACAGGAAAGCCGCGCCAAAAAGGCGCGGCAAACATACAATTCCTCAAATGCCGAACCTTCTACCTCAAAACTGGTTTTTGGTATCAGGATGCTACTATGTTATAAATATAACATACATGAGGATTTTTTTCAATTAGTTCCTTCTTTTACTTTGATGGGGATTCCTGCCACTATTTCTACCACCATATGAGCCCTCTGGGCTGCAAGCTGATTGATGCTTCCCAAAACCTGACGGTATTCATTGGTTTGGGGGCTGTAATGATCTCCATCAGAAAACACTTCATTCGTTACGATAACCAGATGTTCACACTGACTCTCTAAGTTTAAAATTCCTTCCATAATTTCGGCTGCAGCATTTTCTTTATCAAGCACCGGTACATCCCCGTCTTCCCACAAACCAAACATTTCGTTAGAAACCAGATTGGACATGCATTCCAAAAGAACAACCGAAGGTCTGTTTCCCAGTTTCAGTTTATTTAAACTGCGGTAGCATTCCACAGTCTCGAACTGTTTTTTCTCACGCATTTTCCTGTGTTTTATAATTCTGTTTCTGCACTCCTTATCCCATGGTTTCATAGTGGCAATGTAAACCCGCCGCTCTCCTCCCAGAGAAACTGCAAGGTTTTCCGCATATTCAGATTTTCCGCTGCCGCTTCCACCGATTACGAGGGCAGTCATGACTGATCTCCGACAGGCTTATAAGCCTCAATTTCAATTTCCTCAAAGGAACTCATGGTTCCGTATACATCCGCCGCCATATCAAGCAGCGGAACTGCTGCAATCGCCCCCGTTCCTTCACCAAGACACATGCCAGCCTGTATGAGAGGAGGCAGTCCCAGCTCTTCAAGAAGAATATGTCCTGCTGGTTCTGCAGAAACATGGGAGGCGATCATAAAATCCCTGCATCCCGGATAAATCCGTTCTGCCAGAAGCGCTGCCACAGCTGATATAAAGCCGTCTAGCAGCACAGGAATCCGGTAAATGGCTCCCCCTAAGAATACCCCCGTCATACCTGCCAGATCAAAACCGCCCACTGCTGACAAAATATCAATTTCATCCTGGCAATTTGGACCATATTCAGCAACTGCCTCCTGAATTACCTTCATCTTCTGTTTCAGACCTGCATCATTTAACCCAGCGCCTCGTCCTGTCAGCCTTGCGGGGTCCTGCTTTAACAAAAGTGCTGCAACTGCACTGCTGGTTGTTGTATTTCCAATTCCCATCTCTCCGGTTGCCGCTAAATCATACCCCTTCTCTGAGAGTTCACCCATAAGTTCAATTCCTGCTATGATTGCCTGAACGGCCTCATCTCTTGTCATAGCTTTTGATTTTCGGAAATTCTTTGTCCCATAGGCGATTTTTCTGTTGATCAGAGGATAGCGGGTGCCGGAAACCAGATCTCTTGCAACTCCCATATCAACCGGAAACACATCCACACCAGCCCGGTTCGCCATAATACAGACACTGCTGTTGCCTCTTGTCATATTTTCAGCAACTACTGCAGTGACTTCCATTCCGGTCTGGGTGACTCCTTCCTCTACGATTCCGTTATCTGCACACAGAATCAGAAGCCCTCGTTTTTGTAAGGACACGAGAGAACTCCCTCTGATTCCTGCAATTTTTATGATATCTTCTTCCAAAACTCCCAGGCTGTTTAACGGCTTAGCTACATGCGCCCAGCGCAGGCGTGCCGTATCCATTGCCGTTTTATCAGGCAGCTGTATTCCTGACAGATATTCCTTAAGTTCCTCATTCATTGTCTATGCCTTTCCAGTTAAATCCTTTTCATAAAGTTCGAACCATGGAATTCCATATTCACCGTAGCCTAAATCTGCCTTTCCTGCAAAACAGTAGCCAAGCTTCCTGTAAAGCTTTATAGCAGGCGTATTCTTTTCATTTACATCAAGGCGGATTACGGCACTTTTCTGCTCCCTGGCTTTCTCTTCCGAAAACTCCAGCAAGTTTTTTCCAAATCCTCTGCCCAGGAAATCAGGATGCACTAAAAACGTATGGATTACTGCTACTTCCTCTGGTTTCGCTTCCTGCTTCCATGCTACCGTTTCATATCCTTTTTCCTGAAACTGGTTGACAATCACGGAACCTGCCACTTTGCCAGCCGCCCAGAGCACATAAAGAGTTCCCTCTTCGATACCTTCTTGTGCATTCTCTTTAACAGGGTAAATTCCTTTTATCCATCCCGGATAATTGATATGACTTTCCAGATAATCATTCACTGCATCATAAAGCTCTGTAATCTGCTCTATATCCTCTTTATTTCCCTGTAGTATTTCAAATTCCTTCATAGGTTTTTCCTTTTCTGTTTCATAACCTGTCTGCATGCTTCTAAAAATTTTTCCGGAAGACATCTATTTGAGGGGTAATAAAAATGCGGAAAACCTGCCATTACATTATCCTCCGCCAGCACACAATCCCATTTCACATTCCGCCCAGGCTTTCGCGCCTCCATCTGAGTCCCGTTATTTGTACTGTCCCAGTAATGAAATTCATGTCCCCTGACAGACTCTCCCTTTTTGAGAAACGGCATATCCTCTTTCGCAGCTGCTTCTATGTAACCGAACCGCTTTAATTTCCCTGTTGGAAAGGCCCGGCCCGGAATGACACCTGCCATTTGACATACTTCATGTTCCTCTGATTCCAGTTCCTCATGAAGGTAGAGAAAACCACCGCATTCCGCCAGAATGGGGATTTGGTTTTTGGCTGCGTCCCTGATTTCCCCCAGCATATCCTGATTCTCAGACAGTTGTTTTAAATAGAGTTCCGGGTATCCTCCGCCTAGTATAAGTCCACAGATTCCATACGGAAGATGACTGTCTCTGAGCGGACTGAACGGGATCAGTTCTGCCCCCATCTCTTCTAACAGCTTTCTGTTTTCCTGATAATAAAAGCAGAAGGCTTCATCAACGGCAATTCCAACCCGTACTTTTTCGCTGGAAGCGGTCAATTTTTCTTTCCCGTTCCTTTCATATTCAAAAGTAAGTAAAGGGGCAGTTTCTGATAATTCAAAAAGTCCGTCTATGTCAACTGTCTCTTCCATTTTATAAGCCAGTTTTTTTAATTTGTCCTTCAGCCCTTCCACTTCACCGGGAATTTTCAGTCCTAAATGGCGGCTGGAAAAATCCGCCTCAGCGCATTGGGGAAGATATCCGTAGACCCGGATTCCCAGGGCTTCTATCTGGGGAGTTAACCGCTCTGCCATGACAGATGATATTCTGTTTAAAATCACTCCCTCGATACGGCAGTCTTTCCTGTACTCCAGAAAACCTTTTAAAACAGCGGCAAGAGACAGACTGGCGCCTCTGCAGTCAAGGATAAGCACCACCGGTGCTTCCACTGCACACGCCACTTCATAGGAACTTGCCCAGGTACTGTCTCCCCCCATTCCATCATAGTAACCCATAACTCCCTCAATGACTGAAATCTCTGTATCGTGCGACTCCCTGATAAAAAGTTCTCTCACCGATTCTGTATCCAGAAAAAATGTATCCAGATTACCTCCGTCTATGCCAAGAACAGCCTTATGAAACATGGGATCAATATAATCCGGTCCGCATTTAAAGGAGCGGCATGAAATACCTCTTAATAAAAATGCCTGCAAAAGTCCACAGGTAATCATGGTTTTTCCGCTGCCGCTTTTTGGCGCAGCAAGCATGATCCGCTTATTCCCCTGACTCATAAGATATTCCTCCTTTCCCTCCGAAGGAAATGATATAGACCGGGTTCTGTCCCAGCATCATATGATAACTGCCTGCTGCTTTTGCCCTTGAAACCTGCATTTGAACAATCTCTGCATCTATGGAACGCTTTTTCAGCCACAGAAGCATATCAGATAAAGATTCCAGGGCGATGAAATTAGCAACAACCCGGACATCAGGATTCTTTCTTAACACCAGTTCTAAAATTTCTTCCAGATTTCCGGAAGTACCTCCCAGGAAAACGTGAGTGGCTGTTTCAAGACCAGATAAGGCTTCCGGGGCCGATCCTTTTATCACAGTGATACAATCTGCAGAAAATTTCTTTTTATTGGCTTTAATCAGTTCCTGGGCTTCTGGCTTTTTTTCCACAGCAAAAACTTTTCCATTGGTTAAATACCTGGATGCCTCAACAGATACCGAACCGGTTCCTGCTCCAATATCATAAAGAATGGAATCCGTCTCCAGCTCCAGCTTTGATACACAAACAGTCCGGATTTCGCTTTTGGTCATGGGAACATCGCCTCGGACAAACAATTCATCTCTCATTTATTACCTCTCAATCAATACTGCAGACAAGATATCAAACGTCTGATTCTTAAGCGTTTTAAGTGTTCCTCTGGTGATACGCTCGTCTTTATAGGATAACCGCTCTCCAACAGACAGCCGGGCGTTTTCATACCCATTCTCCTCTAAAAGCCTGCACAACGCACTTACGGAATTCCGTTTATCCAGCAGAGCGAAAACTCTTTGATTATTTTTCAATTCTTCCACAAGATCCCACTCTCTGCCGTGAAGGCTGATTAGCCGGACATTCTCCCATCCGGTCTTAAGTCTGGCGCATAAATAGGATACGGAAGAGACACCTGGAAGAATCTCCGTTTCATAAAGTTCGCTATACGGCTCCTTTAAAAGAGCAGCAGCCATTTTTTCCGCACCGCTGTAAAAACCCGTATCTCCGGAGAAAAGAACTGCAATCCTCTTATAATCTCCGTGTTCATTCAGCCATGGAAGGATATCTTTACTTAAATAATAAGGCAGCTTTAATACATCCGGGCTTAAATTCCCCATATCATGAAGAATTCGTTCAGCCCCGAATACCACCTGGCAGTTATGCAGAGTTTTTAAGGCTTTTACCGTCATCTGCTCTGGTCCGCCCATTCCGGTTCCTATTAAATAAATTGCACCTTTGCAAGAAGATGTCTCTGCAGGTTTCCTGCCTATTATCAATTTCTTTGCTTCTTCTAAGCTCACCCCTTCTTCGTTTAAAGGGCGGCCAATTACAACAGATGTTATTTCACAAGCAGCAGCAGCCTGAAGTTTTTCTAAAAAGCCTCCCGCGTGACCGGCTTCCTTTGTAACAAGAAAACGGATATCATACTGCCGGATCATCGCCCTGTTAATCTCCTGGGAAAACGGTCCCTGCATTCCAATGATTTTATTTCCCTTAAATCCCATCTTCTCACAGGCAGTCAGTACCGAAACTGTCGGAAGAACTCTGGCATATACCCGTTCTTCCCAGCCTTCCATGGTTGTATAGCATTCAAGCTCCTTGCTTCCTGTGGTCGCCAGCACATTGCCGGTATTCTGATTTAGAAAGCGGATGGCCTCCTTAATGGAATCCACCCATACCACATGATCTCCCTCATTGCTGCCTTTTAATGACTCCCTGAGTACCCTTAAACGTTTCGTCCCTGCAGCAGTGCACGCATGAAGAATATTCCGGCTTACTTCTGCAGCATACGGGTGCGTGGCATCCACTACCAGAGTAATTCCTTTTTCCCTCATAAAGACTTCCATTTCTTTCGCATCCATGGGGGTATGGTGAATATGGAGAAACTGGCTTTCCAAAAGCAGCATCTTCCCATATCCGGTAGCAACACTGACCCATGCCTCAACCTGGTTTTCATGACAAAATTCAGCCAGAAGCCGTCCTTCTGTCGTTCCTCCAAAAATCAAGATTTTACACATTTTTATATCCTCTTGGTGTGACCATTCGTCCGTTTATCTCTCTTGTATTGGAATTTCCTATGTAAACGGTAGTAAACATATCCACGCTGGTATCTTTTAACCGGGAAAGAGATAAAACCTCCATCTTTTCTCCGTCTCTTCCGATGTTTCTTACAAGCCCGCAGACCGTCTCCGGTTTCTGGTACTGCAGCACGATTTCACAGGCATGTCTCAGATAGTCCGCCCGTTTTTTACTGGATGGATTGTAAAGACAGATGACCATATCGCAAAGGGCAGAATTTCTCAGCCTGTCTTCTATCAGTTCCATAGGCGTCAGGAGATCACTTAAGCTTATTACAGCAAAATCATGCCCGAGAGGTGCACCAAGTACTGCGCCTCCGCTGAGTGCTGCTGTGACACCAGGAATCATTTCGATGGCTAAATCCTGTGCATCTTCTGCCAGCTGAAGAACGAGTCCGCCCATGCCATATACACCAGAATCTCCGCTGCATACCATGGCAACCCGTTTTCCTTTCTTCGCTTCTGAAATAGCCATCTGACACCGTTCCTGCTCCTGGCGCATGGGGGTGGTAAGCATCTCTTTCTCCGGGAAATGTTCCCGTAAAAGATCCACATACACGGTATATCCAACAATTATCTCACTATCTTTTATTGCATTGACTGCCCGGACAGTCATATCCTCATACGAACCCGGACCGATTCCTACCACATACAATTTACCTGTTGTTTTCATAACTTTACCTTCCAATCCCTGACGGCTGCCGCAACTGTTACGCCGGCTGCCGCTTCTTTTCTGACAATCAGTTTTCCGCCCCCCAGTTCCTTTACACAGCAAAGCGCCGCCCGTTCACACACATTGTCCACACCTGTGATCTGCTTTACAAATGGGGAAGGAGTAAATTGTCCCTCTGTTCCAGCAAGGATTTCTGCCGGATATGTATAGAAAGGGACCCCTGTCTCTGCAGCAAATACGCAGATCCCTTCTTCCTCTTTCTTTAGATCAATGCTTGCACACCCTGCAATAGCAAGGGGGGATAAATGATGTTCTTTTAAAACTCGTGATACCCCATCGCGAATGACTGTGACAGATGTTCCTTTCCTGCATCCGATTCCCAGAATCAGAATTTTAGGGATAAGCCTGAGCAAATGATTTGTTTTCCCCTTCTCCGGCATATCTTTTATTGTAATAAAGAGACCGGTATCTGCCTCTGCCTTAAGGCATAATTCCTCCGGCAGCGCCCCCTCGATTGGGAAGTCGCTGTAAAAGCCAACCGTTTCTTCTCTCAAAACAGCAGCAGACACCATTTTTACCTTCTTTAGGTCTGTAATTGCAAGCCCCAGCCTTTTGGCAAATAAATCAGCTGCAAATTTTCCATGTACATCGGTAGCTGTAGTAATCACTGCCTGACCTCCGGTAACAGCAGCAGCACGTTCAGCCAGTTCATTAGCTCCTCCCAGATGCCCGGAAAGCACAGAAATACTAAATCTTCCTTCGTCGTCCAGCACCACCACTGCAGGGTCCACTGCTTTCCCTTTTAAATACGGTGCAATGGATCGGACTGCAATACCCATAGCTCCGATAAACACGATTCCGTCTTTTTCCAGAAACTGTTTCTTTGTCCACGCTCCCAAAGACGTTGTGACAGGAAGTAATCCCTGCCCGTTTCCAAAACCTTCTATAAGATCTCCATCTTTTAACAGGCCTTCCATCAGCCTGCACGCAGTACGGGCTCCTGCCTGGGTAAAGCATATGACAGCAAGCTTCATACCATCTCCCCGGTTCCTTTCCGATACTCTGTGGTGAAGGAAGGATCATAAAGAAGGGAGCGTCTGTAATCGCTTTGAGACACAGCATCTCCTACCAGAATCAGTGCCGTTTTTCGTATCTGTTCCCTTTCGGCACATTCCTGCAGGGTCTCTACCGTACAAACCACCGTCTTTTCTTCCGGCCAGGTTGCCTTATAGCAGATTGCTGCCGGCGTCTTCGGTGAATATCCGCCCCGGACAAGTTCTTCCGACAGTTCTTTTAGCATCCCTGTACTTAAAAAAATCACCATAGTCGCTCCATGGACTGCAAAAGAAGCTATGGATTCACGTTCCGGTACCGGAGTACGTCCCGCCATTCTGGTAATTATAACGCTCTGCGTTACATCCGGAAGGGTATATTCCATCTTAAGAGCAGATGCAGCCCCGCAAAACGAACTGACTCCCGGGCAGACTTCATAGGCAATCCCCCTGTTTAAAAGCTCATCCATCTGCTCTCTGATTGCTCCGTATATACAGGGGTCACCGGTATGAAGACGGACCGTCATGTCTCCTCTTGACTCTGCCTGTACCATCACTTCTATGACCTCTTCCAGTGTCATCTTTGCGCTGTCATAAACAGCACAATCTGTCTTTTTGTAATCCAAAAGAGCCGGATTTACCAGAGAACCTGCATAGATAATTACATCCGCATTTTCTAAAAGCTCTTTTCCTCTAACTGTTATTAAATCCGGTGATCCCGGACCTGCTCCAACTATATGTACCATCGCTACCTCACTATAATCAATGAATAATAACCTGTTTCGTCTGGAATCTCTGAAAGAGAATGATAGACCCGTTCCTCTGACATGCCGCAGTTCTCCACCATAACAGCATCAAGACCGCTGATCCTTAACTCTTCCTTAACTGCCTTCATCTGTCTCCCTGCTTTCATAAGAACCTTTACACCGGAAAGCTTCAGCGCATCTTTGATCTGATAAGAGGCCGGAATAATGTGAAGTTCCTGTGCTCCGGTAACCAGAGGAATACCAAGTCTGGCAGCAGCGGCGCAAAATGAGGGAACCCCGCTATCCAGCCGGGTTGCGTAGCCTTCCTTCCAAAGCCTGTCTAAAAGATAGCTGCAGGTGGAATAAATGGCAACATCGCCAAGTGTAATAAATCCTACATTTTCCTCTCTGTCCAGCCGTTCCATCACTGCTTTCGCAGCCAATTCATGGCTCTCCTCAAGCACCTTCTTATCTTTTGTCATTGGCATAGGCAGATACAGGCACTCCTTTTCCTCTATTTCCGGAACTGCCGCTTTTGCAATCTGATATGCAGTACAAATACTTTTATCGGTGTGAGGGATGGCAATGACATCCACTTCCCGGATTCTGCGGACTGCCTTTAAAGTCATCAGCTCCGGATCTCCCGGACCCACCCCAATGCCATACATGATTCCAGCCATTTGTTATCCTCCTGTATAAGTTCATTTATCTGTTGTTTATTCTATGTATCTGACGTTAAATATTGTTTTATCATCTCCGGCACTTCAGGTGTCATGGAAAGAAGTCCCAGGGTGTTTGAAAATGTTATCACTTCCACCAATATCCCGCCTGTCCAATCAGTCATGTATGCCTTTATCCGTTTTACCACCTCGGACATCACCGGTTTTAAGACTCCCAGCTCTTTTAATATTCCGGCAGCTGTTTCCATGGTATTGGACTGAAGAATGGTCTCCTTTTCTTTACTGTCCAGATAATCACGGGCACAATCCCAGAGTACCTCCATACGCCGGTCACCATACCTGGAATGGGTATTTTCCACGCCTCCCGCAACCTTTATGAGTTTTCCAATATGCCCGACAAAAAGGACCTGCTCAAATCCTTCCTCCTTCACCATTATACAGGATTTTCGGATAAAATTGCTGATGGTAACCCCTTCCCCTGGGGGGAGGTTTAACTTTTCCTTTAAAAATAACTCTCCGTAATTGCCTGGCGTTAGAATGACCTTTTTTTGCCCTGCCACCGCTTTCATATGAAGTTCAAGCCGAATGGTGGCAGTCAGGGCCTCCTCGCTCATGGGCTTTACAATTCCAGTCGTACCCAGAATCGACAGACCGTCTACAATTCCGAGCCTGGAATTAAACGTTTTTTCTGCAAGCTCCCTCCCCTTTGGAATCCAGATGGAGATTAACAGGGAGCCTTTATAGCCGGCAGTTCTTCTTATCTCATCCACTTCATCAAAAATCATTCTCCTGGGCACCGGATTAATAGCCGGATATCCAACCGGGCAGGAAAGGCCGGGTTTGGTCACCCGGCCGACTCCTTCTAACGCTGTTAAAACAAGCGCTCCAGATTCCCCGGACGTTTCCTTTACAAATGAACTTCCGGCTAAAGATTCGTCACCATTAAAATATTCCACAGATGCAAAGATCAGAGCCTTGTGGGTAACATCCGGGTCATCACCTGCATCTTTTTCAACTGCGCATGATACCTTGTCCGGTCCCATGACAACATGAAAAAGGGGCAGATCGGCTTCCGTCCCTTTTGGCGTCATTAGTTTCATATGTTGTAACCGGCTTTCCAAAAGCAGCATTGCTGCTGCTGCTTTAGCAGCAACCGCCGCACAGGTGCCAGTGGTAAATCCGCATCGTAATTCTTTTTTTTCCATCATTTGCTTCCTCTTTGAGGAATATTATAAAAGATTTTTGACCAGGGTGCAAGAAAATTCCTGCTTTTCACCTATACTTCCTCTTTTTTCTCCAATGCATCATTTTTCATTTCCCGTTTTCTTTTGGTGATCAGACCGCCGATCCGGCCGCTTTCCTTTGCACTTAAACAGCGCCAGCCGCCTTTTATCACTTTCTCATCAAGACCAAGCTCTGTTGCTATTTCAAATTTAAGTATCTCCTCCGGTTTTAAGTTACTTGGATCGAAGGGTTCATTTTTCTTTCCTTTTGGCATACTGTCGTTCTCCTTTCATGAATCTAAAGAGAGTATACCCGTTTGAAGTGGAAATAAACTCCATATAATCAAAACAAAAAGAAAGAAGCAAAATACCACTTCTTTCTTTTCACCCTGTTATCTCCTTGGTATGATCACTGCTGCTATGATATAAGCCAAAATTCCAGAACCGGTGCAGCCAAGGATTGCCCATATAAGACGTATAATTGTCGGGTCTACATCAAAATATTCTGCGATTCCCCCGCATACGCCGCACAGCATTTTGTCCGTATCAGAACGGTATAATTTTTTCTCCATGTTAAAACTCCTCTCTTGTTTTCACCAAGCTGATATAATTAATAGAAATTTACTTCAATAGCACCTGTACTGCAATCCAGACTCATGTCTTTATCTGCGGAATAATCCCATTTATCTCCACTTACAATCGAGCCAATTTGATTATCTGCAATTTTTATAGCCCCAAGGCTTGACTGGAACTTGTAATTATAATCTTCCTTTTTTCCTGAAAGCAAAAGCTTTACTGCACCCACTCTGCATTCTCCATTAATATCTCCATCTGTGACTCCGGTATATTGCACAGCACCCACATTGCATTCAATACTTAAATCATTGGCATTGCCCTGACTTACAGATATTGCTCCAACATTTGCTTCCAGACTCATATCATCTGCAGTCAGCGAACGGCAGATTGCAGCGGGAGAAGTTCCTTCTCTCTTGCCAAAACCTTTTTTTCTGGAAACTTCCAGATGTACATCCGAAAACTGATAATCTTTTGGTACACAGACCGTCATAACAAGATCCCGGTCATCTTCCAAAAGTCCGCCGCCGGTTTTCAGCTTCAGTTTTCCTTTGTCTTCTTCTATATGCCAGCTGTTCTTCTGTTTATTGCTGTATATGGTTATTTCATTCACAGACGGATCTTCTTTTATTATGAACCTGCCGGCTCTGATCTGTGCATCCAGACTGTCCGCGGTACCAGTACTATAAATCTGACTGCCCTTTTCTGCAGGTTCCTCTAAATCTGACCAAAAGTAATCGTCCGTCTGCCCTGACTCATATTTATAATCCATATCATTAAATGAGAAATCATGAAGCATATTCTTCCAAAAAAACGCTTCATGGGGGGCAATATCCCCGATGCTGGCTCCATAAGATACAGCGGTAACAGCCATGGCTCCGCCTGCCACCATCAGGATTATCCCTGTAATCAGACATCTCTTCACAAATTTGTTCATGTCCGGGCCCTCCTTCCATGCAGGAATCTGTTACATATATCGATAATGCTTCGAAATAGATACGGAAGAAACTTTCCGTAGAACAAACCGCACACTGCCAGAAAAAAGATGCCAAGACCAAGGATAAGTATTCCCAGCCCCAATAGCAGTATTCCGTCTAACGGGTGCAGAATCATGGCAGTAAATCCAGCAACAGCCAGGGCAAATCCGGCTGCAAGGAATGCGAACGTAACTGCTCCCAAGGCCACTACTGCCCCAAACAGCGCCCCTATAATACCTGCCAGAATACCGAGAATCCCTCCGCCTATGCCCAAAAGCATAGGGGATGCTGAAATAATCAGTATAATCCACAATACAATCTTGACAGGGCGTCTGTCTTTCCTTCGTTTTCTTCTGTCTTCTTCCTGACTGGGTTGTTCAAAACTGCTGTCCTCTGACGGCTGTCTGGTGACATCAGGAAGATCGTAGCGCTTTGCCATCTGATAATTGGGATCTCTGAAACGCTCATCTTGAAAACCGCTCTCTGTAAATTCGCCACCATCCTTTAAATGACCGTTAATGTCCGCCCGGATCATGGCTGCAATACGCTCCGGACTCCCAAATTCCCGGATCACTGATTCTTCATTATCTGTTCCCGCCTCTTCCAGATAATCCCTGTAATATTCAATCGCATCTTCTTTTTCTTCATCAGGAATATCCGCCAGCAGATATTCCAGCTCTCTCATAAACTCATCCCTGCTCATATATGTGCCTCCTCAAAAATACGGGATATCTTCTGCGAATAGCCCGCCCATTCGCTCTTATAGAGATTTAACTGTATCCGCCCTTTTTCCGTAATCCGATAATACCTGCGGTTTCTTCCATCGTATGCAAGATCATATACTTCCAGACATTCTTCCTTCTGAAGTCTGCGAAGCACAGGATAAAGCGTTGACTCTGAAATCTCAATAACATTTCTTACATCCTGGGTGATCTTGTAGCCGTAAGTTCCTTCCTGGTCTTTTGTTACAACTGCCAGGACAATGGCGTCCAATAATGCTGCTCCTGTGTTAAAAACCATACGTCCACTCCTATCTTTCCTGTCTGCATAATCCTTTAATCTCTTTCTTCGTCAGGATTTTTGGGTATGATCACTGCTGCAAGTATATAAATGGCAATGCTTCCACCGATTAAGGAAGCTCCTGTAAACACGTGAAACAGATGCCTCCATGTCTGAAAAACCATGAGCAGAATCCATATCAGCCTTATCATAACCGGATCCACAACCAGATACTCACCAATTCCTCCGCAAACTCCACATAAAACCTTGTTCTTCCTTGAACGGTACAAACGTTTCGATCCCACGATTGACCACCTTTCCTCTGACCTTGGATTTTTCATCTATAATATTATTTATGTCTATATATTATATGATGTATAATATGATGTTATTATATGCCATATAATATTAGTTGTCAACACCCATTTAAAAAATATAAAAAAGACACCTTTCGCAAAAAAACGTAAGAGGTGTCAAATAAAAGCATCAGTGTAAGCTAAAATCAATTTTATTCTTCTTCATATAATGATACAGGGCTCCGATGAGATTCGAATCATTGAAATAGCGGCAGGAAGTGACCTCCGGCCTGGGTAAAAAGGAAGAAAGCATCCGCAAAGGATTCTCATTGCAAAATTTCTCCACATGTTTTCTGATATATTCAATCAGAAGAGGCTGCTTGCTGATACCGCCTCCGATTGCCACAAGCTCTGCATCGAAAAGTACCTGTAAATTATAAATCCGAACCGCAAGCTGTTTCGTATAGCGGTCTAACCCCTTTAACACTTCCGGATTCCCTTGTTCTGCCATCTCAAAGATCCGGATTCCATCAAGCTCTTCCTTTGGAATTCCAGTTTCTTCTGACACCGCTTTTATCAGTGCCGGAGCTCCTCCAGTCATTCCCCAATATCCGGTCATCTGATCCAGTTTTTCATCAGATATTGCCATATAGCTGAATTCTCCTGCAGAAAAATGTGTCCCCTTATAGATCTTTCCGTCGATGATCAGACCTCCTCCCACAGCGGTTCCCAGAACAAGGACAATTCCGTTTTTTACATCTTTCAGACTACCCTTCCATTTTTCTGCCAGAGCCGCACATTTGCCGTCATTTTCAATTGTAACAGGCACTTTGCATCTCTCCTGAAGCAGTTCAACCATATTATGACCTGTCACGCAGCTTATTCTCCCGCCTGTATAGCAGAATCCTGTTTCACTGTCTAATATCCCGGGAGCACTCATGGCAATCCCCTCTGCCCTGCCTTCATACTTTTTAAAAATGGAATACAGGGTTTCCAGATAATTCTCCAGATTTTTACTTTCACAAACCGTGGTCTTAACCTTGCCTTTTTCAATAAATTCCCCGTCTGCATTCATAAGAGCATACTTAATAAATGTACCGCCTGCATCAATTACAAGAAATTCCATTGGTCTTTTCCTCCTTCTCCAGTTTTCGCAGCAAGTAGGCCGGAGTACAGCTCCATGCATGGCAATAGCTGTTTACAGCAGAAGAACCATAAGGTGATTCTTCCGGATTTTCCGGATTATACAGTTCCCAGAACGTATCTGCCCCGTAAGAGAGCATACCTCCCCAGTAATATTTCATATAATCCACTGCCATTTTCTTTTCTCCGCACAGAATCAGCGCCTCCACATAATGATGATTCATGTAAGGTGTGACCATTCCCATATCAGGATTTATCTCAGTAATATGTTTTAAAAGCGCACCGGCCTCTTGATCTTTTTTTACACCTGCCAGTACCATCCATACCTGGCTTGCATAAGAAACCTGACGTTTGGCTCCACTGATAAACACATGAAGCTTTTCATCCCATAAATACTTCAAAGCTGCACTGATGCAATACCCCTTTTCCTCCTGTAATTGCTTTGCAAGTTCTTCTTTCCCCAGGATCTTAGCGAGTTCAATCGCAGCATTTAATGTATAGATATAGATTGCCTGAGCACTGGCCTGTTTGTCAAGTCCTTTTTTCCAGTCTACAAAGCACCAGAACGTATCGCTGCCTTCAATTATATAGTTATCATTAAAACGCTCTCTCGCCAGTTCAATCTGCCTGTAAGCCGGCTGCCAGAGATCCTTTAAGGTTTCCAGATCTTTTGAAGCCTCATAATAATCCTTTAAAGTGGATATAAAAAATAAAGAATAATCAAACAAAAATGTATCATCTACAATATACTCCGGTTCTGTAAAAAGACAGGCACCGATGGCTCCGTCGTCTCTGGTAAGGCCGCCAAACAGATACAGGCATCGTTTGACCATATCATAGTTTTTAAAGGTCTCGTAATTGGTAAGTGCCTGCAGCCTTAAATCCCCCAGCCAAAGGCGCCTGTCACGTTTCGGACCATCCTCAAACACAGACTGCATACAGTTTTGAAGAGTCCGTAAACTGACTTTATCCAGCTGACTCATACGCGGGTCAGCAACACATGCCACCCCTTCCTTACTAACTGCAGAAACAGCCCTGCATACAACTTCCTCTACCACCACCTGATATTTTAAAGAGGTATCCACCACATAAATCTCAAGAAAGCGGAATGCATACCTTCTGGGCAACTTAAGACATACTGGAAGTACATCGATATGTATATACTCTTCCTGAATCCACCCCCTGCTGATCCAGCCATTGTATTCCTCGGATTTTTCTATCAATTCTTTGGCAATTTCACCGAATTTCAGCCTTAAGTATGCAGGTGCATCCTGAGGACTTCCGGCTGATTTTAACTTTAAACTGACATAGCCCACCTGATGATCTTCAAAATCCAGAACAACAGAATCTCCTTTTTTCAGTAACATACCGGGTAAATCTTCAAGCTTTGCCCCTGGATGGATCTTCCCTTTCTCATCTACAGTTACAATTCCTGCCGGTTTCACCAGATTTTCTATCAGCTTTCCCTCCAGCTTTTTTGCCTTCTCTACAAATGCCTCATTGGTAAATCTCTTCATCTCCAAATCAATACTGACTGCCGCCATAATTATTCCTTTCTTAACGTTCTGCCAATCTTCTTTCCTCTAACTCCTTGTTGATCTGCGGTAGCTTTTTATCCAGATCATACATCAGAAAAGTAATGATAGTTAATATATTGGTTGCAAGGGGGATCCATATATACATGGCACTGATGGCATATAAAGCAGAGTTTGTCTGAACCTGTGCGTTCGCCACATAGCCGCTGGATGCCAAAAGTGCTGCTGCCACAGAACTTGCCACTGCCATTCCCACCTTGCCTATAAATCCGTTAACTGCCGACATGGTTCCTGCAATGTTAACTCCTGATTTCCATTCGCCATAATCCACCGGATCAGGCTGAATGGCAAAATGCATGCTTCCCTTCAGTCCATATCCCAGGGCTGCCACTGTCACGCCTGCAATCACAACGGGAACTGAGGTTCCTCCAGCAAAAACAATAAGAAGTCCTGCACCATGAAATACAGAACCTGTTATCATCAGATTCCTTTTTGAAGTCATGCGAGCCAAAAACGGAACACTGAGATTTGTAGCAACAGGGATTAAAGTTGTAATCGTCGCCACTACACTTGAAAGCTCTTTATTGTTTAAGTTGTAAGTGAAGTAATATATGATGGCCCCTGCCTGAATTATAAAACCGCCGAAAAACCAGATAATATTGGCAGCAAACAATAACCACGGTTTATTGTGAATCAGACAGTTTATACTAGCCTTCAGGCTTACCTTTTCTTCATTGATACGCACTCTCTCTTTTGTGTTATAAAAACAGAAGAAGAATACCAGACAGCCTGCGATACCAAAAATCATCATAACGATTCGAAATCCTACGGCTTCATTTCCGTTGCCAAAACGGTCCACCATCCTGAGAGCAAAGGCAGATACTACAGTAGAACCAATATAAGAGAAAAACACACGGCTGGCGGCCAGATTAGTTCTCTCCTGAGAATCTGCTGTCAGAGACGGCAGTATGGAGGCCATGGGAATATTTACAATGGTATAGGCCAGAGATAAAAGCATATAGGTTACATATGCATAAATCAGCATCCCCTTCTGCGAAATATCCGGTACGCTGAATGCCAGAAAAGCAGTCACTGCAAACGGCACAGCACCTGCAAAAATCCATGGTCTGGATTTTCCCCATTTCGTATTGGTTCTGTCTATCAGAATCCCCACTGCCAAATCTGTAAATCCATCAAAAATTTTGGTTACCAGGAACATGACACTTACTGCCGCTGCATTTAAATGCATCACGTCTGTATAAAAGTATAATAAGTATAAAGAAATCACCTGCCAGATCAGATTACAGGCAAAATCAGAAGAACCATAACCAATCCGCTGCCTCCACTTGCTTTTTTTATCTTTTTTAAAAGTATCCATCTTCTCCTACCTCTCCTTATTTATTGATAGTTGTATCCTATCATCTGGCAAAGGTTTTGACTAATGACTAATTTATGTTATTGACTTGATATTTTTTAAGATGGTACACTTATAAAAAGATTACTATAGGAGGAAGTATCATGAAAATATACAAGAAGAAATTTAAAGAATATATATTTTCATATAACGAAGATGAGGAGTTTTACCGCCGTCTTTTTGAAGCGGAGCAACGCTCTCCCCAGACTTTTTCCTTATATGTGAATACGTTGGACCAGGAATATATCAAGCGGCGCCAGCTCTATGTTCCCTGCCTGCACCCAATATGGCATCCATATATATCTGAGAACACATTTTTTAAATCCTCCTCACAGAATATTTACATTGTCAAACATAACCGCTATTCTCCGGAATTTATTCATGAGCATGAATTTTATGAATGCTTTTACGTTTATTCCGGCGCCTGCGCCAATACCATTCAAGGAAAAAAAAGAGTATGTAAAACCGGAGATTTATGTATTATTCCGCCTAAAACCAGACATAGCATTGCTGTATTTGATGATAGTATTGTAATTAATATCATAATTAAATCCAATGCCTTTCATTCAACCTTTTTTGAGCTGTTTGCCAACAACAATGCCTTGTCTCTCTTTTTTGCCTATACCCTGTATAAAAGAACGGAAAATAATTATCTGCTGTTTCATACCAGATCAGATGAGGTGATCTGCTCTCTGGTCGAAGATATCTATATTGAATTCTACGGACATGAAAAGTACTCTGACCCCCTTTTGGACAGCTATCTTCTCACCTTTTGGGCAATCCTGCTGCGCCGACATGAAAAGCATCTGGAAAGCTTTTTAAATACCACTCATGAAAACCTTGCCCTACCTGATATCCTGAATTATTTTCAGACACACTTCATGGATATCACGCTTTCCTCTGCTGCAGAACATTTCGGCTTTTCCGTACCCCATTTCAGCAAGCTGGTCAAGGATCATACAGGCCAGAACTTTACTAAGCTTATACGGAACATACGGCTGGAAAAAGCCTGCCGGGCACTTAAGACTACGAATTTAAGTATCTCTTCCATTTGCGAAATTATTGGTTATACAAATCCAGAGCACTTTAACCGGATTTTTAAAGAAACCTTTCATATGACTCCTGGAGAATATCGAAAAAATAATTAAGCCCTGCTCTCGCAGGGCTTAATTATTCTATTGACTAAATCTTTTTTTACATTCCTCAACCAACAAAAACTGATTGACACCGGCTGCAATCCTGCCGCGTATTTCTTCTTCGTATTCTTTCGGCACATATTTTTTTACTTTTGCCCAGGTCATTTCCGGAGAAAAACGCTGATCAAGATCAAGCGGAACAACATCGGTGGTCTGCATCAGCCAATACATTAATTCCTTTTGCATCTCCATCACAGTATCACGATTCTCAGGTTTATTAATCTGATTTACCAATTCTTTAGGATCCTCAGACAGACAATATAATTCGTCATTTTTATCTATCCTGGCCACATACTTCCATCTATCGGTGCGAAGCATATAACCCTTTGCATGCGCCTCCGGGTCAGCCTGGGCTGCATGCCTGGGCCAATATGGATTAAAGGGCATTGTTCCATTTACACCGTTGGCATGAAACTCATCGCAGTGGATTTCTTCTGCCAGACGTCCGCCTTCACAGCAAACAAAACTGCGATGAGATTCGTTCCGGTCACCCAGCACCTTCCGCAGAGAGCAGCTAAAATGAGTATGATCCGGCCCTGCCTGGGCATAGTCCATAGCAGTTGCATAAAAATCAACCAGTTCAACCATCGCTTCCGAGACACCTGGGTCCACCGCCTCTCCCTTTGGCGGTTTAATAAGAAACGGAACATTGGTCAGACAATCTTCAAAGGTGTTCTGTGCCTTTTCCACCAGTCCATAATCACCGGTATAATCACCATGATCTGAAAAGAAGAAAATTGCACTGTTATCATATTCTCCTGCTTCCTTCAACGCATCACAGAGTTTTTTAAACATCGTATCTACCTTCATGCACATCCCCAAATAACAGGCCCGCAATTCATCCCAGTCTCGTTCCGTATACTCTTCCATTGCCTGATTTTCGCGTATTACATCTTCCAGCTTCGGTTTACCCGCACCATCTTTTGCTTTCCTGCGTAGAGGCAGCTGATCTCTCTTTATTGCCGAATAATACGGTTCTTCCACCTGATATGGCGGGTGCGGATTTACCAATCCCAAAAACATGCATAAGGGCTGATCTTTGGGGTGATCCTTGATTTTTCTGATCGCCGCATCCAGATCCTCATCATCACTTCCGTAATTACGCCCGGATTTATCAAGTCCTAACCGTCCCCCAAACATTGAATAATAGTTTTTGCTGCCCGGCTTTCCGCGCAGGGCCTGTTCCGGACCCGGCGCCTCCTTACTTTCCCCGCCATAATAAATTTCGCTTACATGCGATTCAATTAATCCTGGAATCTGACCTGCGATCAGATCATTTCTGGCATTCATCCAAACGTGGTATCCCTCCTGCTTCAGCTCCTTAAAAATACTGCTTTCTCCTTCACGTAAGAGATAGCTCATTGTCCGATGCCCATGTACATGAGGATATAACCCGGTTGTAAAACTGCATCGGCTTGGCACACATACCGGATTCTGGCAGAAGGCATTCCGAAATGAAACGCCTTCTGTTTGTGCAAAAGAATCCAGAAACGGGGTTTTTGAAGCCGGATTCCCTAAATGTGCAAGACTGTCCGCTCTCATCTGATCAGGATTAAAAATTATAATATTGGGTCGTTTACTCACTCTCTATTCCTCAACTTTCCTTTCCGCTATCCCTTTGCGGACCTCAGCCATCCTCTCAGGGGTTAAATCATAAAACTTTAAGCTGATTACATTAACAATCAGTCCCACTAATGACAGTCCATACATGCCTAACAGACCGATCGCAAACAAGGATCCCGAATAGGCTGTATCTACAGATGGTAATTCCTTACTAAAACCTATCATTGCACAAAGAATTGCAACAACAGTCGGACCAATGGAAGAAATAATCTTATCTGCCAGATTAAACACTGCGCCAATTGTTCCAGGGCAGTATTTTCCGCTGCAGTAATACTCGTAATCAATTACATCTGCCAGCATCGGATTAAGGGAATTCGTTGCTACCAGGTTCAGCCCCTTCATTATGCACCACAGGATCAGATAGCCTATGGTAAAAAAAGTCCAGCCATGAAATCCTTCATATCCGGGGAAACTTAAAGTGCTTGGATTGCCAAATATCCAGAGTGCAATGCTTAAGACACCAACCAGGATACCTCCCCAGCTGGAAAACCAAAGCGAACGTTTTGCACCGAATTTCCTTCCCACTGCTCCAAGGCCAAGAAGAATCATTAAAATAGAGGGAATCATTGTATAAGAGTTTGCCGCAGAGCTTAACCGGGAATTACCAGCAACAATTGCATACATAATTACCACTACTGTAGCATTACCCTGTAAAACAGTTGCCAGCTTATCTGTTCCTGCTGACAAAACCAGCAGCTGCAGCGGACGATTGCTTTTTAACAATAAAATTGCATCTTTAAAATTAAATTTGTCTTTTTTCAAACCATCTTTTTCTGTTTTTTTCATATCTTTACCAGAAAAAGCGATTATTGACAATATCGTACAAACCAGCGATACCGTAGAGGTAATCAATAACAGCTTTTTAAAAAATTCAAGATTAAAACCTCTTGTCAAAGGCATGATATAAGAAAAAACCAGTATTGGTATCGCACTATATAAGATCGTCAGAAAGATACCGTTAATCATACCATATGTGACACGCTGTTTTGGATCTTCGGTCATTACCTGGGCAGCTGCACGCAAGCCACTGGCCTGCATAGTAGTAAAAAGTACAAAAAGCATATAAATAAGGATAAAAATATACTTTCTTACATTTCCTTCCGGAATATGCGGCGGCACATAGATCATGATATTACTGATGATAAATGCTCCGATTCCGCCAATGGCCATATACGGGCGAAATTTCCCCCATTTTGTGTTAGTACGGTCAACAAGAATTCCCATACCTACATCTGTGAATGCATCCCAGATTCTAAACATTGTAACAAAAGACCCAGCCATAACCACCCCGAATCCAATAACATTTGTCAAATAATAGCTGATATAACCGGTATAACTTATATAGATATTTACCGCAACGCACAGCGTACCAGCCATAATTAACTGCAGCATCGATGCTCTTCGCATTTCCCCTTGCCCATTCATGTGAATTCCTCCAATATGTTTAATATTTATTATAGATTTATGGGACAATTATACAAAGATACTTTCGTTTTTGATTATACCAATTTGATTTTAATTTCACCATTTTGTGTTTTTTACTAAAAAAGACCTTCTCAGCTATTCTGAGATGGCCTTTTTATACCATTCACCAGTTGTCATGCCGGTTTGGTTTTTGAATACATTGCAAAAATGAGACGTACTCTTATACCCGGTTTTCTCGGCAATATCTACAATCGGAAGATTCATCAGCAGATAACTCTGAGCCCGCTCGATCCTGATGCGGTTAAGAAGTTGAGAAAAACTGCACTGACATTCCTTTTTGATCATACGAGACAGGTGCTCATAGGATATATTGTATAGTTCAGCCAATTGGCCTAACCGGATTTCTTCTGATAAATGTATCTCCATATAAGAAATACATCTTCTGATCAGGGGACTGTAACCCTGAGCCCGTAATTCTTTTACTTTCTTAGCATACGAAAGAGAAATCTCCTGGCGCAGTATAAACAGCTCCGCTTCTGTTTTGGTCTCTTCTATTTTTGCCGCATATCTGGCACAGATACTGCGCGCATAGACAACTGCCATGCCGCCCTGTGCTGCTGCTCTGCTGGCTAAGGAATTGATCATCAATGCCAGATTCTTTTCTTTTCTCAAATCACTGCCAACTTCATAATGATCCGGATTTGAAAAAAAAGTATGCTTCCGCAATTCATTCAGCAGTTGTGTATCCCCTGTTTTGATTGCATTCATAATGGTTTGCTCCAAAACTGCATTGTCCTTTATTTTTGTATCATCATTATAGCTTATAGCTTCAAAAATACTTGTATCTTCATTTTCTTTCTCTGGACTTCTTTCATATATTTTAAACATATTGCCTTCCACCTCATCAGCAGTAAACAGCGGAAGAAATCCCCTAAGCTCTTCCAATGTGAACCGGCGTAACTTTGTCACAGGATTCTGCCATTGAATATGTTTCAGGTAAAAAGGGCCTATGACCAGAAAATACACCTCTTTTTCCAAAGCAATTATCTGAGCTCCGAAACTATAATCCTCATAAGTCGAAATGACAACTTCCAGACCTTTTTTCCCAGGCTTATGTGAGAAGAATAATGATTTTAAGAATTGATCCAGTGCGTCTTTTTGTCTGTTTTTATTTAATTCTATATTTCGCTGCAAACGAAATACACTTTCCCCGTTTAAGGTAAATAAATACATATCTACCTGCCCAAACACATGCATACGTTTAAGATAGTCTGTATAATTTCCTATATTCATAATCCATCCCCAACTGTTTTTCTAAACTATTGAATTATTTTAGTATATTTCTTAATCTGCCAATTATCAATAGAAACATTTATTCCTGACATTATTAAGTACCTTCGACGCACAAAATAAACCTTCGAACTGTTTAGATAAGTTTATGGTCTTATCGCTTTACAAAAAGCATAAATAACAGCAGGTATCCTCTGAACAAAATAAAAGGATACCTGCTGCTAAAATTTAAAACCAGACGTGCAAACATCTGCATTATTTTTACTACAAACCAAACACATGCAGCAGACGTTTTAAATAATCTCCAAACTTTGCCTCCCGCACAGCTCCTGCTGTCAGAACCGGCACCTCACCAATCTTTTGCCCGCCAAGAGTATAGATTAAGTTTCCTGCAGGCTGCCCCTCTTCTACAGGCGCAGTCACAGAAGGAACCAGCTCCAGTTTCTTTTCAATTGCAGTGAAGTCTTCCCCCTTCAGGCTAAGATAGGAAAAGGAGCCTCCATATTTTAATGGAACATTTTCATCTACGCCGTTATCCACAACCATATCAGGAAGGGGCAGCATCTCTTTGTCTTCATACAATTTGCAGTTTGCATAGCCGTAGTTTAACAGAGTCTGGGCATCTGCGAATCTCACCTTATAATCCGGCGCAGCCATAATAGAAGCAATCAGACGGACACCATCCTTTTGCGCAGTCGCAGAGAGACAGTACTTTGCAATGGAAGTAGATCCGGTCTTCAAACCGGTTACCTGAAAGTTTGTTGCCATTTTTAAAAGCTTATTGGTATTAGACAGACCAAATTCCTTTGTTCCCTGTTTTGTTACATGGGTGATGTTTTCCATCCAGATTGTTGAGTAATTATGAATCTGCGGGTACTTGTTGATCAGTTCCCTGGACATAATGGCAATATCTCTGGCGGTGGTAAGATGTGTGGGGGATTCCGTAAGACCGCAGCAGTCCTCAAAATGAGTATTTGTCATTCCAAGACCGGCAGCCCGCTCATTCATCATCTTAACAAATTCATCTTCGGTTCCCGCTATGTATTCTGCCATGACAACGGAAGCATCGTTGCCAGATGCCACTACAATACATTTAATCAGTGTTTCAACGGTCTGTACTTCTCCTTCTTCCAGGAACACCTGTGATCCACCCATAGATTTTGCATGGGCACTGGTCACAACTTCATCCGTCAGCTTGATTTTCCCTGCATCCAGTGCATCAAAAATCAAAATCAACGTCATAATCTTTGTGATGCTGGCAGGACTTCTTTTTTCGTCCGCATCCTTCTCGTATATGACCTGCCCGGTAGATGCTTCCATCAAAACCGCGCTTGGAGACTGCAGGGTCGGTCCGCCTTCTGTATTAACCTCCTGGGCCTCTTCCGCTTTTACAATCATGTCCGAGGCAACCGCTATATCCGGTTCCTGCGCTGCCACGGTCTGGCATAAGCAGGAAAATAGCAGAAAAAAGCTTAATAAAAAAGCTGTAACTCTTTTCATGTTATACACGTTCCTCTGGTCAATCGCTTTATACCATTGTATGGGACTGCTTCCCTTTCATATGCCACTTTTCCCAAAAAAAATTACTCCATTTTCATTTCAACTTTCTACAAAGTATGCTATACTTGGACAGGGAATATTATTTTAGTAATTGTTTCATCCAAAAATATAATAGAATTATGAGGTTTCATTATGAATCAAAATGATTTCCGTAAATGGAATGTTGGAAAAGGGCCCAGGCACTCAAAAAATCTTCTGGCGGTCATCCTTGTGGGACTGCTGCTTATATTGGTTGTGATACTCTGCGGGATTATTATCAGTAAGAATATGCGAAACAAGATTCTGCCTTCTGAATCCTCTGCTGCATCCGTTTCTTCCGGGAGCGAATCGCAGCCCTCTTTAGAGGAAACCTCCTTAGCGGATACTTCGGAAGCAGACGAACTGACAGCGCTTTTATCAAATGCCGAACAGCTTGCTTCCCAATATGACTACGATGGAGCCATAAACCTTTTAAAATCTGATTCCAGGTTTGCAGCAAAGGAGGACGTCATTTCTGCCATTAACAGCTATGAGGCTTCTAAGTCTGCTCTTGTCCGGATTAATCCGCTGGATGTCACCCATGTGTTCTTCCATTCACTGATTATAGATACAGCAAAGGCTTTTGACGGTGATTCCAAGCAGGACGGCTACAACCAGATGATGACTACCAAAGATGAATTTATAAAAATGATGCAGTCCATGTATGACAAAGGTTATGTTCTTGTAAAGATCCATGATCTGGCATACGAAACGAATGATGAAAACGGCAATCCAAAGTTTGTGTATGGAGATATTATGCTGCCGGAAGGGAAAAAGGCATTTGTCCTGTCCCAGGACGATTTATGCTATTATGAATATATGGAGGGAGACGGCTTTGCGACCCGCATGATTATCGGAGAAGACGGCTACCCTACCTGTGAGATGAAGATGGATGACGGCAGCGTTTCCGTGGGAGATTATGATTTAGTTCCGATCCTTGAAAACTTTATTAAAACACACCCCGGATTTTCCTACAAGGGCGCAAGAGCAATTCTGGCCTTTACCGGTTACAACGGAATCCTCGGCTACCGGACAGACGAAGCCTATAAAGATACCAATCCAAACTATGAAGCAGACCGCGAGGCGGCCGCGAAGGTGGCACAGGCGCTTAAAGACCACGGCTGGGAGCTTTCTTCCCATAGCTGGGGACACCGGAACATGGGTTCCATTTCCATGAACCACTTTAAAACCGATGCCGATAAATGGGAACGTAATGTAGAATCTCTCATTGGTCCTACTGATATCATACTATATCCGTTTGGAAGCGATATTGGAAGCTGGACACCCTATACAGACAGCAATGAACGATTTACATATTTAAAATCCAAAGGTTTCCGCTACTTCTGCAACGTTGATGCAAGTAAGCCTACCTGGATGCAGCTTGGACCGGACTACTTCAGACAAGCCCGGAGAAATTTAGACGGTTACCGGATGTTCTATTATCCGGACAGCCTGTCGGATTTATTTAATGTCAATGATATTTTCGATCCGGCAAGACCTAAGCCGGTCCCACCTATGTAACAATCAGGTCAGGTGATTTGATTTACAAAGTCACACATAAAGGGGGGAGGGGTTCATGATTATCTCACTTGATTCGGATATTATTGAAAAGCTGACAAAGACAGAACTGGAAATCATTAATTTTATTAACAGCCATGAGGATACTCTTCATACAATGTCCATTGTTGACATTGCTTTTGATACTTACTCTTCCCCATCTACTGTATCAAGAGCCATTCGCAAGTGCGGTCTGAATGGATTTAATGAATTAAGATACCGATCCGGGAATCGCGCCAGGAGTGAAGAAATACAAAGTATGAATGAGCTTTTTAACAAAACTCTTATAGAGGCTCAGGCGGTACATGAACGGATCTCACTGACAGATATTCTGGCAGTTATTCAATGCTTAAAAGAGGCCCGTCAGATATCGGTGTTTGCCAGAGGACTCACTACCTATGTCGGACAGGAATTTTCATTGAAATTGCAGCTTCTGGATTACGATGTTTTCTTTACGGATGACCCAAATATCATGCAGGTGAAGGCAGAGAAGCTGAAAGAACGGGATGTTTTGTTTGTTTTATCGCTGAACGGACAGACTCCGGAACTGATTTCTTCGGCTGTTACAGCCCACCAAAGAGGTAACTGCGTAATTTCATGCTGCTGTAATCCCAAGTCCAGACTGATAGCATGCAGTAAGATATCACTGGTTGGATTTAAGCACTTTCATCAGGCAATTAAGGAATTTGAGGTCTCATCAAGGATTCCCCTGTATATGATCTGCAGAATTATTATAGATTATATGTCAACTAATCTTTAAGCGGTTAATAGGGTGCTGCCATGCCTTACCTTTCAATTTCTCCACTCCCATGAATCCAAAAAAGCAGTTGGAAGAATAAAAAGCGTTCTTCCAACTGCTTTTATTGAGGATAAAAAATCCTTCTGGTTAAAATTGTACGAATCCTTTCACTGGTTTGGCTGGTTCCACGGTCTCGGCATATAAAACCGGTCCCTCTCCCTCATAATCCTTCCAGTATTCATAAGCAATTCTGGCTTTGACACGAACCCACTGTTTTGTCTCAAGACTCTTGGCATCTCTTGATTTCGTTATAAAACCCAAAAATGTCATATCGTCTTCACAGCAGGTCATGGCCATACGGCCAGGAACAAAATAATTCTTTGGAAATTCGGGGGTCTTTAATACCATAGCGGTAAACTCCACGGTCTTCCCTTCATAACGGTCCCGGCGCTCCATACAATCCAGATACCAGATTCCATATGCCTCCGGTGAAATTTCCACCAGATCAGCACTGATATCATAAGGCAGTTCCTCTTCTGCTATCTCATTGATCTCTCCTTCGGAGTCCTCAAAAACGATTTCCCCTCTGGGGCTCATAGCCTTTAATGTACGGCGGTAACCGGACAAATCCTCGATTCCATCGCAGCGGTTGCAAATAATCATCTCGGAATTGCGCACCATAGAATAAAGAAGGGATTTCATATTGGCAGCATACAGATCAAAAGTAGACATATCAATCAGCGTGATCTGCTGATAAACCTTCCAGTCATCAGGAAGTTTTAAATCATCTAAATCCCACATGCCGTTCCATTCGATCAGCACTCTCTCCGGATTATACAACAGCTCCAGTTCCAGAAGTTTTTCCTGGTTCAATTCTTCCAGGCTGTCAATGTAAATGGCCGCGGTCTTTGTCCGCTTCAGCAGCTCATCGCTGTATTCCGTTTCGCCTTCTTCGCAGACAATGAGAAGCGTCTTCCCTTCTGCCTTAAAATAATCCTGTTCCATAGTGAATTGAAGAAACCGGGTCTTCCCTGACTCCAAAAATCCATCAATCAGGAAAACCGGCATAAAATCATCTTCCATTTCGTCGATATTACTCATTATTTCCTCCAATACTTCTATTTTCCAAAGGCCTGTTTTAACTCTTCTTCTTTCAGGTCCGCGCCGATTACGCAAACCTTTCCAGTGTATTCCGGTTTACCGTCCCGAATTTCATATTGCTCCGGTACCAGATCAAAATAAAGCCACGTCCCCTTTTCCAGACCAGGAATCATGCCTTTGGCACGAAGTACATCTCCAAAACCGTCTCCATAAGCAAGTTCGTCAAGAATACCGTCCAGTGTCTCCTTACTCATTGCAGGCACATTCTCAAGCCCCCAGCTGTTAAATACTTCATCTGCATGATGATGATCGTGATCATGGCCACAGCTGCATCCGCCTTCATGGTCGTGATCATGGTCGTGGTCGTGACCTCCGCAGCCACAGCTACCCTCTTCGTGGTCATGGTCATGATCGTGGTGATGGCCTCCGCAGCCACAGCTGCCCTCTTCGTGGTGATGGTCATGATCATGGTCGTGGTGATGGCCTCCACAGCCACAGCCGCATTCTTCATGATCATGATCGTGGTGTTCTTTCACTTCCTTTAACAGATCATCTGCCATAGTATCCGGTTTTTCAATGATTTCAAGAAGCTGCTTTCCGCTTAATTCATCACAGGGTGTTGTAATAACCACTGCTTCCGGGTTCAGTTCCCGGATTATTTCAACTGCAAGATCCACTTTATCAGCGGGAGCAATATCTGTACGGCTTAATACAACAGTACCGGCATTCTCAATCTGATTGTTGAAAAACTCACCAAAATTCTTCCGGTACATTTTACATTTCTGAGCATCTACGATGGTAACTGCACTGTTTAACGTTACCTGAATTTCAGCTGCCACATCTTTAACCGCTTTCATTACATCGGATAATTTGCCTACTCCGGAAGGCTCAATAATGATCCGGTCCGGCTGGTAAGTAGTAAGCACTTCTTTTAAGGATTGTCCGAAATCACCAACCAGTGAACAGCAGATGCAGCCGGAATTCATTTCCCTGATTTCCACGCCGGCATCCTTTAAAAAGCCACCGTCAATACCTATCTCACCAAATTCATTCTCAATCAGAACAACCTGCTCACCGGCAATGGCTTCCTGCAGAAGTTTCTTAATAAAAGTTGTTTTACCGGCTCCAAGAAATCCGGATATAATATCTATCTTTGTCATACGATTCCATACCTCTTTTCTTTCCAGAGTTTAACATTACAACTACTTATTGTGTCACAAACAGAGGATAAAGTCAAGCAGAGGACCCATGGTTTTTCTCTGTATATTGTTAACATTTTATCAATTTCCATCTCAATTGGAAAAAAAAACTTGATTTTTGGACATACTATGATAAAATACTTGCAACTGCTTTGACGAAAGGTCAAATGTGTGCACCAAACAAAAAGGAGAGTTTAACCATGGAGAAACGCGGCGTAAAAGAATTCCTAAAGAGGAAGAACGTCACAATCACGGTCCAGACCTATCTGATTGACGCATTGGGTGCTATGGCATTTGGTCTTTTTGCGTCTTTACTGATCGGAACCATCTTCGGCACTCTGGGCCAGCAGTTTCATCTGGAACTATTCAATGCGATTGCAGATTTTGCAAAAAGTGCCACAGGCGCAGCTCTTGGAGTGGCAATTGCCTATGCCCTTCACGCTCCGGCACTGGTACTATTTTCTGCAGCCACCGTGGGGATTGCAGGCAATGCACTGGGCGGCCCCGTGGGTGCACTGGCCGCAACAGTAATTGCGACAGAACTGGGAAAAATGGTATCAAAAGAAACCAGACTGGATATTCTGGTAACTCCAGGAGTCACCATTATTTCCGGTGTTCTGATTGCACAGTTTGTAGGTCCCGGGGTGGCAGGGTTTATGAACTGGTTCGGGACCCTTGTAAAAACCGCCACTGAGCTGCAGCCCTTCTACATGGGCATACTGGTCTCTGCTCTCATCGGTATCGCATTGACGCTGCCAATCAGCAGCGCAGCCATCTGCATCGCTTTATCTCTTGATGGTCTGGCCGGCGGTGCGGCCACAGCCGGGTGCTGTGCCCAGATGGTAGGATTTGCCGTCCTTTCCTTCCGTGAGAACGGAGTCGGTGGTCTCATGTCCCAGGGCCTTGGAACCAGCATGCTGCAGATGGGAAATATCGTGAAAAATCCGAAAATATGGATTCCTCCTACTCTTGCCTCTATGATCACCGGTCCCATAGCGACCATGGTGTTCCATTTGAAGAACATTCCGGCAGGTTCCGGTATGGGGACCTGCGGACTTGTAGGACCAATCGGTGTTTATACTGCCATGGGCGGAGGTAAAACCATGTGGCTTGGCATTCTGTTTGTCTGCTTTCTTCTGCCCGCCATTATTTCGCTGGCAGCCGGAGAAGTGCTTCGAAAAGCAGGCTGGATTAAATATGGTGACTTAAAGCTGGACTTGAAGTAAGAACTGCAAAAGGGAACAGGCATTTAACTGCCTGTTCCCTTTTATAACTCCATCTTAATCCTTGTTCTTCCCGCGGCTTTTCCTGCCAGCGCCGCAGCCCGCACAGTTTTCGCAGCCTCCGGATCCGCAGCCGCCTCTGTTCTTTAAAACACTGCGGACCGCTAAGAATACCAGAACCAGAATTATCACTAATATTACAATTGTCGCCCAGTTTTTAATCAGCCAAACTGACATAATACCTCCGAAATTCTACTTCAGATCTTTCAATATATTATCAATATGTTCTCTCCTGCCAATCACCATTAAATGCTCCTGTGCCTGGATCAGATAATCTGCAGGCGGCATAAGCTGTGCCCTGCCATCCCGTTTAATTCCTAGTACGCTGATATGATAGCGGTTTCTGATATCCACTTCCCGAATGCTTTTATGCACCCATTCCGGAAGAGGCGGAATCTCATAAATGGAATATTCAGGAGTCAGCTCAATGTAATCAAAGACATGGTCTGTGCTGTATCTGACGGCAGTCTTTTCTGCTATATCACGGTCCGGATAAATTACTTCATCTGCTCCGTTTCTTAAAAGAAACTTCGCGTGAATATCTCTGTTTGCCTTGCTGATAACCCTTCTGCCTCCCAGTTCTTTCACCAGGCTGGTGATTTCAAGACTGCTTTGAAAATTCGTGCCGATGCAGACAAAGCAGATATCAAAATTAGAAATGCCAAGGCTCCTTAACACGGTTTCATTGGTGCAATCACCAATCTTTGCACTTTTCACATAGGGGAGCAGATCCTCTAAACACTCCTCCTTCTGATCCACGATCATAATATCATTTCCAAGACTAGCCATATTAATACAAAGATGATGTCCAAACCGGCCAAGACCGATAATTAAAATTGATTTCATGAATATACCCCTTTTCTTTATCCTACGTTAATTGTTTCTGCGGGCTGTTCCACATGAGCGATTCTGTGATTTTGTACAAAAGCCAGTGCAAACGATAAACTGCCGATCCTTCCGCAATACATAAGCAGTATAATAATCATTCTGGAAAATGTGTTTAAATCTCTGGTAATTCCGGTTGTCATTCCTACGGTACCGATTGCAGAAAATGCCTCAAATAATATATTCGAAAAGCCCAGAGGCTGATTTGCCATAATAACAAGAGCAGCAAAAAGCGCAAGGAAAAGATTAATGGTCAATATTGTTCCCGCCCGTTTTATTGCCACATCCTGCAGACGCCTGCCAAATACATTCACTCCATAAGACTGTTTAATATTAGAGTGAACACACATAAGAAGTACAAACACGGTAGTCGTTTTAATACCTCCGGCAGTAGAACCCGGACTTCCGCCAATAAACATTAATATGATGGTGAGAAGCTTGCTGCCATCTGTCAAAGCATGTGTATCAGTCGTATTAAATCCCGCCGTTCTGGCAGTAACGGAACTGAACAGAGAGGTAAGTATCTGACCGCTTGTATCCATGCCCACCAAAAGGTTATTTCTTTCCAGCAGATAGAAAAGCATTGCTCCTCCAAACAAAAGAATGGACGTAGTAACCAGTACTATCTTCGTATGGAGCAGGTATTTTCTCACATGAAATCTATTTTTATAGATATCGTCCCATACTATAAAACCAATACCCCCAATAATGACCAGGGACATAATAACCAGATTAACCAGCCAGTCATCATAATAAGAAACGAAAGAATTATAAGGTTCTATGTTTCCCATTAAGTCAAATCCTGCATTACAAAAAGCGGATACGGAATGAAAAATACCATAAAATACGCCTCTTAAAAATCCATACTGTGGAACAAAGCGAATGGCTAGTAAAATAGCACCTGCGCTTTCAAAAATAAAAGTTCCTTTTAATATTCTTTTTGCCAGCCTTACTACTCCTCCAATCTGAAGAGTATTCACGCTTTCCTGCAAAAGGCCTCTCTCTCTGAGACCGATTTTACGCCTCAGAACGATGGAAATAAAAACTCCAACCGTGACAAAACCAAGTCCGCCGATCTGTATCATCGCCATGATTACAATCTGCCCGAACAGGGACCACTGCGTCCAGGTATCCCGAACTACGAGACCTGTAACACAGGAAGCGCTTGTAGCTGTAAACAGGCAATTAATAAAATTCTCCGACTGCCCATCCTTGCTGGAAAAAGGAAGCATCAAAAGAAGTGTTCCTGCCAAAATAATACCTAAGAAACCATAAGCCAGATACTGAGTCTGGCTCACATTCCACGTAAAACGTTTGTTTCGTTTTTTATCCATGATAGTGCTGTTGCCCTTCCCTTTCTTACGGCTAATTCCATCAGCATAGTATAGCACATTTTTTTCTGAAGGAAAAGGTTTGATTTTAACATCCTATAGGTAAATTTATCTCCTGTTTTTCACATTTATCTGAATCTGCCTGCTTGTTTTTTTAACAAGCTCCGACGGTTCATACTGATCTTCATCAAATAAGAACTGATGAAGACGCTTTACATTGTCCTCCAGATTCACGGGTATGACACAGTCTCTCTTGTTAATTCTGGCATCTGCAAGCTTTGAAGGAAATCCTTCTGTATCCGTTAGATGGAATCTCTTTATATTTTTTAAAATAGGAAACATATCCTTCATACCCACGCTGGTGGATATCTGTGGGAGTATGGCATTCGCCAGCCGGTTTAGAGTTGGCAGATCCGCCTCTCTCGCTTTTTTCAGTGCCAGATTGGCAACTTTTCTCTGTCTTTCCGTACGCTTGAAATCAGTATCCATCTTTCTGAGTCTGGCATAGGCAACCGCCTGAACTCCGTCCAGATGATTTGGTCCCTCCTTTTTTAAATGATGGGACCCCACTCCGGTTGATTCTACTGTCTCTGTAATAAATCCATTAATTACATGGAATTCGTCATGGCTGATATCTACATCGATTCCCCCAAGTATATTAATTGCATCTGCAACCGCTTTCCAGGTGAAAGAAGCATAATCATCAATAGTAATATCCAGGTTGTCCGTTAATGCCTTCAGTGCCTGTTCAGGACCTCCGTTAAAATACGCCTCATTAATCTTATCATATCGACCCTTATCATTCACTCTTAAATAAGTATCCCGGTAAACGGAAACTGCCCTTATTTCTCCTGTTCCCAGGTTTATATTAAACAGCATCTGCATATCAGATCTGGTCCCTTTTCCCAATGTTCCATTTCTGGAATCTACGCCAAATACAGCCACAGTCCAGTATCCTTCCATTTTTTCCTGGGTTTCTATGCTGATGTTTGTATTTTGAATTTCAGGCATTTTCACTTCCGGCTTTTCCACTTGGACCATTTGTTTCGGCAAATGAGCCATATTCCATGCATACCCTATCATAGATCCGATTAAGGAAGCCCAGACAGAAGCTATGATTACAAGTCCCCACTTCAATAAATTTGATTTTGCCATGTTTCCTCCATCCTCTTCAAGAAAAAAAAGAAGAGATTCATTTACGTATCTCTCCTTAAATTTTCCATTAAATCGGATTTTTATTCAAAAACATGCCGAATCTCATCCGGGTGGGAAATGATATATTTTGGGTGAAATGCTTCCAGCTCCTGCCGGTCCCTGAATCCCCATGTAACACCTACAGTATCCATACCTGCATTCGTACCGGTCTTCATATCTGTATTGGTATCTCCAAAATAGAGACACTGGGACGGAGACAGCTTAAAACGGTCCGCCATTAAAAAAGCTCCTGCCGGGTCGGGCTTCACTCTAATTCCATTCCCTTCTCCGATAATTTGGTCAAAATAATTCTTTCCGTAGACAGCCTCCACGCATTCTACCGCCCGCTCATGCCCTTTATTGGTCAGCACGCCGATCTTTATTCCTTTATCTTTTAAGAAATTCAAAAATTCAGGCATGCCCTCATATGCCTTTACCTTATAAAGGCAGTTTTCCCGAAACGTCTTTTCATATATCTGAAGCGCTTCCTCATAGTGGACCAGATCTTTGTCTCCAGAATACAGGAGTGCCCTTTCTACCAGCTTACGGTAACCATCTCCTACAAACAGCTTTGTATGGCCTTCATCAAGCGGAGCATATCCAAAACGGCCTACAGTAAGGGTGATGCTGTGAGTCATGGACTGAATGGTATCAATAATGGTTCCGTCTAAATCAAATATACAGCTTTTATACATATTCTGCCTCCTTATCTGCTCTTCCTGTAAAAATTGTACTTCCTGTCTGGATTTTTATCAACACTTTTCGGCATATTTGGTATAACCTGTCTGCATCCGTTCATACTTTTCATATCCAGAACTATAAGACAGGAGCATTTTATGAATAACCATATAAGATACTGGGCAATCGGACTGATTTTAGGATTCGCGATCCTGCTGATTGCCGTTTTTACAGCCGCAAACTGGTATAAAATCAAAAAAGCAGCCCCGGAAAGTCTCCCTTCTGTTGAAGTCAACAGGAATTTAGACAACGTTCTTGCAGAGAATCAAACACCCCTGTCATAATTGGCAGGGGTGTTTTTTATATCTTATGATCCGGATTTTAAATTTTTCTTCAAAGCGGCAAGTACAAAGCAGCCTGCGAAGGAACCAGCAATAATTGCAATCAGATACCCAAATGGATTGCCAATTGTGGGAAGTACAAAGATTCCGCCGTGAGGTGCACGTAATGTACATCCCAGTGCCATGGAAAGCCCGCCTGCTACTGCAGAGCCGATCATACAGGAAGGAATCACACGAAGAGGATCCGCTGCTGCAAAGGGGATTGCGCCCTCAGAGATAAAGGACAGTCCCATAATATAGTTTACCAGTCCTGACTGACGCTCTTTATCCGTAAATTTCTTCTTAAAAAATGTAGTACACAGTGCAATTGCAATAGGAGGGACCATACCGCCTGCCATAACTGCAGCCATAATATCAAAATTGCCTTCTGCCAGCTGAGCCGTACCAAATACATAAGCTGCCTTGTTAACAGGACCGCCCATATCCACAGACATCATGCCGCCGACAACTACACCCAGTATAATTTTGCTGGTACCGCCCATTCCGTTTAACAGACTGGTGATTCCATCATTGATAGCACCTACAAACGGATTAATAAAAGTGGTCACAACTGCAACAAGAAATATACCAATAAGCGGATAAAGAAGAACCGGCTTGATTCCCTCTAAAGACTTGGGAAGCTTTTTAAATGCATTCTTTAAAAACAGTACAATATAACCGCCGATAAAACCAGCAAGGAGTGCTCCTAAAAATCCGGAGTTTACGCTTCCGCCTGCAGGATTTGCAAATGTGGCACCCATCTTTGCAATCAGACCGCCGACAAAGCCCACTGCCAGACCAGGACGGTCAGCAATACTCATGGCAATATAACCTGCCAGTACAGGAAGCATCATGCCAAAGGCCTGTTCACCAATTGTTTTTATATAAGCTGCAAGAGGAGTATTTTTACCAAAATTTGACGGATCAATGGAATAATCATCAAAAAGGAAAGCAAGTGCAATTAAAATACCGCCGCCGATAACGAATGGAAGCATATGAGAAACGCCGTTCATCAGATGTTTGTAAATCGAACGTCCCAGGCCCTCCTGTTTGGAGTCATCCTCAGAAGACGAAGAACCATCATAATGATAGACCGGTGTCTGGCTGCTCACTGCACGTTTAATGAGTTCCTCTCCCTTTTGAATACCTTCAGAAACAGTTGATACAACAACACGCTTTCCGTCAAAGCGGGACATATCTACATTTTTATCCGCTGCAATGATGATGCCGTCAGCTGCGTCGATTTCCGCTTTTGTCAGTGCATTTCCAACACCTTCCGCGCCGTTTGTCTCTGCCTTAAGGGAAATCCCAAGTTTTTTGCCCTTCTGCTCTAAGTTTTCAGCAGCCATAAAGGTATGAGCAATCCCTGTTGGGCAGGCTGTTACTGCCAACACACGGTAGCCGCTTTTTGTTTCCTTCGGTTTTGCCTTTTTACCGGCTTCCTTCTCATCAATCAGGCGTAAAAATTCTTCCTTAGATCCTGCATGAATCAAAGACTCCTTAAAATCAGGGTCCATAAGCAGGGTGGATAATTTTGATAATGCCTCCAGATGGACATCTGCCTCACCATCCGGTGCTGCAATCATAAAAATAATTTTGGATAGAGAACCATCATAGGCTTCATAATCCACACCATCAGGTACCACAACTGCCGCCAGACCAGGCTCCTTTACTGCAGCTACCTTTGCATGGGGAATGGCAATACCATCTCCCACCGCTGTGCTGCCAAGAGCCTCTCTTGCAAGAATCCCCTCTTTGTAGGCGGCTTTGTCTTTCAGTCTGCCGGCAGAATTCATTAAATCCACCAGCCGGTCGATGGCTGCTTCCTTACTGGAAACTTTCACCCCAAGCTCCACACTTTCCTTTTTCAGTAAGTCCGTAATCTTCATCAATACCCCTCCTTTAATAATTCTTCATAAAGCTTCATTATATCTTCCTTCGCTGCAAGACCTTGCGAAAATGCGGTGGCACTTCCTGCAGCGCTTCCAAGGCGCAAAGCGTGTTCATAACTGCCGTTTTCCAGGTAACCTGCAATAAAACCTGCAACCATGGAATCTCCGGCTCCAACAGAATTCTTTACAGTTCCAAAGGGCACTCCCATCTGGAAAACCTCCCCTTTTTCGGAAATTAACACTGCACCGTCTCCTGCCATGGAAATCAGCACATTTTCTGCACCTTTCTCCTGAAGGAGTTTCCCGTAATGAATCATTTCCTCCACAGTTTCCAAAGTCACTCCAAACATCTCCCCTAATTCATGATTGTTAGGCTTTATCAGAAACGGATGATAGGTAAGCACATTCGAAAGCAAATCCCGGGTTGCATCCACAACAATACGGATTCCCTTGTTATCTAAATACTTTATGATTCTTTCGTAAATATCATCATCTAAGGATCTGGGAATACTTCCCGACAGAATTAAGATATCCCCTTTTGTAAGACAGTCAAGTTTTTCATAAAGCAGGTCCACATCTTTTTTTGTTATCTCAGGTCCGATTCCGTTGATCTCTGTCTCTTCCCCGGATTTAAGTTTTACATTAATTCTTGACATTCCATGTTCAACATGGATGAAATCACTTCGAAATCCCAGATTTCCCACTCTGCGTTCTATCTCGTCTCCGGTAAATCCTGCCACAAAACCAAGTGCAGTATTTCCGAATCCAAGCGCTGCCAGAACAGTTGATACATTCAGCCCTTTTCCTCCGCAGAAAATGCTTTCCTGCTCCGTTCTGTTGACTGATCCCAGTGTGAAGTGATCTACTTGAACCACATAATCGAGAGCCGGATTAAATGTTACCGTGTAAATCATATATCACTGCTCCTTCTATATATAAAATTTTATTTCATCCCCTCGTCTATACTATAATACGATTGTTTTATTTCGTCAATACGTTTATACGAGAAATAATATTTCTCCTATCATTTCGTCGCTTTGCACAATTACTCATAAATAAAGCGTATTATCCAGACCGTTTTTTGTACTATATCCCCATATTCCATTATTCCCCAAAGACAACCCAGTCATTCGCCCAAAACATCAAAAAAGAGAACCTACCGGTCCTCCTATTTTTTATCGTCAGAGATTGCAATTTCGTGACGCCGAATATTATCGTGTGAATCCGTTCTGCTGACTGACAGAAAGAGATATAAGATCTCTATCACAGTTGTAGCAGAAACTCTGGAAAAACAAAACTCTCCTAAAAGCAGTTTTTCCCTGGTCGCAGTTGTGATGTGATAATCACATGCCTGTCCCAGCGGAGAGGAAATATTATTTGTAATTGCAATGGTTGGCACATGGTTTTCCTTGGCTACTGCCACAAGAGTCATAAGCCGCTTGGAAAAACCGGAGTTGGATATGATAATAACAGCATCCTCCAGACCCATGTTGCAGGTATATGCCATCTGGGTTTCCCATATTGTCCCTGATACAGTCGCAATTCCCAGTTGATTGAACTTAAAGGCACCATCAAGTGCGACAGGAATGGTATTGCCCACAGCTACCAGCTGAACAGTTCTTGCCTGCTCCACCACGGATAAGATTTTATCAAGTTCATCCGGATCCATCATGGAAATGGTCTGAGTCAGCTCAGTAACCTTGTTGGCCAGAATATTCTGCAGAGACTGGCCGATATTATCCCGGCTGATATCATTGGAAGTCTCAATGGAGTTTCCTCGTTCCTCTGCCACCTCTTTTGCCAGATTAATCTTTAAATGATGAAAACCATTAAATCCGCAACGCCTGCAGAACCTGGAAACCGTCGCATCGCTTGTCCCGCTTGCCAGAGCCAGCTCCGCCACTGTCATGTCAATGATATCACTTTTATTTGAGAGAATAAAATCCGCAATCTTCTTCTCTGCCTCAAAAAAAGAATCATAGGAAGAGCAGAGAACACCGGACACACTTATACTTTCCTGCATATATCGTTACCTCTAATTCATGTAATATTATTTCATAATTATATATGATATGAAATAAAAAGTAAAGCCTGGCTATTCCTTCCCTGATGTCAGCAGAAAAACAGTCGAAATAATACATGCAAATCCAAGCAGATCAAGCATACCGAAACTGACTCCCATAAAAAGAACAGAAAATATGGTAGCCGATACAGGCTCTACTGATGCCAGCAGACTTCCCTTCTTAGGACCTACCCTGTTTACTCCCTCTAAGTAGAAGGCAAATGCGGTCACAGTACCAAACAGGATAATAAATACCATACCAAGAATCGCCTGCGTATCTAAAAGAAGAGTTTTCTCCCACGGGCGGAAAATCAGACTGAGAAGAACTCCACCAATGAACATCCCCCAGCCCGCTATCACCATGGAACCGTACTTTTTAAGAAGCCTGCCCGGCTGGGTAGTATAAACCGCAAGCGCTGCTGCTGAACACAGTCCCCAGAAAAGAGCCTTGTCCGATATAACAAGATTTCCCGGTTTTCCATGAGTTGCCAGTAAAAAAGTTCCTGCCATGGCGAGTATCGCCGCAAGAAGCTCGTATCTGCCTGGTATTTTTCCGGCCCGTGCGGATACATAAAGCATAATGAGAACCGGACCTATGTACTGAAGTACAGTCGCGGTTCCTGCATTGGAATATTCGATAGCCGTAAAATATGTATACTGGCACATGGACATTCCCACCATGCCAAAAATTAATAAGTCAACCCCGTCTTTTTTGTTTTTCAATGGAGCAAAGATTTGATTTCCCTGTTTCATGTAACAGAGAAACAGCAGTAAAACTCCTGCACACAGGAGGCGTACCGGAACCAGCCAGTCAGAAGACAGTCCCTTTACCTGTAAAAGATACTGTCCGCAGGTTCCTGATATTCCCCATAAAATTCCGCCTGATATCGTCAGAACGTTTCCCCGCTTAAGGTGCTGTTTCTCCGTCATATTCATTCCCTTATTCCTCTTTCGTTACTCTTGTAATTTAATACCACCTGGTCAGGGGCAGATCATTTTGAATTCCCTTTGACAAAAGAATCTGATGCAGATCAATAATTCCGTTGTGGAAGGTTGCAGCGCAGGCATTCAGATATAAGTCCCACATTCTCACAAACTCCGTACCCATCTTTTTTTCAATCTGATTCCTGTTTTTATTAAAATTCTGATCCCAGTGTCGCAGTGTTTTATAATAATGCCTCCGGAGACTCTCCACATCCAATGTATAAAACTGATGATCACTCAGCAGATTTATCATTTCTCTAAGACTGGGAACCACTCCTCCAGGAAATATATATTTTTTCATCCACGGGTCTCCCGGATACTCTTTTAATGCACTGATAAAATGCAGAAGAAACAGCCCGCCCGGCACCAGCACAGACTCTGCACTTTTGATAAACAAATCATAATTCTCTCTCCCTACGTGCTCCACCATACCAACACTGACTACCCGGTCAAAGGCTTTTCCATATTGGGGGAGATCCCGGTAATCCATCAGTTCCACCTTAATACGGCCGGACAGACCCAAAATCTCAATTCTTTTTTCAAACTCCTTTTTCTGTTCCATGCTCAGTGTGATTCCCACACCTTTTACACCATATTCCTTTGCTGCACGAATCAGCAGATATCCCCAGCCGCAGCCGATATCTAAAAGTGTCATTCCCTCTTTTAAGTACAGTTTTTTCAGAATACGTTCCACTTTGTTGCACTGAGCATCATAAAGAGTATCCTGGTCCGTTTTAAAATAACCGCATGAATAGCTCATGGTATCGTCAAGCCACAGGCTGTAGAAATCGTTCCCAATGTCATAATGAGAGGCAACTTCTTTTTCCTGGTTCTTTTTGGAAAGAGAAGTAAAAATAAGATTTTTCAGTTTTTTCTGATCTGCTGTAAATACCGCCATCTGCCCCATAAAATGATCCAGTGCCTGAAATAAATCTCCTTCGATATCCAGTGTTCCCTTAATATAAGCCTCACCCAGAGCCAGAGAGGTGCTGGTCATTAAATCCCTGGTATTAATATCCTCTTTCATGCTGACGGTAAATACTGGATGTCCCGCACCGATCAGATATGATGTTCCGTGAAGTCTAACTTCAAACGGATACTGGTTAAATTTCTGTAAGTACGTAATTATCGATTGATCCGATACAAGTTTCATTGGCTTCCTCCATTCCAGTGATAAACACTTAAATAGATTCTTGCCGATTCCAACAGATTTTAGTCTCCTTATAGGTACACAACGATAACATATATTTTTCCCTCAGGCATCGCAAAACCATATGAACGCCCGGAACCGAGCATGTAACAGTTCCATCTTCCAGATAAAAGGAGAAATCCGTAAGGGGTATGGTAATTCCACACCCTTTTGCTTTTACATAACTTTCCTTCAGGGTCCAGATCTTAAAAAAGTAGGCGGTCCGCTCGTCTCCCTTCAGCTTCTCAAACAGCTCCTGTTCCTGGGGTGACATCACTTTTCGTATGATTTTTTCAGAAAACGGACGTATTAGCTCTGTATCAATTCCCACCGGTTCATCACCAAGCGCACATACAGCCAGTCCATCCGTATGGCTGATATTATGGTAAATGTGAGGATACTCCTTTAGTTGAGGCTTTCCTTTCTCGCCTTTAACAACGGGAAGAGGAATATCCTCACCGTAAACGATGCCGTATTCCTTCTTTAAGCCCTCCCGCAGGAGCATCTCGCCCGCCAGATGCTCTTTTTCACGCCTGTTTTCCTCCGCTGATAGTTCAAACTCTTTCAGATAAATGTTTATCATACGCAAATTCCTCTGTTCAATAATCTGTCCGGATCCAGGTTCTGTTATCCGCCGGGTTTCCGTGACAGAAATATATCCTTCTTGCACCAATAGCGCTGATTCTCTCCGCACTTTTTATCATAGCTTCCCGGTCACAGTAAATCATGGGAAGACCGGGGTAAAATAAGTTCATCAAAGCGTCTCCCACAAATATGGCCCGTTTCTCCAGTTCCACCCCGATAGAACCTCTTGTGTGGCCGGGAAGCTCCAGAACCGTTCCGTCAATGCCATATTTATCAAGCCTGTCACCTTCTTTTAAATAAATATCAGGTTTAAAATCTAAAATCACCGAATCCTCAAAATTCTTTACAGCAACTTCCGCAACCACCATACCCAAAAGCCCCTGATAGGAAACCGGCTCCCTGAAATTATCCTTTAAAATTTCCAGATCACTTTTATGAATAGCCAGAGGAGCTTTCAGTTCTTTTGAAAGAAATGCTGCATTCTGCACCTGCTCTATATGACCATGAGTCAGAATAATCAGCTCCACTCTGCTTTTTTTACACTGGTTAAGAATCTTTTCTTCAAAACCTTTTCTTCCGGTATCGATCAGAATGGCTCTGCCTCTTTTCTCTATCAGATAACAGTTCTCGCTTCCGCATCTGATTCTTTTTATCTCCGCCATCTATCCTTCTCCCACTTGCTCCGCGTTAATCACGGGTATCACTGTTTATTCTATTGAAAAAGGACGTCTGATATTCCACCAGTTTCATTAGCATACCATTTATTTTTCCATACATCAAACAGTTTTATCAAAATACGCAAAAAAAGACCTGCAAGGCAGTACATTTTGCCAGGCAGGTCTTCTCTATCTTTTTATTTATGAACGACGGATATGAAATGCATCCATTCCCGGATAAACAGCGCTTTCTCCCAGTTCTTCTTCAATCCGAATCAGCTGGTTGTATTTTGCGACACGCTCACTTCTGCTTGGAGCTCCGGTTTTTATCTGACAGGTATTTAAAGCCACTGCCAGATCCGCAATGGTGGTATCCTCTGTCTCGCCGGAACGATGGGAAGCAATTGCAGTATAGCCGGCCCGGTGAGCCATCTTAATGGCTTCCAGAGTCTCTGATACCGTTCCGATCTGATTCAGTTTTATGAGAATGGAATTTCCACAGCCTTCTGTGATTCCTTTTTTCAGCCGCTCCGTATTGGTTACAAACAAGTCATCACCTACCAGCTGGATTTTGCTTCCAAGCTCTTTTGTAAGTAACTTCCAGCCTTCCCAGTCCTCTTCGTCAAGTGCATCCTCAATGGAATAAATGGGGTATTTGTCACTAAGCTGTTTCCAATGTTCAATTAGTTCCTCTGAGGTATAGTGCTTACCGGATTTAGGAAGAACATACTGTCCTTTCCCTTCTCCCTTCCATTCGCTGGCTGCAGCATCCATGGCAAGTACAAAATCCCGTCCCGGTTCAAAACCCGCTTTTCTTACCGCTTCCAGAATCAGTTCAATGGCTGCATCGTCACTTTCTAAGTTGGGAGCAAATCCGCCTTCGTCTCCAACGGAGGTTGTCAGCCCCTTCGCCTTTAGAATAGATGCAAGACAATGGAACACCTCTGTACACCAGCGCAAACCTTCCTTAAAGCTTGGAGCGCCTGCCGGCATAATCATAAATTCCTGAACATCTACGGTGTTGGCTGCATGAGCACCTCCGTTTAAGATATTCATCATGGGAACAGGAAGACGGTTTCCTGTAATACCGCCTAAGAACCGGTAAAGTGGAATTCCCATGCTGACTGCCGCTGCTCTTGCACAGGCAATGGATACTGCAAGAATGGCATTGGCTCCCAGTCTTGATTTGTCCGGTGTTCCGTCCGCTGTAATCATAGCGTTGTCAATTCCATAGATATCAGATGCATCCATGCCAACCAGAGCATAATGAATCACAGTATTAATGTTGTGAACCGCATTCAATACTCCTTTTCCGCCATAACGGGTCTTATCTGCGTCTCTTAACTCCAGCGCCTCGAATTCGCCGGTAGACGCTCCGCTGGGTGCAACTCCCATAGCAATGGTGCCATCTGCTAAATGAACCTCTGCCTCTACAGTAGGATTCCCTCTTGAGTCAATAATTTCTCTTCCAATGACCTTTTCAATTTCCAGATAATTCATCATGATTTCTCCTTTTCTTTTATATGCTTTCCAGAACGGTCAGAAGCTCCTCTACGGACTTCTTCCCAAATTCTACAATCTCATCGTTTATAATCATGCAGGGAACGCTCATAATCTGATATCGTTTCTTTAATTCCGGATAATAAGCCAGATCATAAGTCCAGGCCTTCACTTTACTGCTGTCAGCCGCAATTCTTCCCGCAGACATAACCGTGGTTGGGCACATGGTACAGGATAATGAAACTGCTATCTTAATAGTAAGCTCTTTCTCTAACCTGTGTATCCGGTCAGTTTCCTCCGAAGAAAGAGACTGTCCCGGTCCCGCTGCATTATATAGACCAATTATAAAGGAATTAAACTCATGGCCGCCGGGAATTCCATAAAATCGGATCCCGGTTTCAGTACCATCTTCTCTTAAAACACAAAGGACCGGAAGCGCCTCATCAGGTTCTGACTTATCCGACGCCCGTTCTGTGATGGTCTCCACTTTGTCCGAAATCCCTGAAAGTTCCTTTAGGAAGGACGCCATCTCGGACGAAAGCCGGCTTTGGTCTAAAAGAGCCTTTACAACAACTTTTGTCTGAAACTTATGAAACAGACCTTCTAACTGCTGTCTCATCTCAGAATTGATAAAATTCTCTTCTCCTGATTCCTCCGGCTGCTTTGTATCCTCATTTCTGTCCTTCACCCCTGGTTCGGACTCCCGTGGGGATAAGTTTAACTTTTCATATACTTCAGCAACATATTTCTCTAAAGATGTTGCTGCAACTGCCCCATCGGAAACAGCTGTAACCACCTGCCTTAAATTTTTAATGCACACATCACCGGCTCCATACACTCCCGGAATACCGGTCATCTGATTGTGGTCCGTGATAAGATATCCATGGCTGTCAAGCTCCAGCTTTCCTTTAACCAGATCTGTATCCGGCACATAGCCTGCGAATACAAAAATACCAAAGGATTCTCCCTCCGGTGCTTTATAGCTCCACTCCCGTCCGGTCTTTCTGTCTTTAAACCGGGCGGATCTTAACAGTCTGTCTCCGGAGGCTTCCACAATCTCAGTCTGATAATGCACTTCAATTTTCTCATGATTCTTAGCCTTATCGGCTACGGAGGCGGCACAGGTAAAATCCTCTTCTCTGACAATAACCGTGACCTTTTTTGCATATTTGGTCAGAAATACAGCTTCCTCTGCCGCTGCAAATCCGCCTCCAATTACAAATACATCCATTCCGGTGAAAAATTCACCGTCACAGGTTGCACAATAAGCCACTCCTCTTCCTTTGTACACTTTCTCTCCTGCAAACCCCAGAGTTCTGGGGTTTGCTCCAAGAGCAAGAACAATTCCAAGTGTCCGATAATCACCTTTATCTGTTTTAACAATCCGGATATCCCCAGAGAAATCAAAGTCTGTTACTTTGGCCATTTGAAATTCCGCGCCAAAGCTCTGAGCCTGGAGGCGCATCTTTTCAGTCAGCTCTGCACCGTCTGTTTTCTCTATTCCGGGGTAATTCACGATTTCCGATGTAATGGTTATCTGTCCGCCGATTTTTTCTTTTTCAAGTACCAGAACTTTAAATCTGGCCCTGGCTGCGTAAATGGCTGCGGAGAGACCTGCAGGACCTGCGCCTACAATAATTACGTCATAAAGTTCAGCCATAGTATCCCGCCTTTACAAAAGCCCAACTAAATCCAGGCTGGGCTTTAATGTTTTTTCTCCTGGTTTCCATTTTGCAGGGCACACCTCATCTCCGTGCTTTGCAACGAACTGGGAAGCCTCCACTCTGCGGAATAATTCCTCTGCATTTCGTCCCACATTGCCGGCGATCACTTCATAAGCCACGATCACGCCTTCCGGATTCACAACAAAGGTTGCCCGTTCCGCCATGCCTGAATCCTCAATCAGTACATCAAAGCTTCTTGCCAGTGCTCCAGTGGGATCTGCAAGCATGGGATACTTAATCTTTTTGATTGTCTTTGAAGCATCATGCCATGCTTTGTGTACAAAATGGGTATCACAGGATACGCTGTAAATTTCACAGCCAGCCTTTTTAAAATCCTCGTATTTATCTGCAAGATCTTCCAGTTCCGTGGGGCAGACAAATGTAAAATCTGCCGGATAGAAAAAGAATACGGACCACTTTCCCAGAACGTCCTTCTTTACAACTTCCTTAAATTCTCCATTTATAAAACTCTGTACTTTAAAATCACTAATCTCTTTTCCAATGAATGACATACCATCTATCTCCTTTCCTGTTGACTATACTCGATTAATATGGCTTGTTTCAGTTAAATTTATGAGTTAGTTATCCCTAATTCACAATACAATCATAGCATAGATTTCCAGAAAATTCAATAAATAATATCGATAATAATTATTATTTTATTTTTAATACAAAAAAGCCGGAGAAGCCGAAAGAATATTCTCTTTGCAGCCACTCCGGCATTCCAGTTTCCGGAGCTAACTCATCCAGAAGTTCTTATTATCCGCACTATATTCCAACTGGAAACGTAAGTTTCCAAAATATGCTTCCAGCATCTTGTAAAGAGCCTGATACTGCTCTGTTCCATTGCTCTCACTCAGAGATTCTATGGAGCAGGACTGTTTCCCGCAGGCATCTCTTAAATGAATCTTAAATTCCAGCCCGCTGTCTTTTAAAAGCCGGTTGCATTCCAGTATTTCACTGATTGATACAATCTTCATGACTGTCTCTATTCCTTCTCCTGAAACCGTCTGGCCTGTTCATCGATCAGTTCCATATCATCAAAATAGTTGATCTTCATAGCTTCCTTCACGTCTTTTAAGGTGTTAGCTGCCACAGCTTCCGCTTTCTGGCTGCCCTCTTTTAAGATCTGATATACGTAAGGAATATCCGCTTCGTATTCTTTTCTTCTTTTTCTGATGGGTTCTAACTCGGCCTGAAGTACGCTGTTTAAAAATCTCTTTACCTTCACATCTCCAAGTCCGCCTCTTTGATAGTGCTCTTTCAGTTCATCAAGATTCTTGTAATCTGGTAAATATTCTTTAAAATCCTCTTCCCTGCTGAATGCGTCCAGATAGGTAAATACCGTATTGCCTTCCACTTTACCAGGATCAGAAACCATAAGGTGGTTAGGATCTGTGTACATGCTCATCACTTTTTTCTTAACCTCTTCCTCTGAATCGGATAAGTAAATGCAGTTTCCAAGGGATTTGCTCATCTTCGCCTTACCATCTGTTCCAGGAAGGCGTAAGCATGCCTGATTATCCGGAAGAAGGATGTCAGGTTCTACCAGAGCATCTCCGTAAACAGAGTTAAATTTGCGCACAATCTCCCTCGTCTGCTCGATCATAGGCTCCTGATCTTCTCCAACCGGGACAGTCGTTGCCTTAAAAGCCGTAATATCGGCCGCCTGGCTGATGGGATACGTAAAGAAGCCCACAGGGATGCTGGTTTCAAAGTTTCTCATGGTAATCTCTGATTTCACGGTAGGATTGCGCTGAAGCCTTGAAACAGTTACCAGATTCATATAATAGAAGCTAAGCTCTGTAAGCTGGGGTATCTGAGACTGGATGAACAACGTACTCTTACTGGGATCCAGTCCGCATGCAAGATAATCCAGCGCCACCTCGATAATGTTCTGACGGACTTTCTCCGGATTGTCTGCATTGTCCGTCAATGCCTGGGCATCCGCAATCATAATAAAAATCTCGTCAAATTCGCCGGAATTTTGCAGTTCCACCCTGCGCCTCAGCGAACCCACATAATGTCCGATGTGAAGCTTTCCGGTGGGTCTGTCTCCCGTTAAAATAATCTTTCCCATTTTGTACCTCCAGATATATTATCAAGTTTTATTGTACCATTCATTCCATATTTGTCAATGAGGCACCTTATTTTACTTCAAATATCTCCTCGGCATAATTGACGGATGCCATGGCATCCCTGCAATACCGGTCCGCACCGATTGTCATGGCATATTCCTTCGTAAGAACCGCACCTCCCACCATCACATTCACAAAGGGCACCTTTTCGCGAAGCTGCCGGATGGTCTCTTCCATGCTTGGGACTGTAGTCGTCATGAGGGCACTTAACCCCACCAGTTTCACATCCCGGTCTGCAGCAGTCTTAACAATGGTTTCAGGAGCAACGTCCTTTCCCAGATCTATCACCTCATAGCTGTAATTTTCCAAAAGCACCTTTACAATATTTTTCCCAATATCGTGGATATCTCCTTTTACAGTAGCCAGTATCACAGTTCCCTTTCTCTTCTCTTCAGCACCACTTTGGGCAAGCCGTTCCTTAATCACCTCAAATGCCGCTTTTGCCGCCTCCGCACTCATCAGAAGCTGGGGGAGAAATACCGTTCCCTTTTCAAACCCTTTTCCAACCTCATTAAGAGCAGGAATCATCTCTTCCTGTATGATCATAAGAGGCTCACTGTGTTCCAGAAGCTCGGTGACAGCTGAAAATGCACGGTCTTTTAATCCCTTTTTAATACTTTCCTGTAAGGAGAGACCGTTTCTGCTTTCCCCTTTTGTTTCCCCTGGAACAGTCACATTACCACTGTAGGTACTGATATAAGTACTGCACTGGGGATCTAAGTCTGCAAGAACACAGTAGCTGTAATACGAGCGCATCATGGCCTCTGAATTAGGGTTGATTATAGCCGCGTTTAACCCGTTCTGCAAAGCCATGGTAAAGAATGCAGCATTGACAATTTCTCTCTGGGGCAGACCAAAGGATATATTGGATACTCCAAGAATGGTCTTCCCTTCCAACTCATCCCTGACACGTCTCACCGTCTCAAGAGTTGTAAGAGCACCTTTGCTGTCTGAGCTGACTGTCATGCATAAAGCATCGATGATAATATCCTCTTTCCCAATACCGTATCCGGCTGCCGTGTCATAGATTTTTTTCGAAACAGCAATTCTGCCTTCCACAGTTTCCGGAATTCCATCCTCATCGAGAGCCAGTGCTACAACAACACCTCCATACCGTTTTACAAGCGGAAAAATGGCGTCCATAGCCTCTTTTTTACCATTGACAGAATTGATCAGCGGCTTGCCGTTATAGATTCTCATCGCCCGTTCCATAGCAGCCATATTGGAGGTATCAATCTGTAACGGAAGGTCAATGATGCTCTGCAGCTCTTTTACCACTTCTTCCATCATTGACGGCTCATCAATTTCAGGAAGTCCTACATTTACATCCAGAACATGAGCCCCATTATCCTGCTGGAGCACTCCTTCCTTTAAGATATACTCCAGGTTGTGATCCTTTAAAGCCTGCTTAAATTTGGATTTTCCAGTAGGATTGATCCGCTCTCCAATGATAACCGGTTTCCGGTCTATCACAACCGCCTGGGCATAGGAGGAAATGACTGTACGGTGCTTTTTCTCAGGAATTCTGACTGGATAATCCTTACACACAGCCACCATCTTTTTAATATGTTCCGGCGTGGTTCCGCAGCAGCCTCCGATGATACAGGCTCCTGCCTCTGTGATAGCCTTCATCGCTCTGGCAAACTGATCCTCATCAATGTCATAGACCGTCTTCCCGCCTTCACTTCTTGGCAGACCTGCATTGGGATTAACAATAACAGGAACAGAGACCACCTTCATGATATCCTCTAAAATTCCCTTCATCTGAACAGGTCCAAGTCCGCAGTTAGTTCCCAGTGCATCCACACCCAGACCTTCTAAAAGGGCCACTGTTGACTCCACATTTCCACCGGTCAGCAGCTTCCCCTTCTCATCAAAAATCATTGTAACAAACACAGGAAGACTGCTGTTCTCTTTTGCTGCAAGAACTGCTGCTTTAGCCTCATAGCTGTCGCTCATGGTTTCAATGAGTATCAGATCCGCGCCTTCCCGGACGCCGATCCTTACGATCTGGGAAAACAACTCATAGGCTTCTTCAAAATCAAGGTCACCCAAAGGCTTTAACAGCTTGCCGGTAGGACCAATATCAAGAGCAACCGCTCCCTTTTTTCTTCCCTCCGGATAAACGGCTGTATCCACCGCCTGCTTTGCATTCCTCATGGCAGCCGTCACAATCTGTTCTAAGTCAAATTCCTTGTTCTGATTAAATTTTAAACCATTTGCCCCGAAAGTATTGGTTTTAATCAGATCCGCGCCGGCTTCCAGATAATCCCTGTGAATCTTTACAATTAAGTCAGAATGAGTTATATTCCAGGTCTCCGGAAGTTCACCGGGTATCAATCCGCTGGCCTGTAAAAGGCTGCCCATTCCACCGTCAAAAAAAAGAATTCTATTTTTCAATTCCTCTAAAATCGCTGTCATACATTCCTCCATCTGCATTCAAATTCTATCCCTGTCTCCGGTATGCACAGTCCTTTTTTCCGCAGGATTCACACCCTTTTATCTCGCACCGGTAAGGCTTTTTGCTGACTCCCATCACCGCAGTTACGGATTTTGAGGGCGTCATGAGCAGGCTTTCCGTAAGCATAATGCCAATCCGTTTCGGCGTTTCCAATACGGTTGTAATCTCTCGTTGGCATTCCAGTGAAAAATCACCATACCCCGGACTGAATCTGGGTCTTAAGTAAAAGCCTTTCGCCTCATATTCCTCTTTAAGCCTGCGGTTTTCTTCATCACAGTATTCTTCAATCACTGCAGCGGCAGCTGCCTGCATGATAACTGCTCTGCTCATCTGAAGTCTGGTATATTTGTGAAGCAGTACATCCACACCGGTACCCAGTGTTGCTGCAAATAACAGGACTTCTTCACAATCCGCCAGATTCTTGCTTAGATTCCGGCTCTTTGTACGGAAAACTGTGAAATCAATTTCATAATCAGGAAGCAGTCTTAAAGGATATGATCGGTAAATGCTCTTCGGTGACGCAGCAGCCAGAAGTTCTTTTAAAACGTCTTCAATTAAAGCATTTACCTGTTCATCGCCTTCCGTGTTCCCATAACCTAAATATCTGAGAATCTCTTTCCGGCTGATCTCCATCCATATCCCTCCCATCATTCCTGATAAAACAGGCCCGAATCTTTAACAGAAACGGACCTGCTGCCTGACGTATTACAGTATCTCCGAAAGATTTTCCTTGATCTTTAATGCCACATCCGGCTTATTCATGGAATAAACATGGATGGCATTGACACCATTTGCAATTAAATCAATGATCTGCTCCGTTGCATACGCGATCCCTGCCTGCTTCATAGCTGCGGGATTCTCCCCGAACCGGTCAACAATAGCTTTAAAGCGGGAGGGCAGATAGGTTCCGGAAAGCTGGCAGCTTCGTATGATCTGCTTCACATTGGTTACAGGCATAATACCTGCAACGACTGGCACCGTAATTCCCTTTTCCCGAATCCGGTATAAGTAGTTATATAAAATATTATTATCGAAAAACATCTGGGTGGTTACGAAATCACAGCCTGCTTCCACCTTCTGCTTTAAATAATCCATATCAATGGTCTTATTTGCCGATTCCACATGGCCCTCCGGATAACAGGCGGCACCGATGCAGAAATCACCAGTCTCCTTTATCTCCCTGATCAGCTCTGATGCATAGCTGTATTCCCGATTCACCGGTGCATCGGCAGGCATATCTCCCCTTAATGCCAGCACATTCTCAATCCCTGCTTCCCTTAACTCTCCCAGAACCTGGCGTACCTTTTCTTTGGTAGAAGATACACAGGTTAAATGTGCCAGAGCCGTAACATGGTAATCATGATGGAGCGCAGAAGCGATATCTACGGTATACTTACTGGTTCCTCCGCCTGCGCCGTAGGTAACGCTCATAAAAGCAGGTTTCAGTTTTGCTATCTCAGCAGCAGCTTTCTCAACAGAATCATACTTATCCTCTGTTTTAGGCGGAAACACTTCAAAAGATAAGGTGGGCTTTCCCTGGCTCAATATATCGGTAATCTTCATTCTGTCAATCTCCTATCCTCTGCTTCTTTTATTTTAACACTTTACCATAAAAAACTTTTTCCCGCAACAGGCAGTATACCTAATTTTACTGTCCTGTAAAAATCCTGGCAAGCGGAGAGCTCTCTGGAAGAATCAACGTATTTCCATTTCCGGAAAGAGAAGTCCTTGCAGCTTCCAAAGACCGCACAAAGGAATAAAAATCTGTTCTTTGAGGATCATGATAAGCTTCCGCCAGAATTCTCATATATTCCCCTTCTCCTTCTGCTGTGATTGATGCAGCCTTTGCCTGGGCATCGGATATGCTGATAGCGATTTCACGGTCAGTTGTATTTTGTATCTTTTTTGCCTCCGCCTGGCCTTCTGCCGTAAATGTAGCTGCAATCTTAGCACGTTCCGAAATCATTCGTTCATAGACAGCTGTCTTATTATCTGCGGGAAGATCCAGCCGTTTTGTTTCCACTGACAGAAGGCGGATGCCGTACTGCACCATATTGTCCCCCGCATTCTCCATAATTGCCTGTGACAGTTCGCCGTCCCGGCCGCTGATGACTTCATTTTGCGCCATACTGCTGATCACATTCTTTACAGAGTTATAAACCACCGTATCAATTCTGCTCTCAGCGCTTATAACTGATGAATTTAATGACTGGGCAAATTTCAGTGGGTCTTCTATCCGCCAGAGGACATAACTATCGCTGAGCATTGTCTTTTTATCCATTGTAATCACATCCGACGCAGCCAGATCATATAGCAGAATCTGCTTTGGCAGAGTATAGGCAGTCTGGACCAGTGGAATTTTAAAAGAAATTCCCGGTGTGCTGATAACACGTTCCACTCTTCCAAACTGGCGGATCAGCTTATATTCATTTTCATTGGTAACCACAACCGACCCTGTCAATACAATAAGGACTGCTGCTGTAATCAATATTCCTATGGCTGTTTTTATCTTTTTCATTCCTTATTCTCCTTCTTCTCACTGGTTTCTCCTCCTGTAAAGCTGTCAAGAGGCAGGATGGTACTGGTCTGGTCCGTACCGTCAATAATCACCTTCATGTTGGGAAGAACATCTTCCATTGTTTCATAGAACATTCGTTTTTTTGTCACTTCCGGATTTTTTATATATTCCTGATACATGGCATTAAATTTCGAAACCTCTGCATTTGCCTCATTGATCCGTTTTGCTTTGGTAGATTCTGCTTCCTGAAGGATCTGATCCGTCTTGGCCGTTGCCTCCGGAAGTTTTTCATTACGGTATTTGTTTGCATTGTTGATGGCCGTTTCTTTCCCCTGTTTGGCTGTCTCAACAGCCTTAAACGCTTCCATTACTTCCTTTGTCGGCGGCTCGGAATCCTGTATGGTAACATTAACCACGGTAAGCCCCACGGTATGCTCCGTCAGCTTTGTGGTAATCATTTCCTTTACCTTGGACTGAATCTCATTTTTTCCATTGGTGAGAACGGAATCTACGTCATAGCTGCCAATGACGGTCCGTATGCTGCTTCTCGTTACATTCTTAAGAATGGTCAGCGGATCCACAGAAGCGTAGATTGCTTTTACCGGATCAGAGACTTTGTATTCCACAAAGAAATCCACGTTCACAAAATTATAATCCCTGGTTATCATAAGGGAGTCTTCTTCCTTGCTTTCATTGTCACTTGGATCATAGCCTATGGCAAATCCCTGGATTGTTGTATTCACTTTTTGCACATTCTGTACAAAAGGGATTTTAAAATGAAGGCCCGGCTCTGCAACCGTTCTGGGAATACCAAGGGTTGTCACTACTGCCTGTTCCTGCTCCTGTACATTGTAAACGGATCCTAATGCTATCACCAGAACCGCTACAGCGATTAGAAGCCCCATTCCGGACTTTTTAAACAGCTTCTGGAAATTTTTAAGCTGTTCCGTTCTTTTTGGGTTAACTGTTTCCATAATTCAAATCCTCTCTTTCTTTTCTTATCACAAAAGAAGTATAAAAAAAGACCTTTGCCAATACCTGACGGTACCAGTAAAAGTCTTGACATTTCATAAGAATGCGGATAAATCTCTTTATCGTACTGACGCACGCTTATCCATCCTTGCGGTGGAAGCTACTCCCTTTTGCGATTGTTATAATTATACCAGATCTATTAATATCTGTCAATAGCAGGGAGCCCGCTAAGTTTCCTGATTTTTAACAGTTTCAGGATTGTTAAATGTCACATAAATCTGCACCCAGTCCTCATCAAAATATAAATTAATATCAAAAATTCCCTCCAGTATATAAGCTCCATCCTCATGGCTGAGTCTTGACTTTACCTGTTCCATAATGGAAGGGATGCTGCTTTGTTCCGCCTTGATTCCGCAAGACTCCTCAGTCAGCCTTAAAAACTGCTCTAAGTAAGCCATCGAGACTTCTGTGTCCTTTAAGTAAGACACATACTGATGCAGCCCGCCTGTCGCCGTATCGTAATTGATATCAACATACTCATACGACGCTTCATACGGTTCTTCATCATCGGTTGCATCCGGTATGAAATAAACACTTTTCACTGTCTCATAATAAGTAACAGGGCCATTGTCCTGTTCGATCTCGTAATTGTATGAGTTAGTCTCTTCGGAACTGATCTTACTGCCATAGTCTCCTTCTTTCATAAACCCGCTCATAGAATCTGCAATGGCTCTTCCGTCTGCATCAAAATGATTATAACCGCTGCATGGTTCACCTGCAGCAATTACATCTGCTTCCTCTAAATCCCGATATCCGGAGTCATCATCTCCAACTGCCGTTTCATAGGAATTATCTAAGGTTACAGCTGTCACAGTATAACTGATAAGAGCACCTGTCATTGAGATAGCAATAAAAAATACAGCCAGTACAACCGGTAAAATATAAGACTTTTTCTTATCACCATCTGACTGATTCATAACAGGTCTCATTGCCACCGGTTGATTTCCGGGCTGTCCCATAACCGGATTTATCTCGATTCTTTTTTCATTTAATAAATAATTCACTTCCCAGTTAACAGGCTTTCTGATCACACGTCTGCACCTGGGGCAATAATTCACCTCATTCACCGGAAGATCGCAGACCGGACAAATCTTTTTCATCATCTTTTGTTCCCCCTCTTTTAACCCAGGACCAAATGAGCTACTGCAATCTCGTCATCCTCCCTGAAGCCCTGTGCACATACCTGGATATCATATACATATTTTTCGTTCAGACCAGTTAAACCGGCAATTGCTTCAATGCTCTTCCCTTCTTTAGCAAGTGCCAGTACCTTATGAACATCTTCTATGGTCTTATTTAGAAGTTCGTCAGACTCCGTGGAATAATTAAGTGAATTCTCAACTAAATCCTGATCCGTTATAAAATCTTCCAGAGAAAGTTTCTTTTCCTCTCCCTGCTCTGAATAATAATCCTCTGAAAGCTCCCAGTCCTTTTCATCCTTTATCATCGTAGCGCTCCTTTCAAAAACAGGCAGGTTCACGGGAACCTGCCTGCTATGTATCTATTATCTTTTATTTCTTAAAAAGTCAGGAATATTAATCTGTACTTCCTTATTCACAGTAGGACGGTAAGGCTGCCCGTTTCCCTGAGGTGCGTTCTGGTTCTGGGGAGTACCTTGTCCGTAGTTTGGCTGTTTATTGTAATTAGGATTGCTGTAGTTCTGCCCGTTGTAATTTCCGCCATTCTGATTGTTTGGGTAAGGCTGTCCGGAATAATTATTGGCATTGCTGTAGTTCTGGTTAAAGTTTTGATTGTAACCAGGATTTGGTGCGGTTGCCGCTGCTTCCTGGTTACCAGGCTGAGGTGCTGCCTTCGGCTGCTTATAGTTTGGATTTGAGAAATTATTCATAACCTTGGAAACAGGTGTTTCATGCTGCATATCAAGTCCAGTTGCAATGACCGTAATGCTTGCTTCATCCTGAGCATTCTCATCATACATGGCACCGAATATAATATTCGCATCATCTCCTGCCATCTCCTGAACATAGCTGGCTGCTTCATTGGCCTCAATCAGGCTGATGTCGCCGGAGATATTAATAATTACATGAGTTGCACCCTCGATGGTAGTCTCAAGAAGCGGACTGGATACAGCCTGTTTTACTGCCTCTATTGCCTTTTCATCACCTTTTGCACGGCCAATACCAATGTGTGCAATGCCTTTATCTGTCATAACAGTCTGAACATCTGCAAAATCCAGATTGATTAACCCTGGTACATTAATCAGGTCTGTAATTCCCTGAACTGCCTGCTGAAGCACTTCGTCCGCTTTTTTCAGAGCATCCGGCATCGTAGTGCGTCTGTCCACAATTTCAAGAAGACGGTCATTGGGGATAACAATCAGAGTGTCCACACTTTCCTTTAAACGCTCAATACCGGATGTTGCATTGCTCATACGTGTCTTAGCTTCAAAACGGAACGGTTTTGTTACAACACCCACTGTTAAGATTCCCATATCCTTTGCAATCTTAGCTACTACAGGAGCTGCTCCGGTTCCGGTTCCGCCTCCCATACCACATGTAACAAATACCATATCTGCACCCTTCATGACCTGAGCCAGCTCGTCCGCATTCTCTTCCGCTGCCTTTTCGCCAATCTCAGGTTTAGCACCTGCACCAAGACCCTTAGTCAGTTTTTCACCGATCTGCATGGCAGTAGGAGCCTTGCAAAACTGCAATGCCTGCTTGTCCGTATTAATTCCAAGAAATTCCACACCAGCTATATTCTCATCAATCATGCGGTTAACCGCATTGTTTCCGGCACCGCCTACACCGATTACCAGAATTCTTGCAGCATTATCCGCCTCATTTATCTTAATCTCTAACAAGATTATATCCTCCTTTAACCATATACAGCTTACTGTATAAACCTATTTATTATAATATTTTATTTTGTAAAAAATATCAACCATTTTTTTAACAAAATTCCATGCAAAATATGTAAATTCACTTATCTTTCATAAAACGGTAAGATGTGACAGTTTCCGCTTCGTCATATGTATCCAGATAAAGAGTGCCGGATAAGCCGCCCAGAACAGGCAGCTGATCACTCAGTTCTGAGATCTTTCCGCTCATCTGGTCATTGCTTCCAAGATACACCCGGATGGTTCCCATGACCAGTGTAGCATTCCCCTGGGAATCGTATTTGATCTCATCAACCGGAATCTGATGAGTAGAAAGAAGCTGGGTAAGGGTTAATATCCGGTCAAAGACTTTGGCATCCTCCACGGGGAGGGGCTGGTGCAGAGCAATATGCCCATACGAAAGCCCCGTAATCCATGGAATTCCTGTCAGTTTTCCGCTGGAACTCTCCACAATAATTCCGTCTTTATCAAAATACATATAGCTGCCCATATAGGAAACATAACCGACCACGGATTTTTCATAAACGATCACTTCAACGCTCACAGGGTTCTGGAATACAATTTTGTAATCTTCCACGAAAGGAATCTGTTCGTGTTTCTGAAAGTGGTCCTTATAAATACAAAAAATCGCATTCCGATCCCAGCCCTCCTTAAATAATAAGTCTACGATCTGATCGGATGTATATTTTTTGTTGCCGGTTACAGTAATATTTCTGATCTGAAGCGACAGGAAAACCGCCGCCCCAGCCAGAAGGAATACTGCTATGATTGCAACTGTCAACTTTCTTCTGCTCTTTTTGAATTTTTTCATTCCTTACCTCTGATTACAGCTCCAACACTGCTTAAATCGCGGCAGACATCTTCATACCCCCGCTCAATGTGGTGGCAATCCAAAATCTCCGTAACACCTTCTCCTGCAAGCCCTGCTACAACAAGTGCAGCTCCGCCTCTTAAATCAGGTGCAGTTACGTAATTTCCTTTTAGCGGATACAGCCCGTGTACAATCGCCCTTTTTCCTTCTATGACGATATCTGCTCCCAGCTTCTTAAGTTCATTGGCTGCACCGAACCTGCCTTCAAAGATTGTCTCCTCCACTCTTCCCCAGCCCGTTCCTGATGCCATCACTGCCATCACCTGGGACTGAAGATCTGTTGGAAATCCCGGATAGGGTTCGGTTGTAACATTGACACAGTCAGGGCGTCCTTTCATGGAAACCTCCAGATGGTCTGTATACCGTTTTAACTCTGCTCCCATTTTTTCTGCCAATAAAAGAGCAGAAGTAAGATGATCCGGCTGGATTCCTTTTAAGAGCACATCCCCTTCGGCTGCCATAACTGCTGTTAAATAAGTACCTGCTACAATCCGGTCTCCTGACACAATAAATTCAGAATCATGTAAATCTTTAACTCCTGTCACGGCAAGTCTGGAAGTTCCGGTACCCTGAATTCTCGCGCCCATGTTGTTTAAGAATTCACAGAGTGAAATGATCTCCGGTTCTTTCGCCGCTCCATGTATCACAGTAATTCCTTTTGCGTAAACAGCCGCCATCAGGGCGTTTTCCGTAGCTCCCACACTGGGAAACGGGAAATAAATATCCGCGCCCACAAGGGTTTTGGCAGAGGCACACAGCTTCTCCTCTTTCTCCTCGATTACGGCACCAAGCGTACGGAATGCTGCCAGATGAATATCGATGGGTCTTAGTCCGATGGAACAGCCTCCCGGAAAACTGGTAACAGCATAACCCAGCCTTCCCAGAAGGGGACCTGACAGGATAATGGAGGAACGCATGCTTTTTATATACTCTTCCGGAATCTCTGCGCAGTTGATATCAGAAGCATCAATGGTCAGCGTATGTCCGTCAAGAATGTAGTTGCACCCGATACGCTCAAGTATCCCCAGCATACAGAACACATCCTGTATCCTGGGGACATTGTGAATCACTGTAGTACCTTTATGGAGAACCGCCGCTGCCATAATTGGCAGAACAGCATTTTTGGAACCCTGAATTTTTATCTCACCTCTTAAGGATCGTAACCCCTGGACCTGTATGACTGACAAACCGGTACCTCCCATGGTTTCTTATATACTATCCTATGTTATAAGTGAGAGAATGGTTTCATATCCAGCTATTTTTCCAGTTTAATCTGGTTGGAAACACTTAAAACCATGCCCATCTCAACCATGAGAAACAAAACGGAGGTCCCCCCGTAACTGATAAAGGGCAGGGTAATTCCTGTATTCGGTATGGTATTGGTAACTACGGCAATGTTTAAAATTACCTGAATGGCAATATGTCCCATAACCCCTACCACCAAAAGTGCGCCGAACAGATCCGGTGCATTATCTGCGATCAGCATAAAACGATATATCATGAAGAGGAATATAAGAATTACGGATACCGCACCAAAAAGTCCCAGTTCTTCACAGATAATGGAAAAAATCATATCATTCTGTGCCTCCGGCACAAACCCCATCTTCTGTATGCTCTCACCCAGACCTCTTCCTACCAGTCCCCCGGAGCCAATGGCATACAGTCCCTGCAAAACCTGATAACCACCCGTAGAAGGGAATGCCTCCGGTTCCAGCCAGACGAGAATCCTTCCCAGCTGGTAATCATGAAGAATATTTAGCTTCTCAAGAACCGTGGCGATAGGACCGGCAAACGCCAATAGCCCTACGCCTGCAAAACCGCAGGCAAAAAACGGCCATTTCTTTTTACATGCCACAAACAGCATAACAAACGCAATTCCAACAATGATAATACCAGAACTTAAATTGTTTGCAGCAACAATCCCGGCAATGGGGAGAGTGGTGACAATGATAAGCCCTGCTCCGTTTTTTGTATTGATATTTCTGCCCATCTGCACAATCATAATTGCCAGCATAACTATGAGAGCGATCTTTACAAACTCTGTGGGCTGAAACGTCAGACTTCCCACGCCCAGCCATCTACGTTTTCCATTCAGCTTCTTACCGAACAGAGAAACAGCAATCATCAGAATATAAGATAGTACATAGGCTAACACTGCGAATTTCCCATACCAATGGTAATCCATCTTCGAAATCACAATCATCACCACAAACCCGCCCAGAGCAATCTTAGCCTGCTTTATCATAAAGAAGGACGCATTGCCGAACTTCAGCTGGGCAGCGTAAGAACTGGAGCTGTAAATCATAACAAGACCAAAGACAGATAGAAATATAACAGTGAACAGCAGACTGTAGTCATAAAAACGGCGCGGCCTGTTTTTTTTCACTACTGGCCTTTTTTCTGCCATACCATTCCTCCTCGCCATTCAAATTACAATGCCCGATCATACTAAAGGTTGCGGACACATTCTTTAAAAATCTCCCCACGCTCTTCATAGCACCGGAACATTCCCCAGCTTGCACATGCCGGAGAAAGCAGCACATAATCTCCTCTGTTGGCATAGGAGGCACATACACTTACGGCTTCCTGCATATCTTCCGCATACATTACATTGGTAAACCCATGCCTTGCTGCGCATTCCGCTATTTTTTCCCTGGTCTGACCAAGAAGCACCATGTATTTCACTTTTCCGTCAAAGGATTCAATCCACTCATCGTATTCGGAATTTTTATCGTATCCTCCTGCAATCAGGATTGTGGCCCCCGGCATAGCCTTCACTGCCTGGATAGCCGCATCCGGATTGGTTCCCTTTGAATCATTGTAATACTTTACTCCTGCTTTTTCAGCAACAAACTCAATTCTGTGCTCTACTGCCTGAAACTCACAGACAGCCTTTTTAATCACTTCCATGGGAACCTTTAACTCCGCCGCAATGGCAATTGCAGCCATCACATTCTCATGGTTATGGCGGCCAAGAAGCTTTAATTCATGGATATTAACAATCTCTTCCCGGATGCCGTTCTGATTGCGGATAATCATATCTCCATCTATACAGTACCCCTCTTTTAAAGGCGTTCTGCTGCTGAAATAAACAGCACGGGGTTTCACTGATTCCCCGAACAGGCGAAGCACCGGATCATCATAGTTTAAAACACAGCAATCCTGTTCCGTCTGGTTCGCGGTGATGCTTTCTTTCACTTTTATGTAGCATTCCATAGTTTTATGACGATTTAAATGATCAGGAGTGATATTTAATATCGCACTGACTTCAGGCCGGAAGTCGGTAATGGTTTCCAGCTGAAAGCTGCTGACTTCGGCTACTGTCACCGAATCCTCTGTCATATTCAATGCTTCCTGTGTATACGGTATTCCGATGTTTCCCACGATGTAAACGTGATCGTAATACGCTTTTAAGATCTCGCCGGTTAACGCAGTAGTGGTTGTCTTTCCATTAGTTCCCGTAATGGCAGCAAGCTTTCCTTTCGCATGATGGTATGCCAGCTGTATTTCACTCCATATGGGAATATTCTCCTCCTTTAAAACCGATACGAAAGGTGCATCAAGTCCGATGCCTGGGCTGATTACGCAAAAGGAGATATCCTTTAAGTCCTCTTTTTTCAACTCTCCGAGAATCACGGAGATTTCATCCTTTTCCTCAAACTGGCTTAACAGCTCATCCTCTTTTAAAGCATCATTGCTGTCATATAAAACAGCTTCATCACCAGTTTTTAATATCATCCTGGAGGCGGCGATCCCACTTTTTCCACTTCCTGCAACTAAAATTTTATGACTCATATGGTTTCTCTCCTATAATCCAAGATATGCAAGCAGGCAAAGAACCGCAGTAACAATTGCAAATACAGCCACCACCCTCGTTTCAGACCACCCGCAAAGCTCAAAATGGTGGTGAATGGGAGCCATTTTAAAAAACCGCTTCCCGCCTGTTCGTTTAAAGTATGTTACTTGGATAATCACAGATAACACCTCAAGCAGATAGATAAATCCAATAATTGCTATGAATATCGGCATCTGCATCATAAAGGCACTGGAGGCAACAAAGCCCCCCAGGCCCAGCGAACCGGTATCCCCCATAAACACCCGGGCAGGGTAAACATTAAAGAGAAGAAACCCTAACAGGCTGCCTACAACTGCACCGGTTATAGGGCTGATGCCGGTTCTTTCTCCTATGGCAACTACCGTTAAGAATGTGGCTACCAATATGGTTACGCTGGTGCACAGTCCGTCAAGACCATCTGTAAAGTTCACCCCATTATCGGTTCCAATAACGATAAAAAATACTGCCGGTACAAATAAAATACCAAAATTCAGATAGATACCGCTTTTAAATCCTCCGGTAAACGGGACCAGCATTGCGGTTCCAACATCTTTGGAATGAATTAAATAAAATGCAAAAATCCCTGTTATGATCAGCTGACCCGCCATCTTCTGTGCAGGAGTCAGCCCTTCCGACCTTTTCATTACGATTTTAATGTAATCATCCAGAAAGCCAACAATACCAAATCCCACCGTTACAAACAAAACCGGTATAATCTTTGGATAGTCCTTTACGTAAAACAAAGATGTAATAATAATACTGGTTAATATAATCAGGCCTCCCATAGTGGGGGTACCCTGCTTTTTCAAATGGCTCTCCGGTCCTTCCCTGCGGATTTCCTGGCCAAATTTTAATCTGTGGAGAAACGGTATTACTATGGGACACAGCATTGCGCTGATGGCGAAAGCTATGATGATTGCCAAAATCGTTTCGTTAATCATGTCACACCTCAATCGTTTATGTATTTGTATATCAAAAGTACACAATTAGTAGTATACGTCTTTTTGCCTGAATAATCAACCACTGATTCGAAACGCAGAAACAGTACTTTCCTCTGTTGGCTCGATTCCCAGATAAGGAAAAATGTTCTTGAATATATCGGCAATTACAGGTGCAGCAATGGTTCCGCCATAGTAAATACCCTGCGGTTCATCAATGGTAATAAGGGCAATTACCTGCGGATTATCAGCCGGAGCAAATCCCACAAAAGATGAAATATACTTTTTCAAACTTCTTGGCAGCTTCTCAGAGGTGGCTGTTTTTCCTCCGATCCGGTAACCTTCAATCTTCGCTCTTTTTCCGCTTCCCTCAGAAACAACCTGTTCCAGAATGTAACGCATGGTTTCACTGGTCTCCTTTGATACAATTCCTTCCTTTACCGGATAGGTAAAGTCGTGTACTGCTTTTCCGTCTGAGCTGACAGCTTTCACTCCGAAATGTGGTGTGATGCGGTTTCCTCCGTTAATAAGAGAAGAAGCCGTGGTAATCAGCTGCATAGGTGTAATCTGAAACGACTGGCCAAATGATACGGTTGCCAGCTCCACCAGCCCCATATCCTCTTTCTTATGCATAATTGTCGAAGCTTCCCCGGGCAGATCAATTCCTGTCTTTCCCTTTAAACCAAACTGGACAAAATATTTGTAATAGTTATCCACTCCAAGGCGCTGCCCCACATCAATGAGAACAGGATTACAGGAATTCATCATGCCCTGTAAAAATGTTTCCGATCCATGTCCGCCCACTTTATGGCATCTGATTTTTCTGTCTTCCACCACCCGGAACCCAGGGCAGGAAAACTGATCGGTGAGTTTTACAACACCGGCCTCCAGACCAGCTGCTGCAGTTACAATCTTAAAAGTGGACCCCGGCTCATACGTATCATTGATACACGGATTTCTCCACATCTTATTTAACAGATCCTGTTTCTCTTTTTCATTTGCAGGAATGGCAGTTTCACTATTCAGTGTAAACGGATCATTCAAATTAAATTCAGGTGCATTGACCATTGCCATTATTTCCCCATTTTGGGGATTCATGATAATAATTGATACCCGTTTTGCACCCTTTTTCTCCATTACCTGATAGGCTGCCTGTTCACAGTAACGCTGAATATTTACATCCAGACTGATATACAAATCCTGGCCTGCAATTGGTTCAATCCGGTCTTCTGCTGCATTTTGAATCTCAATGCCAGCTGCATCTGACATGGTTAAAATCTTACCGTTCAATCCTTTTAAATACTGCTCGTACTTTACCTCCAGGCCGATGATTCCCTGGTTATCTCCTCCTGTAAATCCAAGCACTGTGGAAGCAAGGGTATCGTAAGGGTAATACCGTTTATAATCTTCATCCACCTTAACCCCTGCCAGATGATAAGCGCGGATCTGGTCTCCCAAAGCCTTGTCTACATTTGTCTTAATAATCTCCCTGGAACTGTACTTTTCCACTTTCTTGCGAATATCTTCTTCATTGAGACCTAATTCCTTTGAAAGAACCGCAACCACTTCATCTGCCTGTTTCACCTGATTGTGGATGACCGATATGGTGCATACAGTGCGGTTTGTTGCAATGACAGTTCCTTTCGCATCGATAATATTTCCTCTTGCAGCTTTTATGGTTCTCTCCCGCTCATGAAGATCAGAAGCCATGGCGCTGTAGTGTTCCGAGCGAAAGATCATTAGAAAAATAAGCCGTCCCATCAGTCCTGTCATGGCCAGAAACAACAGGAAAAACAGGAGGGCTATTTTCTCTCTGTGATGTGTTTTATTCGAATTCATAAGCTGCTCCATCGTCATCATTGTTACAGTATATGAAATCCGCTTTTTTTTATGAGTCTCTTTCCGTTAAAGTTCATTCTGAAGTCTGTGTTTCCTCTGCGCCTTCAGTATCTTCGGAAGTCTCACCGCCATTATCTGGAAGCGCATCCGGCAGATCCTTACCCTCCCCGTTCTCCTGACGGTTCACATATTCTTCATCCGGATTTAAGTATTCTTCTGGTACCGGTTCTCCATTTTCCATTGTAGGAACCACTTTAGCAGGCTCTTGCGCTGTTGTTTCTTTAGCAGGTTCTTCACCCTCAGATGTTTCCTGGGTTTCACTGGTAATGCCCTCCTGCTGCGGAAGTGTTGCAGCATCCTCCGAAGAAAGTGTTCCCGCCTCATCGGTATCCGGAAATACATTTAAATAAGGAAGAATCTCTGTCATGATTTTCTGGAAAATCTGGCTGGCGTAGGTACTGTGAGGCTGGTCCTCAACATGAGGTTCATCCACAACCACATAAACCAGAACCTGAGGATTATCCGAAGGAGCATAGCCGCAGAAGGATACTACATAATTTGTTTTATCACGGGGAATCTTCTCCGCAGTTCCAGTTTTACCGGCCACCTTATATCCGGTTATCCTGGCAGCGCCTCCTGTTCCTCCTGGTGCATTGACTGTCTTAAACAACGCTTCATTAATAAACTTTGTGGTTGATTCAGAAACTGTTTCTCTCACCAGAATCGGATCCACCTTTTTCATAACAGAACCCTGTTCATTTAGAATCTGCTTCACTACATGGGGCTCGTAATAGGATCCGCCGTTTATAACGGAGCCGTAGGCTGCAGCCATCTGGATCATGGTACACTTAAAATTCTGTCCAAAGGAGTTGGTTGCCAGATCCGTTGGCCCAGCTTTATCAGCAGTATACACCAGTGTTTTGTTATCTGCTTCTCCCGGCAGATCAATACCAGTCTTGGATCCGAATCCAAAAATCTTCTGGTATTTATAGAATTTCTCTTTTCCCATCTGCTGGGCAATCCGCATCATGACCACATTACAGGACTTCATAAGTCCTTCTTCCACGGTAATAAGTCCATGACCGTATCTGCTGACACAGTTGATTTTATATCCGCCTACTTCCAGGAATTTATTACACTCATACGTCTCTTTGCCTGTAATGGCCCCTTCTTCCAAAGCTGCAGAGACTGTAAATATCTTTTCTGTGGAGCCAGGCTCATAGCCGTCGCTGATACAAAAGTTACGCCAGGTCTGATTCCATGCCACCTGGGTGCCAAAGGATATGATTTTGTCATCAGTATAATGCTCAGAAACTGTCTCCGGAGTCAGAGGCTCTGCCCCCTTATTCTTCCTTTTAAAATCATCTATGGCTTCCTTTGTGCCCAGCTGTCTTAAAACATCTGTCGTGTATTCGGGACGCAGCTCACGGGGATTATTTAAGTCAAAGTTTTTGTCATCAGCCATGGCAAGGACTTCCCCATTATTGGGATCCATTACAACCACGCCTACCGTCTTGCTTCCTGTCTGCTGTTCCCACTCTGCAATGTATTTTTCCACAATTTTCTGTATATTTACATCAATGGTGGAAACAACGGTATTGCCGTTGGAAGCAGGTTTGATGACTCGCTCTAAATTGGAATCATCATTTAAGTAGCCGTATTCTCTGCCATTGACCCCCATCAGAGTTGAGTTATAAAACTGTTCAATCCCTCCGGTTCCAGCCATACCGTCTCCATTGGCGAATCCGATCATCTTGCTTCCCAGAGAATTGTAAGGGTATACTCTCTTGTATTCGTCTTCAAACCAGATTCCTTTTATGGATTTTCTTTCTTTTTTCAGCTCTTCTGATTTATCTTTTATATATTTTTCAAATTTAGCTTTGTCATCATAGGTCAGCTGTTTTGCATAGCGGATATACTGCTTATCCTTTTTTTCCTGAATGAGATTCGTAATTTCAGTCCGGTCGTATCCAAAGCATTCGGTCAGAGCATTGATGGTGGGTTCCAGGAATAAATCCGGATCACTCATAATCTGTCTGGGATCAAGAATTAAGTTATACACCTTTTCACTGGTTGCCAGATAAGTACCGTTGCGGTCCAGCACATCTCCCCTTTTAAAAGGAATTACTCTGCTGTCATATTCCTGCTGGGACAGCACAATCTGATTGAAATCTTCTTTCTTCTTTGTCATTAAGTTATACAGAACCATGACCAATGCAAACAAAGCCAGCGTAATTACCAAAACCGTAATCGCCAGCTTTTCCTGCATATAACGAGGAAATACTTTATTTCTTTTGTTCCTGTTTTTGTTATTGTTTCGGAATATCCTCATTCTGCCTTACATACTCACTTTCCGTTTTATCATAGTGAAGGATCTGATCCTTATTCGCATAGACCATCCCAAGTTCCTCAGTAGCAACCTTATACACATGATCAAGATCAACGGAAGTTTTAATGTTCATTTCCAGTGCATTATTTTCTGTCTTCAACTTTTCTAACTCTGCTTCCCGAGTTTCAATTCCATGAATACTGGTCGTAATAGAGGACTGCAAATGCAGGTAATTGACACACAAACAAAGGGTAATGACTGCAGCAATTGTCAGCACTATTACATAAGGCAGATCCATCTGTAATGCTTTCTCACGATTCCGTCTTACCTGGTGAGGCACGGGACGGCGAATTTCATCCGGTGTAGAAACCGGTTTTCTTACCGGCATGGTTTTTCGGACAGTATTCCCCTGCACATAGGCAGAGTTCCCATAGGAATGCACAGTTCTTTTTGCAGCCACTCTTTTTTTCCTCCCTTTTAAATTCGTTCAAACACACGGAGTTTGGAACTCTTTGCGCGTTTGTTTTCCGATATTTCTTCTTCTGTTGGTATCACAGGCTTTCTTGTTATAACCTTCCCCATGCTTTTTCTTCCACATACGCAGACTGGAAAGCCAGGCGGACAGATACAGGGATTTTCATTGTCTCTGAATCTTGTTTTTACAATACGGTCTTCCAGAGAGTGAAATGTGATGACAGAAAGCCTTCCCCCTGGATTTAGCAGACTAATCATGGTATCAAGAGAATTTTTCAATACATCCAGCTCATGGTTCAGTTCGATTCTGATGGCCTGGTAGGTCCGCTTTGACGGGTGTCCTCCAACCGCTCTTATCTTTGCAGGAATCGCTCCTTTAATGATTTCATTAAGCGCTCCCGTAGTTTCAATGGACTTGATCTCTCTGGCTTTCACAATATGTTTTGCAATGTTCTTTGCAAATTTGTCTTCTCCGTAATCCCGTATAATCCGGTATAAATCAAATTCACTGTATTGATTTACAATATCGGCAGCAGTCTGAGGATTTCTCTGATCCATTCTCATATCCAGAGGAGCATCCTCTTCCCGATAGGTAAACCCTCTCTCCGGTACATCCAGCTGATAAGAGGACACTCCCAGATCCAGATAAATACCATCCACCTTTTCAATTCCCAGTTCTTTTAAAACTCCATGTATATTTTCGTAATTGCTTCTGACTATAGTTACCTTATCCTTAAATTCCTTCAGCCGCTGTGTTGCAGCTGCAATGGCATCCGAGTCCTGGTCAATCCCGATTAATCTTCCGTGCTCCCCCAGGCGTGTACAGACTTCCAAAGCATGTCCGCCGCCTCCTAAGGTTCCATCCACATAAATTCCATCTGGTTTCATATTCAGGCTGTCAATGGTTTCATATAGCAGCACTGATTTGTGTTCAAACATCATATACCTAGTCCTTCCATAGCTTCCGCGATTTCTTCCATATCATCATAGGTATTGGCTGCTGTCCATGTATCCCTGTTCCAGATTTCAATCCTGCTTCCAACTCCTACTAATACTGCCTCTTTATCAATCCCGGCATGTTCTCTTAAAACTGCCGGAAGCAGAATTCTCCCCTGCTTGTCCACTTCACAGGAGCTTGCTCCTGCCAGAAAAAATCTGGAAAACTTTCTGGCATTGGTGTTCGTCAGCGGCAGACTTTTTAGTTTTTCCTCCAGGGCACTCCACTCATCATTATCATACACAAATAAACAGCCGTCCAAACCCTTCGTCACGACGAATTCTTCTCCCAGCTGTTCTCTGAATTTTGATGGGACAATAAGACGTCCCTTCGCATCGACCGTATGATTGTATTCGCCCATGAACATACTAATCACCTGCTTGTACTTCGGCATGGGGAAAACAGACCACTTTCCCACCATTTTCTACCACTTCGTACCACTTTCCACCACTTGTACTCTAATTCTAGTACATTTACTCCAAAAAGGCAAGTTTTATTTAGAATAATTTTTATTTTAATTTGGCTTATTTACTGGGGTTGCAGGGCTTTTTCCATAATATCCCATATACCGACAAAAAAGGTAATTGCACTAACCACTGCTGTTTTACAGGGTCTATACAATTACCTTTTTTAATTACAAACTAGATTTATGCTGATTTTTACCACTTTTTTACGTAACTCTTTTCATGGCTGCCATTGGGGATTTCCATTGTTTGACAGTAACAATATGATCCATAAAATGAAACATAAAACAAACAACTGTATTATCGTTTATAACTGTAAAATAATCTTTATTGGATGAGCCGCTTCTTGGATAAGTATCATGACTGTACGTAGCGGACAGTGTTCCGTAAGTTGATATTGCATAATCGTATTTACCAGCAAAAGGAATCACAACACTAAGCGCATAGGTATTATCTCCGATATAATACATCCGGGTGACTTCGCTGTTGGAATCATTCTTCACTGCTCCCGCATATGGCTGGAAGCTTCCATAAACAACCACTCTCTCCGGAAGTTTCATTCCAGTTAAATCATCATACACATCCTTCGCCCCGTAATCGGCAGCATTTACCGGATTTGCTGCTATTTCCTTTAATTCTTCCTCTGATTCCCATATTCTTTTTATAGTATCCTCCTGACTAAATCCCATTGGGCAGTCAGGACTTTTGTGATTGATCTGGTAATAGTCCTGAACATCCATCTGACCGTTATCTTCCCGCTTCATGGTAATAGCTGCAGTATCTAATGAACGGCGGAAGGGTATTTCAAAAAAAGCGTGATGAATGGCAGACCACAAAGCTGTGTATTCCAGAAATTTACGCTGGGCATCAGATGGCTGGTTGGCAAACCAGCCAATCTGATCATACCCCCACCAGTCTTTCCATGCCCGTTCCTCTTTCGTCACGCCGGAAAAGTCTTTTATCACCTTTCCTCCCCAGTTGTCATACTCCATGAGATATGGCATGGAACTTAAGCGGAATCCATTGGGATTTAATCCGCCTTCACTAAACCCTTCCCTCACAAGTACCAGTCTGTCCCCCTCCCGGTCTGTCACCGGATATCTGGTGTAGGGCATGGCGTGATAATCCAGAAGTAATTTTCCTCTTATGCTGATTCCATGGCTGTGTGCATCCATTAACACAAGGTGCCTTCTGGCATTTTCCCTGGCGTACAGGCGGATCTTTTCCATCAATTCACCCATTTTTACCATTCCATGGTCATCTGCTGTGTATAAATGAATCTGACCTAAATGAAGCGCTTCATAGCCTGCATCAATGTAGCGTACTGCACGGTAATAAAACCACAGCCTCGTCTCCATCTGTGTAATATCCGGAAGGGCCCCATCTTCTCCCCACCAGAACCCGTCCGGAGCATTTGGGAAACGCATCTGTTCAAAAGAGAAGCATCTGTTTTCAGGTGTCATGCCAAAAGCTTCAAATACAAAGGCCGGAATGTCGATCTTGTTTACGGGCCTGTAAACTGCCTCAAAAATGCAGGCCTGTAAAACAATCTCCCGATCAACCTCATGAACTTTCCTGGCCAGCTCCTCTGACTGTTTAAAATGAACTTCATCATCCGGATCCGGGTACCAGATCCCTGACGCCCTGCCAAGAAACTTGATTCCCAGATTTTTAATTGCTCTCAGATCATCATTTATGGTTTTGGTATGTATCATGAATGCTGCAGAAGCCGCTCTGGAAAGATAATTTTTGAGTACTTCTATATCTATTGTAGTGTCAAAGGTATAGTTTTTCATAGTTCCACCCTAAAGTTCTTCATAATAAACAGCGCAAAAAGTGAATCTGCCCAGGCAAACCAGTCTCTGGTAAATTCAGAGGGATTATCACAAAAGAAGCTCTCATGCATAACCTGGGTTCCACCACGGGTACTTAAAATATAGGAAAGAAGGGCATCTCTTTTTACGGGATCTTTTTCAGTGAGACCTTCCATAATTAATGCAATGTGCCAGATATAGCGGTCAGGAGTATGAGGACTTCCCACCCCCTGCCCATACTTTCCTTTAAAATAATACGGATTCCTGCTGCTTAAAAGAAACCTTCTTGTATTCTCATAAATTTTATTTTCACCACTGTCATACTTAAGCCACGGAATGGAAAGAAGACTTGGAACATTGGCATCATCCATCAGGTTATAGTTTCCATACCCATCTGTCTCATATGCATAAATATCACCAAATTCAGGATCTTTCACTATCCCGTATATACGTATTCCCTCTTCAATTTCCTTTCTAAGTCCTTGGGCAGACTCTGCAAGGGCACGATCCTGATAGAAGTTCAAAGCATACTCCTCGACATATTTCAATACGACACAAGCAAACATATTGGAGGGAATTAAATAGCCATACCTGCACGCATCATCACTGGGGCGAAAGCCCGACCAGGTCATTCCAGTATATGCCACAGGCGTTCCTTTCCCTCCTTCCGGCAGTGTATCGGAAGGAGGACAGTGTCTTCGCTCAAAGCGGTAAACCGAATCTCTGTCATGATTCTGTTCTCTTTTCCATAAGTTAACAATCTTTAAAAGCACCTGCTTTGCCTCTTCTGAAAAGATCTTTTCATCTCCTGTCATCTCAAAGTATTCATGCAACAGCCATATCGGATAACAGAGGGAATCCACTTCATACTTTCTTTCCCAGTTCCAGGGAGTGGTATCGGTAATATCCACCTCCTGGCAGTTCCCATTTGCTTCTTCATTAAATGCGTTGGCATAGGGGTCAATGAGAATATAACGAAACTGTCTTTTTATGAGCCCTCCGACCAGTTCTTTCAGTATGAGGTATTTCTTTAAAAACGGCAGATAGTGGATCACCTGAGCAGAAGAGTCCCGAAGCCACATTGCGTGAATGTCTCCGGTAATTAAGAATACCTCTCCGTTTTCTAAGAATTTGGCCGTAGTTTTTGCCGTAGTTTGAAAACATTTTTCGAAAGTCGCAAGTAAATCCTGATTCTTTGGTAGCTGCTTTATGATTTTGCCGGCAATATCTTCCACCGCTTTATTTAGTTCTCTCTGTTTTTCTTCCAGCCTCATACTGCCTCCTGTCTAAGCCATTAATTAAATCTGACCAGAATAGTTTTTATCTCATAAGGTGTAAATTCCAGTTTTACCGGTCCGCATTTAAAGTTTTCAGACGGACGCTCTATTAAATCGCACAAGCACCAGGACGAAATATTTAAGGCGCTCTTAAGGATAGTATTCACTCTTGATCCGGCAAATTCATGGAACCTGAGCACAGTATCCTCAGAATGTTCCGCCTGTTTGATGCAATCTACTGAAATATAATTACTATCAAAATCAAACAGACTTCCTTCTGTGATTCTGGGTGCACCGGAAACTGCTGTGACCGGATTATTTAAGTCAAAGGCCTCCTGTTCCAGACCGGAATCATACCATTCTTCCGAATGAGGATAGAGGGAGTAGGTAAATTCATGGAGTCCTAAATCTGCGGCATAGTCGGGATCTGCTGCCGATTTAAGCAGTGTTAAACGCATGGTATCCTCATAGATATCGTGACCATACTTGCAATCGTTTAAAAGCGCCACACCATATCCCGTTTCACTGAAATCTACCCACTTATGAGCAACCACCTCAAATCTGGCGGCTTCCCAGCTGTCATTTCTTGTTATTCTGCGTCTGATATTTCCGTACTGAATATCAAATCTGGCATCAATACTCCTGATCCCCACAGGAAAAGCAGCCTTTAAAAGCTTCTGGCGTTCTTCCCATATGATCCGGGTCTTAAAATCAATCCTTTTCTTATCATGATAGAGACACAGAGTCTGGGAGATTGTGGACTTATGATAGCTCCAGTAAAACGTAACCCAGATTCCCAGGGGATTTACTTCTGCACAAACCTCCTTTAGATCCCTGATCTCTTCCATTTTATTTCCATACGTAGGTTCCAGCTCCCAGGCATCAAAGCATCTTGGCTTATCTTCGAATACCTGTAAAACATTGCCTCTTTTCCCCTTTGAAAGAACATCTCTGTGTGCTTCCTTATCATAAATTTCAGTCAGCTGCCCCCATTTATTCCAGGCTATGCGGTAAAATCCTGTTTCAGCCTGACCCGTATTATCATCTGTGTTAATCTGGCTGAAATCCTGATCGCAGTGATCCACTTTCAAGGAAGCTGTTTCCCTGTACAAAGTTACAAATGAGAACGGAGCCATATCCTTAACCAGAACCTGTGAAACACCGTCTTTTGTAACATGATCAAGGATCTGTCCCTTTTCATCCCGGAAGCAATCGCTGTCTGTGGTATTAAGTATTCTGACAACAGACGTTCTCTTCCAGTTTGAATTATTCCATACCGTATAGACGCCCTTTTTTTCCTCATAGATTCCCTTGTTAATCTGATCCCATACCTCAGAAAGAAGCTGGCAGGCCTTGTCATATTCCACATGGCTGTCCTCATACACTTCACGAATGGAAGAACCCGGCAGAATATCATGGAATTGCTGGCAGAGTACAATTTTCCAGGCTTTTAGCAGCCTTTCTCTGTCATAAGGAATCCCACCCCACTTCTGTGCAAGAACAGAGAGTATCTCCGTGTCCCGAAGGTTAAATTCCATCTTCCGGTTCATTTTCTTATTGTATGCCTGGGAGGTGTAGGTTCCTCTGTGAAACTCCAGATAAAGTTCCCCATCCCAGACCGGAAGGTATCCTTCCATTTCATTTTCTTTTACATTTTCTCTCAGCCTTCTGAAATACTCCGTAGCGCTCTCAAACTGCACTCTGGGAAGTCCGGGAATTTTGTTTAAGTGTTTCAGGGTCTCAATCATATCACGGTTTGGTCCCCCTCCGCCATCTCCATATCCATATGAAATAAGAAGATCACGGTTTATATCCTTGTTTTTGTAGTTATCCCATACCCCTTTGACCGCGTAGGGTCTGGTATCTCCATTGTACGTATAGGAATCAGAATCCTGGTCTGTAGTGGTGATGAAATGGGCGGTGATTTCCGTCCCGTCAATTCCCTTCCATAGGAAGGTATCAAACGGCAGACGGTTGGTATCATTCCAGCTGATCTTGGTCGTCATAAAAGCCTCCACCCCTGCCTTTTTTAAGATCTGGGGAAGCGCACAGGAGTATCCGAACACATCAGGCAGCCATAGAAACTCACTCTCGTACCCAAATTCTTCCTGAAAAAAATTTTTACCGACAAGAATCTGTCTTACAATGGACTCTCCGCCTGCCAGGTTGCAGTCACATTCCACCCACATGGCTCCAGCCGGTTCCCATTTACCTTCTCTTACACGCTTTTTGATGGATTCATAAATATCCGGATAATCCTCTTTTATAAATTCATAAAGCTGGGCCTGGGACTGCAGAAAATGATAATGATCATAGCGTTCCATCATTCTGTTTACTGTAGAAAATGATCTGGCTGCTTTTTCTCTTGTATGGCGAAGCCTCCACAGCCATGCAACATCGATGTGGGTATGTCCCAGCATGCTTACCTGTATGTCCGGCTTTCCCTGCCCCTTCATCTTCATATTTAAATATTCATATGCCTTTTTTATGCTTTCATAGAAGAATTCCGTACCTGGCTCTGTATAATCAACAAAGCCAAACGCCTTTACAAGCATACTTAGCATCCATTCTCTATATTCGTTGCCAGAATCCAGAATATCATAGGTTTCCAGCACATTTCTCGCCAGAAAATAAAAATCATCAGCAGTTTGGTCCAGTATCCCATATTGGGCGCGGACCAGTTCCATAACCATATCCTTTGGGACTCCGCCGCCGTTTAAGCCGGACCACAGACGAAATTTCAAATCCAGCAAAGGGCCGTTTTTTTTCACCTCAAGAAATACCTCTTTGTGGTTTCCGTCCACTCCCTGATAAGGCCTGCCATTTAAATAAAGAAGACTTTCAAAATGGCTGTTATTTCCGGTTCCTTCCGGAACACCAAAATCAAAAATCCCGACTACATCTTCCTCCATAAGCTCCGCCGGTACAGAAAGTCTGGTACAAAGCCAGTTGTACTGATCCCAGCCTTTCCACCGAAATCCCTGCTCAATTTCCATCGGTTCGCCCGCAGGCATTCTGTTTCCCACTGCACCATTGTCCTCATACCAGAAAAAATGTTCAAAGCTGCGCAGATTTTTATATCTTAACTCTGCCAGTTCTTCAATAAGATGACAGATCCGATCTCTGTTGTGTAAGTCAAATACCATGGCAGCCTCCCAGTATCCCTCCATAAGCAGAGTCGTATTCCTCCACCAGTTTTTTTGCCAGTGAATAGGAATTAACCAGCGGATGCAACGTCAATGCTTTGACTGCAGTTTCCTTTGAGTGGTTTTCAACCGCTTCTACAGTAAGTTTTTCATACATTTTAATCAGCCTGATAAGTAAATAGCAATGCTCCGGAACCTTACCCACAGGCACTGGCACGATTCCATTCTTTGATACATAACATGTCACCTCAATGACATCCTGATCTTCCAGTCCCTCTATGCAGCCATCATTTTGGACAGATAATACCAGTTCCTTTCTCTCTTCACTCTGAAGGCCTTCGATACAGTCCAGCATGACGCCTGCATATCCCATACCATCCGGTACTTCCAGCTCTCCTTTTTTAATGGTTTCTTTTTTATCATGTCCGGTTTCAATGCTCATGTAAGATTCTTCCCGCAGTGCCATGTAGTAAAGGAATACCTGAAGCGCCGCCTCCGGCTCCTCTTCTATATCCATCCGCTTTAGCTCTTCCATCATCCGGCAGTTTACCAATTCAATTACTTTTCCTCTTGTCTCCCCAGACTTGTTAATATTATTAAGAGCCTTTTCCCTATGATAATAATAATAAAGGTATTCATTGGGCAGATATCCAAGTGATTTTAAAAGCTCCGGATCAAATACAGAAAACTCCTGTACGCTCTTTAAAAATGATTTATCAGACAGCAGTTCCTTAAGAATCTCCCGGCCTTCCAATTTCACACTCTGGATCCAGGATAAATGATTCAGTCCGAAAAATTCCACAGAAAGCTGTTCCTGTGACACACCCAGATGCTTTGCCATGCGGTATTTTGTGCTGCTGGGAGCATCACAGATTCCTATGATCCGTTCATAACCTGCGCTTTTTAAGGCCTGTGTCACCAGGCCGGAGGGATTGGTAAAATTAAAGATCCATGCATGAGGAGCATGGGTTTTTATCAGTTCACAATATTCCATTAAAACAGGAATGGTACGGACAGCCATGGAAAAGCCGCCTGCTCCCGTTGTTTCCTGACCAATGACTCCGGCATTTAAGGCGATTTCCTCATCAATAACCCGGGAATGATCTCCCCCTGCCCGGATTGTGGTTACAATATAATCCGCCCCTGATATTGCCTCTGCCGCATCAAAAGAAGTACGGACATTTAAATCATATCCTCCTCTTGCTACAACATGACGGCACAGGCGGCTTATAATTTCCAGCTTTTCCCGGTCAATATCATATAGCACTACTTCATCTATATTTAATTTCTTATAACGGTTAAGAAGGCCGTTGATAAAAATGACTGTTCTTACTCCTGCTCCGCCGATTACTGTGATCTTCATTTAACCTTCCTGCCTTTCGTTCTGTAGTTTTAAAAAATGATACAGCTCCTCATTCGAAGGAAAGGCTGTATTACCTCCATATGCAGTGACTGACATGGCACCGCAGGCATTGGCGAGTATTAAACACTGTTTCATGGTATCGCCTTTTAAAAATCCGTATACAAAGCCTGCATTAAAGGAATCTCCGGCTCCGGTAGTATCAACTGCATTTACTGTATAGGGGCCAGACTGTGTAAGTGTACCGTCCTTAGCGCCAATGGATCCCTTCTTTCCCAGCTTGATCACTGCCATGGCACAATGCTTTGAAAATTCCAGTGCGGCCTCTTTGGCGCTCAGCCCTCTTGTGTAATGAACTGCTTCCGCTTCATTCATAAACAGGATATCGATGAAGGGAAGCAATTCATAAATGCCCTCATACCACTCCCCTGTTTCATCCCAGCCCACATCAAAACTGACTGTAGCAGAACTGATTTCCCTGATTTTTTTAAGAACCTTTTTAAATGAATGGTGATTGCGGCTGCCGGCATAAGAAGTCAGATGAATATGCCCCGAATTTTTTACTCCGTCAAAATCAATCTCTTCTAAGTTCCATTCCTCATTGGTTCCCCGGTATGTGAGAAAGGAACGGTCTTTTTCATTGGTAAAACTCAGGGATATTCCTGTTTTACTTTTTAGTGAGGTACGCAGAAATGTACAGTCTACGTGACTGCGCATTAGTTCCTCACGCAGCCACGTTCCATGGCAGTCCGCTCCCACACTTCCCTGAAAAGCCGGGGTTAACCCCAGCTTTCCAAGTCCTAAAGAAAAAAGTGCTGCACCGCCGCCCGGATAGACACTCATATCCTCTATAACATGCTCCTGACCGGCTCCGGGTAACTGTTCTACTCCTGGTATTACAATATCAATATTAATATCTCCATATATAAATACATCCCACTTTTTTCCTGTCATTGAAACCTCCGTCTGCCTGATTTACTCTTTAACCGCTCCAATCATTGCTCCTTTTGTAAAATACTTCTGCACAAACGGATACACGCATAAAATAGGAACTGTTGTTATAACAACTGCAGCCATCTTAAGAGAATCCGAGGTGACAGAATTGGTATTCTGGGCAATGGCCTGCGCTACAGAGGTTACCTCCTTATTTGCCATCGCCCTGGTCAGCATTTGCTGTAAAACAGTCTGCACCGGCCACAGCCGGCTGCTTCTCATGTAGAATGCACCGGAAAACCAGTCATTCCAGTGATTGACTGCTGTATATAATCCCACTACAGCAATAACTGGCTTGCTTAAAGGCAGAACAATTCTTAAGAAGATTCCAAAATAGCCGCAGCCATCAAGCTTTGCCGACTCTTCCAGACTCTCTGGTATGCTCTCAAAAAAGGTTCTCATCATCAGTAAATAGGTAACACTTACCAGACCTGGTACAACATAAACACTAAAATGATCTACCAGTCCCAGCTTATTGTACTGAATATAAGTAGGAATCATCCCACCGCCAAACAGCATGGTAAAGGTAATCAGCATCGTAAGAATTTTTCTGCCCGGCAGCTCCTTCTCTTTTAAGGCATAAGCAGCAAAGGAGGTCACTGTCAGGCTGGCCGCTGTACCAAGCACAGTCCTTGCTATGGTAATCATATAGGCCCTGGTTATTGTTCCATCCCGAAATACCTGTTTATAATTATCCAGAGTGAACATTCTGGGCCAGAAATAGATTCCTCCTTTTGCCGCGTCCTTACCGTCATTAAAAGACAGAGCTGCAATATTGAAACAGGGCAGAATGATGGCAAGACATAGTCCAATGACCACGCAATAAATTAAAACCTGTATTACCTGTTCCGATCTGCCTGATTTTATTTTACTGCGTCCGCTCACTGCCCTTTTTGCTTTCATATCTGAGCACCCTGCCCTTTCTTTCTCATACAGTTTATTTTTTATCAAAGTCGATGGAGGATGGATCTTTTTTATAAAGCTCTGTTAAATACTCCACAAATTTGTCATTTCCAGCTGCCTTTAACTGCTGGCGGAAGGATTCAACAATTTTTTTTGCCTCATCATCCGTTCCTGCATAAACCGCCTGGACGATCATTTCCTTATAGTTAAGCAGAGACATCTGCGCTTTTACATCTGCCATGGAGTCGGCTGATAAATATCCGGTTGCATCTAATCCGGGAACCAGTCTGTAGGTGATTGGATAATCCTTTGCTACCTCAACGGCCCGTTTAAAGGTCGTGCTGGAATTTGCTCCCGGGCGGTTTTCCCCAAAATTATTCATGTTATCTAAATTGGTAAGGGCAAAGCTGAAGAAGATACAGCCTGTATAGCCAAAACCTGCACCGATATTATTAACCAGATAGTCCTTATCACCTTCGTTTAATTTTTTTAATGTCTCATCAGTCAGTACCGGCTTTCCGTCCTTCATCTCATAGCTTTTTCCCTCTACACCATACTGGCAGAGAAGCTGGCCTTCCAGTGTGGATAAATAATCAAAGAAATTTAATATCTCTTCCGGTTTCTTTGCATCTGCAGAAATAGCCCACACGCCGTTCTGTTTTTTTCCATGCACCACCATGGCATTATTTCCCGTAATATCATCTAACGGTCCAAGGGGCACCCAGTCTTCGGAGGCATATATAATATCCTGATAATTGTGTACATCTGCCATAATTGCAGAGTTATGGGATCTGGATACTTCTTCCGCACGGGTGGCATCCATGGTAAAGAACTCCGGATTCATCAGCCCTTCTGAAAGCAGCTTTCTTAAGTAATTGATCTTCTCAAACACGTAATCGGTGTCTGCTTCATGCATGATAATTCCGTCGCTGTTTAAATTATAGCCGTCGCTGACACCCCAGTTAAAGCCAGGTACAATGTATTTCAGCGTATCCGGAGATCCTCCCCAGTATTTCGGTCCCAGGGGATAAACCGAATTGCCGTTGTCGTCTTTAAAATCTCCATTTTTAATCTGTACCAGCAGGTCATAAAACTGATCCTGTGTTCTGATCTTCGCCGGATCAATCCCAAGCTTATCTGCAATGGCCTTTTGGATGTACATCCCGCCTCTGTATGCAGTCTGTGGATCATAGATTAAAGATCTGTCTTCGGAATCAACGGATAAAGGCAGAATATAAGCGGCTCCATTAAAATCCTCCCGGAAGGTAATATTTTTCTTTGAATCGTCGGGTAAATAATTATCTTCCAGATAACGGCTGTAAACTTTTGTATCTTTTAACAATCCGGATACATCGGCAAACATTCCTTCCTTAGCTGCCTTTAAAAGAATAGGAAATTCTTTTCTTGTGGAATCATCCATGTAAGAAAAAATCACATCCGGAATGGTTCCTGATGCCAGCTGTGCTGCCATAACATTAGAATCCTTGTCTCCCGGAGTATACTGGATGTCAAGTTTAATACCAGTGCGCTTCGTCAGTTCCTTCATAACCTCTGTATTTGCCAGATCCTTTGGCAGGCTGTTTCCGATATCATCCACATAAGCCTGCACCGTAATGGTACGGTCTGCAATCCAGGTATCCGGTTTCCCCGAATTGTCCATAGATGCGCTCTCCCCGCCATTTGCCCCCTCATTTGCCTTTGAGCTGCAGCCTGTCATACCAGCTGCCCCCACTGCGACCACTAAAACTCCTGCAAGCAGCCGTTTCCTGATACTTTTCTTCATAAAAATACCTCCTCTTTCATCTTTTATTTACCAGAGACTGACTCCTGTAAATCGTTTTGATAACCGGTTGCATATTATTACCAGAATAAGTCCTACAATTCCCTGAATGAGCCCCACTGCCGTTGCGTAGCCAAACTGCCCGTTCATAAGCCCCATCTGGAGAACAAAGGTATCAAGCGTATCTGCAACCGACATGTTTCCCGGAGTCCGCAGTAAGTAAATCTGTTCAAAACCCGTGGATAAAAGTCCTCCCACTCCCATAATGAAAAGCAAACCAATTGTTCCCCGAATTCCAGGTAGTGTAATATACCAGACCTTTTTCAGTCTGGAGCAGCCGTCGATACTTGCCGCCTCATAAAGAGCTGCATCTACGCCGCTGATTGCCGCCAGATATATGATGGAATCCCAGCCTATATTTCTCCATAAATCCATAGAGAATAACAGCTGAAAGAAATATTTTGGTTCCATTAAGAAAAATGTACCGGAATCCCCTCCCAGCTTTCCTATAAACTGGTTCAGTACACCGATATCAGGCGCCAGGATTCTCTGAAGCATGGTCACAATGATAACTGTTGATAAAAAGTGGGGCAGATACGTGATGGTCTGGCTGATCTTTTTAAATTTATCATTCTTAAACTCATTGAGCAAAAGTGCAAGAATTATTGCAAAAGGAAATTCCAGAATGCATTTAATAAATCCTACAACAAGCGTGTTTCTTAATAATCTGGGGAAATCATAACTGGTAAAAAACATGCGGAAATAACGCAATCCCACCCAGGGACTTCCCCATATCCCTTTTCGGAAGGAATAATCTTTAAAAGCCAGTAAAATCCCCCCCATTGGAACATAACAGATGAGAACATAATAAATGATACAGGGCACCAGCATAAGATACAAAGGCCAGAACCGGATCAACTTCTTTGTAATGGACATATTAACTCTCTCCTTTATCTTCTGCCGCAAATTTGAGTCTTACACAAACCGGGTAATGATCGGATAGATAAACTCCTTTCCACGATTCATCCCAGATGGTTACTTCCTGGCAGATCAATACACTGTCCCCATAAATATAGTCGATCTTTTCTGCCTTCTGTCTTCCATAATCATGAAAGGTTCCATCTGTCCCCCCTGTTAAATCAACAAATTCCCCGGCAGCATTCATGACTTTCATTTCCGGCGAATCCGGACAGGCATTAAAATCTCCTGCAATTACAGCAGGGGCGTCGTAACTGCACCTGTCATCTCTGACTGTTTTAAGGATCTGCCTGAGAGCTGACTTCCTCGCATCTTTGCTTTCATGATCCAGATGGGTATTATAAATGCGGATCAGCCTTTTGTCCTCAAAACTCCATAAAAATACTTTTGTACATGTTCTGGGACAAATGCTCTGATTCTCATAACGGGAGCCAAATACTCCGGGAGTCTTCGAAAGCCAGAACACGAGAAACCCCAGGAGATCAAATTTTACCTTTCTGTAGGCAACTGCAGTCTGTTCATCATTAAGGTCTTTTCCTCTACCGCAGCCAACGACGTTATAATCCGTTAGATTTTCTTTCAGCCACAGCGCCACGTGGGGCAGGACTTCCTGAAAACAGATTATATCAGGAGATTCCTTTACTATTTTCTGTAAAATATACGGCTTGCGGTAACAGAAGCTGTTTTCTTCGTCCTGCTCATAATCACACCGAATATTAAAAGTAACCACTTTCACTTAAGAACCCTCCCTTTCTTATCTGTAATATAAGGATATCGGATAATACAATTCTCCACAATGGACATTTCTACGCATATCAGTGGATAATTGTTAAACATTAAGAACCTCTATTGCTTCCTTATAGCAGCGGTAGTATAGTGGCTTTAACACAGAAGAATATGGAGGTTTTTTATGGAATTAATCTATGAGACCGGAGGGGTTTTAAACGAAGGCTTTGTGGGACAGATCTCTTATACTATCTGCCTTGACAGAGTTTACGATGCAATGGATATTGAATTTACTTTTGACAAACAGCGTTATAATGAGATCACAAAAGAGATGACAGAAAAGATAAGAAAGTCCTGCAGCGGACTGCCGGAATATGAACATGCTTCCGACGAGGAAATCATGGATGTCATGAGAGGAATGAAAACAGAAATACACACAATTGTTACAATGAATGATACCTTTATCGGAGGAGTCCACAAACAGCTCATTACGAGAAACATGGTTTTTACAAAGGATTTTACCAGCGACGGCTGCATTCCGCAGGATTGTATTTCCGGAGTAATTAAAGTGACTCTTGCAGTCTTTAATGTGCTTCTTGACGGAACAAACTACCGCCTGACTTTATCCGCAGGAAACCAGGAAAAGCAGGTTATCACAGATGGAGGTGCCTATGTATAAGCGACTGGAACTTCATAATCACACCACAGAATCAGACGGCGCACTGACCCCCTCCCAGCTCATCCAATTTATGGAGGAGGATCTTGTGGACGGATTTGCTATCACAGACCACAATACCATTTCCGGGCACAGAAAAATCAAAGAACTTCTGGAGCAGAAAAAAAGCAGAATTGCTGCCATATACGGAATGGAGTATACGACCTATTATGGCCATATCCTGTGCCTGAATTTAAAAGAATACCTTTCCTGGGAATCCATTGATTTACACAGACCTGAACTGTTGTTTCACAGACTGAAAGAAAAAGGAGCCCTGGTGGGGATTGCCCATCCATATTCCTATGGACACCCCTTTGCCAGAGGCTGCCGGTTCGACATGACGATTACAGATTTTACATCCTTTGATTTTCTAGAAATCTTTAACAACCCCGAACCGCTTCACCAGGTAAATGAACCGGCACTTTTGTGGTGGGAAGACCTTGTTTTAAAAGGTTACTCTCTGGCTGTTACCTGCGGTATGGATTTACACGGCAGTTGGGATATGAAAGATCAATATGCCACATTCATCGAAGGCGTAAACGGCGGCGATGTGGAAAAAGAACTGGAGCATGCTATCCATCACCAGAAAACCTGGGTATCCAGAGGACCTATCCTTGAGGTCCAATATAACAGCAAAGAGCAGACAATCTTATTTACCATCTGCGATACAAAAAAACCGGGATTCAGCCACACCGGCAATGACCCTTACATTCTCACTGTACGCAGTACGGCAAAAACCTGTGTAAAAGAATTCTCTGACTGCCGGTCTCTGGTAATTCCGTATAATGAGTTGTATCCGGATTCAGATCCCGAGTCTATTCTCATTCCAAAGCTGTATCAAACTAATACTGAAATTGAAAATCTGGTGGCAGTCGCGCCTGTTATCCTGCCACACAGATAATGAATCATTATTTACGGTGGGCTTTGCGGTACTCCAACGGAGTCAGGCCAGTTGTCTTTTTAAAGACACGGAAGAAATACTGGCTGTCCTCATAGCCCACCTCTTTGGATATATCTGCAATACTCTTTCCAGAATTCACCAGATAATCACAGGCTTTATTCAGGCGCAGCTCTTTGATATAATTTACCGTTGTCTGCCCTGTCTCCCGTTTGAATATAGTAGAATAGTAATTGGGACTTAAGGAATACTTTTCAGCCAGTTCATTGACTGAAATATCCCTGTTGTAATTATCCCTGATGTATTTGATGCTTAATTTAATTTTATTTTTTGCATTCCCATCCGGATCGGCATCTGCGCTCATACAGTCCATAATCAGAAGGTAAAGATGTCTGCGCAAATCCTCCAGCGATTGAAAGGAGGATAAAAACTCCGGCTTCATAACCAGTTTCTCAATCTTTTCCGGATCAATGGCTGCTGAACTGGAAAGGCTTAATATCATATTTGTTATTCTGGTCCAGAGGATCCGCACATAGGAAGTATTGTATTTCTTTATATTCTCATCTGAAAATATATCCTGTATCATAACTTCAATATGCTCTGCATCATGCCGTTCAATATACCTGCGCAGCATATTCAGTTCCGATACCGGAATCTGGTCCGCAGACAAAATTCTGATATCATCAAAAAAATACAGATTGGAATTCCCATGGATTACTCTTTGCATAAGGCTTTCCCTCGCCTCTTCGGCACCGTTTTTTACAGTTTCCATAAGAGCTGTACTGACACCGACTGTAAGGGAGACATGAAGCTTTTTACGCATTACATTTAAAAATATAGTCAGAAGTCTTTCTGTCTCAAGGCGAAGCTGGTTTTTGTTTTTATGACTGGTCAACGCATAAAGCTGGTTTTTGTTGCTTAAATTACTTACAATTAACTTGCCGCAAGAGGAGGAAAGCTCCATAAATACATTTTTGATGGAAAACTGGATTAAATCAATATCTTTGCATTCGAAATAATTCTGTTCATAGCTGACTCCGTCAATATGTATCATGCTCACCATCACATAGCGGTTAAGAAGAGGAAACTTCTGATACACAGTGGTTTCGGCAGTACTGCCGCTGCCAGAGGTTTCCTGGCTTAGAAGCAGGTCATTCATTGTCTTTTCAAAGAGATAGGTACGATTTTCCTCCATGGAGCGGATTCCCTTTCGTATCATCTGCTTATCCTTCTTCTTTTCATCAATACGTTCTGCCACATCTTCCACCGCTTTTTTCAGGGCATCATTGGATATGGGCTTTAAAAGATAGGCCGTTACCCCTAGCCGGATCGCCTTTTCCGCATACTCAAATTCCGCGTAGCCGCTTATAATAATAAACTGGATATCAGGTAAAAATAATTTTACTGTGCGAATCAGGGTCAACCCATCCATATCCGCCATACGGATATCTGTAATTACAATATCAACCGGTTGATTTTTAAGTATTTCAATTGCCGCAAGTCCGCTTTCTGCCTCATACATTGCCACAGGTTTCAGATTCAAATACTGAAGTCTGGCAATCATCCCCTGTCTGATTAAGTCCTCATCATCTACAATTAAAACCCTTTTATCCATTTATGCCCCTCCTATTGCATGAAAGGCAGACATATGGTGAAAATGCTGCCCTTATTTTCCCCGCTTTCAATGGTGATTCCATATTCCTCTCCATAAGTAAGCTTAATCCTTTGATTTACATTCTGTATCCCGATGCTCTGCTTTTTTCGCTCCTCATTGCCCCTGATTTCTATATGATCCCTGATCTCCTCCACCATTTCCTCTGACATACCGATTCCATCATCTGCAATCTTTATCATCAGAAAATCATCTTCCTGATAGATGGATATTTCTAATGTTCCAGGCTTCTCCATGACACTCAGCCCGTGAACAATGGCATTTTCTACAATGGGCTGTAAAATAAACCTTAAAACCAGATTTTTCTCCAGCCCTGGCTCCACATTGTAATACGCTTCAAATTTATTCCCAAAACGGGTTTTTTGTATGTAAATATAATTTTGAGTATGGGATAACTCCTGTTTCACAGTTACAAATTCCCCATAATTTCTGCCCAGACTGTACCGGAAATTCTCACCCAGCTTTTCGCAGAGATCACAGATAAGAAAAACTCCGTTTACAGCAGCAATTGAGCTTATGGTTTCCAGGGTATTATATAAAAAATGAGGATTGATCTGAAGCTGAAGATTTCGGACCTGGCTTTCCTTATTTTCCAGCTGCTGAACGTAATTTTTCTTAATCAGCCGGTCTAATTTTAAAAGCATCTGATTAAACTGCTTATCAAGAACAGCGATTTCGTCACTTCCCTTTATCTCCTCATTAATGGTGAGATCTCCTGTTTCCGCTACTTTTATCTTATCAATTAATCTGGATACCCGCCTGGCAAAGCTTCTGGTAAATAAAAATGCAGTGAGTGCAATGACCAACATAACCAAAACGATTACGGGTAAAATGGAATTTTGTATTTCCAGCTTTTTACGGTCCAGCTGGCTGTTGTTAAACAGAAAAATCAGCTTCAGTCCATAATAATCCTCAAAACTGGTACCAATCATGGTATCTTTCCCATATTTTCTCTTATCCTTCAGCTCCTCAAAAGATTGTTCCTGTATGATGCCATTGTACGATGGATTGGAAGAATATACAATCTGATTTTGCCTGTCCAGTACAATGACGTCATAGGCATAAGAATAATCTTCTCCAATTGCCGGTTCAAACAGCTTTTTCGTATATAAATCCAGCTTGACAAATCCCACATAATTGCTCTTATAACTGTTTACATCAACATCGATAATGTTTTTAATCAGTGACAGCACCTTACTTCTCTTACCATCTCCCGTGGAATAAATAAAATAATACTGGCTGGCCGCTTCTTTGCTTAAATACCAGATTTCCCTGCTGGCCTCTGTGATCATTGCAACTCTGGTACCATATATTTTTGTTTCCAGGTTGTTTGAATAAATCATACAATTCCGGACTTCATATCCATCCAGATGAAAGGATTTATTTACCTCTATGCTGACATCATTCCCCAAAATATAGGGGTTTTTGTCCTTTGTTCTTCCCTGGAGAGTGTTTAAAACAATGGTATTATTTGACAACTGCTTTAAACTGTACTGATACTGGTCTAATTTACCCTCTAGAGACGTTGTGTACTGTGCAACCAGCTGATTATGGGATGCCATCAGCTCCTCTGTTATCATATCACCGATCTTTCGAAGCATCAGTGAGCTGATAAAGACAATGGGAACAATGCTGACGACAGCTGTAAAAGTAACCAGCTGGGTAAAAATGGTGCCGGAATGAAATATGTGTCGAATGACGCTTTTAAGCCTGTTTTTCATATTCTACCTCATTTAATTGATGAAAAGCTATAAGCCAAAAAAGAACAGGATATGTATCTCTACACATTCTGTTCTCCAAAAACACTCGATTTAGAACAATTGCTTTCGTTTCGTTTTTTAATACCCTGCTTCAATATATTGTTCAATTAATTTATCCAACTCCACACTTCTAAGATAAATCACTTCTCCGTCTTCGTGGTCAATGCTTTTATTTAATCTTTCCCTTGCTACTTCGATATTCTGTATTAACTCTTCTTTTGACATTATCATATCATGTTTCTCCTTTGCTCTTTATTCGTATCTGTCTGTGTTTGCAGAAGAGCACAAGAGTAGATATCACTACCAAAATCAATGACAGCGCCTGAGACACCGGTATGCCAGTACTAAAAAAGATCAGTTGATCCGTACGGAGTCCTTCGATCCATACTCGTCCCAATCCATAGCCCAGCAGGTAGATCAGAAGCATTTCCCCATCGAATTTTTTTCGTTTCCGATACCAAAGCATAAATATCAAAACGCATAAATTCCAGACCGATTCATAAAGAAACGTGGGATGTACCTGAATAAACTCCACGCCGTCTTTTACAATCAAATGGTTTAATAACTCCTTAGATATCATATTCTCATTAACAAGCGCCCTTCTGATTCTCATAGCAAACAGGCCGTCTGTATATCCGCCAAAAGCCTCGCAATTAAAGAAGTTTCCCCATCTTCCTATAATTTGCCCGGTTATCAGACCTAAGCAACCAGTATCCGCCAAAGAAAAGAAGGAAAGTTTCTTCACTCTGGTGTAAACCGTAAGGGTAATGACAGCTCCAATGACGCCACCGTAGATTGCCAGCCCCCCTGCCCTGGTATTGAATATCTGAAGCAGATCATCCTTATAATTGGCCCAGTCAAAAATTACATAATAAATCCTGGCTCCCATAATAGAAAAAATGATTGCATACAGTGCAAAATCCAGATAAATATCCGGGTCCTGCCCTCTGCGCTTTGCATCGCCTGCTGCAACCCAAAGACCTGTTAAGATTCCAATCCCTATGATAATACCGTAAAATGCAATGCGGAATCCAAATATCGAGATACTGTTTTGCAAATGGTCAATGGTAATTCCTAAATGCACAAAACTAATATCTGCCGTATTTGCCATTCGTCTTCTCCTTTCGATGTTTTCTTTATTTTACCCCGCTAAAACACAAAAATCAAACATATTCGCCCGACATATTCAACTATATTTCGACATAGGCTTCGTTCTTTTTGTTTTTCTCTTTTAATTTTGTGGATAATATGATATTCTATATTAGTTGTAGATAAAAATCAACCATGAATATAAACAATATTAGGAAGGTATTTGATATGAAATTAGGTATTGTCGGCTTGCCGAACGTAGGGAAAAGCACTCTGTTTAATTCACTCACAAAGGCCGGGGCAGAATCTGCCAACTATCCTTTCTGTACCATTGATCCAAATGTAGGAGTTGTTCCTGTTCCGGATGTACGTTTAGGACAACTGGCTGCATTGTATGATTCCGCCAAAATCACACCTGCTGTCATTGAATTCGTAGACATCGCAGGTCTTGTTAAAGGGGCTTCCAAGGGTGAAGGTCTGGGAAACCAGTTTCTTTCCAACATCCGCGAGGTAGATGCCATCGTTCATGTGGTACGCTGCTTTGAAGATCCCAATGTCATTCACGTAGACGGTAGCGTAGATCCGCTTAGGGATATTGAGACCATTGATCTGGAACTTATCTTCTCTGATTTAGAGATTCTGGACCGCAGAATTTCTAAAACATCCAAAGGTGCCATGAATGATAAGTCCCTTGCAAAGGAATTAACCATTTTAAAGAAAATCAAAGCACACTTAGAAGATGGCAAACTTGCCAGAAGTATGGAAGCAGACGATGAAGATGAGGCAGCATTTTTGTCCACTCTTAATCTTCTTACTTATAAACCGGTTATCTTTGCCGCCAATGTCTGTGAGGACGACCTTGCCGATGATGGAGCTTCCAATGCTTATGTAGAAAAGGTCCGTTCCTTTGCAAAAGAAAATAACAGTGAAGTTTTTGTTATCTGTGCTCAGATCGAACAGGAAATTGCAGAGCTGGAAGAAGATGAGAAAAAGATGTTTCTGGAAGACTTAGGACTTACCGAATCCGGTCTTGAGAAACTGATCGCAGCCAGCTACCACTTACTTGGTCTGATCAGCTACTTAACAGCCGGACCAACAGAAACCAGAGCATGGACCATAAAAGAAGGAACAAAGGCACCGGGTGCAGCAGGAAAGATACACACCGATTTTGAACGTGGTTTTATCCGTGCGGAGGTAGTCCATTATCAGGATCTGCTGGACTGCAAGACCTACAACGCTGCTAAGGAAAAAGGCCTGGTACGATTAGAGGGTAAAGAATATGTAGTAAAAGACGGAGATGTAATTTTATTCCGTTTTAATGTATAATATTATTCTGCCGCCGGTTACATAGCCGGCGGTATTTTTGTGCAGATTTTGATAATTTTTGTCAAAAGGCTTATCCAACAGATTTAAAATTTTAAAGGAGCCGTTGCAAACGGCTCCTTTATATTATTGTTGTTATGTATGAAAAAGTTTCATTTTATATAAAGCTGTTAATGAGTTCCCTAAGAACGCCAGCCTCTGTATTTTGTTCAATCAGCGGATGTCCGTCTTTTAAAATTCTGTTTTTTCTGTGAAACTCTGTTTTTTCTTCCCTATATAGTATTCCAGTGGGGATTTTCTCATCTACTTCCATAGACATTCTAATGGCTTCCAGCCGGTTCGTCGGATCATAGTCCTCTGGAAGAGGCGTCGCCATATTTTTATAATAAGCGAAGGTATTGATTTTGTTAAAGGTGATACAAGGCTGCAGGATATCCACAAACGCATATCCCGGATAAAGAATTGCCTCCTTCATAATGTTTACCAGCTGTTTTAAATCCCCGCTGAAACCTCTTGCAACAAATCCGGCACCAGAAGCAATGGCCAGAAGTACTGGATTCAAAGGCGTATTTATGTTGCCTTCAGTCTGAACTCCAGTTACAAATCCTTCCCCGCTGGTAGGGGATGCCTGCCCTTTAGTCAGACCATATATCTGGTTATCATGAACAAAATGGGCGATATTTACATTCCTTCTTATGTTGTGAATAAAATGGTTTCCGCCCTCGCCGTAAGAGTCTCCGTCTCCGGAATTTACTATAACAGTAAGCTCTTCGTTGGCTATTTTAGCAGCAACTGCAGCCGGAAGCGCTCTTCCATGAAGCCCGCAGAAGCTGTTTACATTTAAATACTGAGGTGTTTTTGCCGCCTGACCGATTCCTCCAACCAGCAGAACTTTATCTGGTTCTATTCCCAGTTCCTCCAATGCGATTTTTAAGCTGTTTAATATTGAAAAGTTTCCGCATCCCGGACACCAGGCTGTTTCATTAGTTGTGAATTTATCCATCTACCTGCAACCTCCTTCCAGCACTTTCTTTACAATTTCCTCCCCGGACATCTGTCTGCCGTCGTATTTTAAAATGCTTTTATTGCATGAGATCCCCGTCTGCTCCCTTATAAGGGACGCCAGTTGACCTGTGGCATTTTGTTCCACGTTGATTAACATCCTATTTTTTGCATAAAGGTTTAGTTTTTTCTGAGGGAGAGGGTAAATATCTCCAAACACCAGAGCTCCATATTTTTTATCCCCTTTTTTATTCAGCAGGGATACTGCTTCCCTGATAGGTCCCCACATAGAGCCCCAACCCAGAAGAAGGATTTCGCACTGCTCCTCCCCCATAAAATCCGGCTCTGCCAGTTCCTGTATGAGGCCATTTAATTTTCTCATCCGCTTGTCCATCATCTGATTCCTGACTTCTGCAGATTCAGTTATATAACCTCTCTCATCATGCTCATCACTGTCTGCAGCCACAAGGTGGCTGGTCCGCCCTGGGATCAACCTGGGAGAGATGCCATCTTCAGTAATCTTGTAACGAAGATATTCACCGTCCGCTTCACTCGCATTGCTGACTCGTTTAAGCCCCGATATATCAAAGGGCTTTACACAGGCCGTGGCATCTCCAAGATACTGATCGCTCAGGAGTATTACGGGAATCTGGTATTTTTCAGCCAGATTCAGTGCCCGGAACGTTTGATAAAACGCATCCCCATGATTTTTTAAAGCAATGACCAGCCTGGGGAATTCCCCTTGTGATGCAGAAATTACGAATTTCAGATCACTTTGCTCTGTCCGGGTAGGAAGCCCTGTTGCAGGGCCGGGCCGCTGAACATCCACAGCCACCAGCGGAATCTCTGCAATACCGGAAAACCCCAGTGCTTCTACCTTCAGGCTAAAGCCGCCTCCGCTGGTCCCTGTCATTGCCCTTGCACCAGCATAGGAAGCACCCAGAGCCATATTCACCGCTGCGATCTCATCTTCCGCCTGCTCCACCACAATTCCTGCCTTCTGTCCTACAGAAGCCAGATATTCCAAAACAGCGGTAGAAGGAGACATCGGATAGGCGGAATAAAACCGAAGACCTCCGGCCACCGCACCAAGTCCCAGGGCTTCACTGCCCGAAATCAGCATGTAATCCTTAAATCCGCCCTCCAGATGGCTAAATTTCGCTTCAACGGCATCATACCCTGCCTGGGCTGCCTTTCTATTGATTTCAATAATCTCTTTCTTCATGACTTCTGCAATGACATCCGCTGCATATGTAAACAGTTCTCCAAATAATTTCAATACGGCACCTGCTGCAACACTGCCGGACACCTTCCCGTTCCCCAATTCTTTTGCTATTTTATTCATGGGGATCTGAATAACCCTGGAATCCCCATCGGAATAAGCAAAGCTGCTGTCACACAGAATAAATCCTTTGTCCGTCAGCTTTTTCTTATGTAAATCGATGGTCTCCTGATTTAATGCGATGATTCCATCCAATTCTTCGCTATGTGAAGTTATTATCTCCGTTCCAAAACGCAGAAGGGAAAAATTATGTCCACCCCGCACCCGGGACATGAAATCTCTGGTTGTATAGATATAATAGCCGGAGTGCTTCAGCAGTTTTTCCAGAAATGCAACTGTGGTATCAATTCCTTGCCCGGCAGCGCCGCCAATCAAAATATTATACATAGGCTTTCCTCCTTTTTTGTATTTTGACTAATTATAACGTATTATTATATTTTCAATATTAATGTTTATATTTTATATTTATTGTCAATTTATAAGCTTTCAAAACAATTTAATGATAAATTATATCAATAGCATCTCCGTCAACGCGGTTTATGACGGGCTGCTCAAAAAAAGGAAGAGAGACAATAGTTGTCTCTCTTCCTTATCCTATACCAGATTTGTATAGCCCATCAGGCTGATGTCCACCTCTTTTGCAACTTCACGGCCTTCCCTGATTGCCCAAACCACAAGGGACTGGCCTCTATGCATATCTCCTGCCACAAAAACCTTATCCACATTGGTTTTATATCTGCCCGCTTCTGTTTCTACATTGCTTCTGCCGTTTAACTTTACGCCAAATGCATCTGCCACATAATTTTGTGCTCCCAAGAAACCAGCTGCAATAAGAACCAGATCAGCCGGAATTTCTTTTTCACTGCCGGCTACCGGCACCATGCTCATCCTTCCGGTCTTCTCATCCTTTTTCGGCTCCAGGCTCATGATCACAGCCTTCACCAGTTTCCCTGACTTATCCTTTATAAATTCTTTCACTGTAGTCTGATACATCCTTGGGTCTTTACCGAATACAGTAATTGCTTCCTCCTGGCCGTAATCCGTTTTCAAAACCTTCGGCCATTCCGGCCAGGTATTATCCTCCGCTCTTGTTTGCGGAAGCTTCGGCATCATCTCAAGCTGTGTAACAGAGGCACAGCCATGGCGGAGGGAGGTTCCTACACAATCGTTTCCTGTATCTCCTCCTCCAATAACAATCACATGTTTGCCCTTGGCTGATATATACTGATTATCTTTTAAATCTGAATTTAAAAGGCTCTTTGTCGTTGATTTTAAGAAATCCACCGCAAAGTATACTCCCTGTGCATCTCTTCCCGGAACATTTAAGTCTCTTGGATTGGAGGCTCCGCAGGAAAGAATAATGCGGTCATAATCCTTTAAAAGATCTTTTGCTTTGTAATTCTTTCCCACATCGGCGCCGGTGAGGAAAACAACGCCTTCTTCCTTCATGATATCGACCTTCCGGTCAATCACATGCTTCTCCAGCTTCATATTGGGAATTCCATACATAAGGAGTCCGCCCACACGGTCTTCCCGCTCCAGGACAGTTACACTGTGTCCTCTTTTATTTAACTGGTCAGCTGCTGCCAGACCGGCAGGACCTGACCCGATTACTGCAACCTTTTTTCCTGTACGGATTTTAGGAGGCCTGGGACCGGCAATTCCGGAGGTGTAGGCACGCTCAACGATAGCATACTCATTCTCCTTAATAGCAACCGGATCACCATTTAACCCGCAGGTACATGCCGCTTCACAGGGAGCCGGACATACCCTTGCTGTAAATTCCGGAAAGCTGTTGGTCTTTTTCAAACGGTTATATGCCTGCTGCCATGTACCGGTATAGACAAGATCATTCCATTCCGGTATCAGATTGTTTAAGGGACAGCCGGAAACCATTCCATTTAAAATAACTCCCGACTGGCAAAATGGCACACCGCAGTCCATGCACCTGGCCCCCTGGCATTTCTGTTCCTTTTCAGAAAGGGGCAGATGAAACTCGTTATAATCCTTTAAACGGGTTTTGGGATCTACCGCTTTTCCTGTTTCTCTGTTATATTCTAAAAATCCTGTTGGCTTACCCATATTGGCTCCTCCTTACTTCTTTGTGTTGGCATAAAATGCTTCAATCTGCGCCTGTTCACTGCTTAAACCCTTTTCTTCCATCTGAACAATGGTATTCATCATGCGCCTGTAATCATGAGGCATGATTTTCTTGAATTTAGGCAGATATTCTCCAAAGTTGTCGAGGATTTCCTTGCCCTTTGCGGAGTTGGTATAAGCCACATGCTCTTTAATCATATCCTTTAATTCCAAAACATCGTATTTATTGGTAATCTCTTCAAAAGAAACCATTTCTTTATTCAGGCGTTTGTATAAGTCTCTCTTTTCATCTAATACATAAGCAATTCCGCCGCTCATACCGGCTGCGAAGTTCTTGCCTGTGGATCCTAATACCACCACGCGTCCGCCAGTCATGTATTCGCATCCGTGGTCACCCACGCCTTCTACCACTGCAGTTGCACCGGAGTTTCGAACGCAGAAACGTTCTCCTGCCACACCGCAGATAAAGGCTTTTCCGCTGGTCGCACCGTACAGGGCCACATTACCAATAACAATATTCTCTTCCGCTTTGAATTTAACACCCTGAGGCGGATAAACCACCAGCTTTCCGCCGGAGAGACCCTTACCAAAGTAATCGTTGCTGTCACCCACCAGTTCCAGAGTCAGTCCCTTAGGGATAAAAGCGCCAAAGCTTTGACCGCCGCTTCCGGTACAGTTAATTGTAAAGGTATCTTCCGCAAGTCCTTCCGGATACAGTCTGGTTATCTCTGATCCGAATATGGTTCCAAGAGCACGGTCCGTATTAGAAACATCAATCTGAAGCCCCTTCTTCTGACCTGCGCTAAGTGCCTGCTTTAACTTCTTTAATATAACTTTCTCATCAATGGTTTTATCCAGCTGGAAATCATATACCACCTTCTTGTCGTATCCTGCTAATTTATCTTTGCCATATGGATTTCCAAGAATTGCGGAAAAATCTACTTTCTTCGCTCTTTCGTTGGCAATTTGATCCTTCTTCTTTAAGAGATCTGTTCTTCCAACCATCTCATCCACCGTTCGGATGCCCAGTTTCGCCATATATTCCCGAAGTTCTCTTGCAATAAAATACATGAAATTGACTACATACTCCGGTTTACCTTTAAAGCGTTTGCGAAGTTCCGGGTTCTGAGTGGCAACACCAACCGGACAAGTATCTAAGTTGCAGACTCTCATCATGACGCAGCCCAGTGTAACAAGAGGTGCAGTTGCAAAGCCGAATTCTTCCGCTCCCAGCATACATGCAATCGCCACATCCCGTCCAGTCATCAGCTTTCCATCTGTTTCAAGAATCACCTTATCACGAAGTCCGTTCATGATCAGTGTCTGATGGGCTTCTGCCACACCAAGCTCCCACGGAAGTCCTGCATTATAAATGGAGTTTCTGGGGGCAGCTCCGGTTCCACCGTCAAAGGAGGAAATTAAAATCACCTGAGCTCCTGCTTTTGCAACACCGGCAGCTACAGTACCGACTCCTGCTTCTGAAACCAGCTTTACAGAAATTCTGGCACTGGTATTGGAATTTTTCAAATCATAAATGAGCTGAGCCAGATCCTCGATAGAATAGATATCATGATGAGGCGGCGGAGAGATTAATCCCACTCCGGTTGTTGAGTGTCTTGTTTTCGCAACCCATGGATATACCTTCTTACCCGGAAGATGTCCGCCTTCACCAGGCTTTGCTCCCTGCGCCATTTTAATCTGAATTTCTTTTGCACTTACTAAGTATCTGGAAGTTACGCCAAAACGTCCGGAAGCCACCTGCTTGATGGCAGAACACCGGTTTAATCCATCCTGTCCTGCTGTGAGACGTTCCAGGCTTTCTCCGCCCTCTCCGCTGTTTGATTTACCGTGAATGCGGTTCATTGCAATTGCCAGGGCTTCGTGAGCCTCTTGTGAGATAGAACCATAAGACATTGCACCTGTCTTAAAGCGTTTTACAATAGACTCCACACTTTCCACTTCTTCTAATGGAATTTCCTTGTTCTTCTCATAATCAAAATCCAAAAGGCTTCTTAGATTCACCATCTGCCCTTCCTCATTAAGCGCATGGGTGTATTCTTTAAATGTCTCATAGCTTCCTGTTCTGGTTGCCTGCTGAAGCATATGAATGGTGCGGGGATTGTAAAGGTGCTCTTCCTGTCCGGCTCTTTCCTTATGGCTTCCCACACTGTCTAAAGTTAAATCCACATCCAGACCAAGAGGATCAAATGCAGCGGAATGGAGAGTGTCCACATCATTGGCAATATCTTCCAGCGTAACGCCCTCTACCCTGCTCACTGTATCTGTAAAATACGTATCAACTACTTTCTTTGAGATACCAATGGCTTCAAAAATCTGGGCCCCCTGATAGGACTGAACGGTAGAAATTCCCATTTTAGAGGCAATTTTAACAATACCATGTAAAACGGCCGAATTGTAATCTTCCACTGCCGCATAATAATCTTTATCAAGCATTCCATTATCAATTAAATTGTGAATGGATTCCTGAGCCAGATATGGATTGACCGCACATGCTCCATATCCTAATAGTGTGGCAAAATGATGAACTTCTCTTGGTTCTCCGCTCTCTAAGATGAGCGCAACAGAGGTTCTTTTCTTTGTTTTTACTAAATGCTGCTGAAGAGCAGAAACAGCTAACAGGGACGGAATCGGCACATGGTTTTCATCAATGTCCCTGTCTGATAAGATGATGATGTTGGCCCCATCCCGGTGTGCTCTGTCCGCCTCTAAAAACAGCCTGTCAATTGCCTTTTCAAGTGACGTATTCTTATAGTAAGTAATCGGAATCACTTCTACCTTAAAGCCAGGTCTCTTCATGTGTTTGATCCTCAGCAGATCGGTACAGGTCAGAATCGGATTGTTTACTTTTAAGATCTTGCAGTTTTCTGCCTCTTCTTTTAATATATTCCCTTCTTCTCCTACATAAACGGTAGTTGAAGTTACGATTTCCTCACGAATGGAATCAATGGGCGGATTGGTTACCTGGGCAAACAGCTGTTTAAAATAGTTAAAAAGAGGCTGGTGCTTCTTGCTTAATACCGCCAGCGGACTATCCGCCCCCATGGCTGAGACGGCTTCTGCTCCGCTTAATGCCATAGGTAAAATCATGGTCTTGTACTCTTCATAAGTATATCCATAGGTCTTCTGCATTCTTGCACGGTCCACCTTGCTTAAAGACGGTACCCCTTTATTAGGAATCGGAAGATCCTTTAATTCGATTAAATTGGAATCAAGCCATTCGCCGTAAGGCTCTCTCTGCGCATAAGATTCCTTTAATTCCTCATCACTGATCAGGCAGCCCCTTACCGTATCAATCAGAAGCATCTTACCCGGACGGAGACGCTCCTTCTTTACCACGTGGCTCTGTTCAATATCAATGGCTCCTACCTCAGATGCCAGAATCATATGATCGTCATCGGTAATATAGTATCTGGAAGGTCTGAGACCGTTACGGTCTAAGACTGCGCCTACCAGATCTCCGTCACTGAATACGATGGAAGCAGGACCGTCCCATGGCTCCATCATGGTAGCATAGTAACGGTAGAAGTCCCTGATTTCCTGAGGCATGGATTTATCATGCTCCCAGGGAGCAGGAATAGTTACCATAACTGCCAGGGGCAGATCCATACCGCTCATCATCATAAATTCCAGTGCATTGTCAAGCATGGCTGAGTCAGAGCCTTCCTGATTAATAATAGGAAGAACTTTATGCATGTCGCTGCTGAAAAATTCTGACTCCATATTTTCTTCCCTTGCCATCATCTTATCCACGTTCCCGCGAATGGTATTGATTTCGCCGTTATGTACAATCAGGCGGTTGGGATGGGCTCTCATCCAGCTTGGATTGGTGTTGGTGCTGAAACGGGAATGAACCACTGCAATGGCTGATTCATAATCTTTATCCTGAAGGTCTGTAAAAAACTGTCTTAACTCCTTCACCAGGAACATTCCCTTATATACAATGGTTCTGCTGCTTAAAGATACCACGTATGTGTTATCGTTGCTCTGCTCAAATATCCGTCTGGATACATAAAGCTTCCTGTCAAAATCCAGCCCTTTGTCCACATCTGCAGGCTTCTTCACAAATGCCTGTGCAATATAAGGCATACGCTCTACTGCCTTTGCACCAATCAGTTCCGGATGAATCGGTACATCTCTCCAGCCCAGAAATTCTATGCCCTCTTTTTGTACTATAATTTCAAACATCTTTTTTGCCTGATTTCTGGCAAGTTCGTCCTGAGGAAAGAAGAACATTCCGACTCCGTATTCTCTTTCATCTCCAAGCCCGATGTTTAACGGTCTGGTCACTTTCTTAAAAAACTTATGAGAGATCTGAAGCATGATACCAACACCATCACCAGTCTTCCCATCTGCATCTTTTCCTGCTCTGTGCTCTAAGTTTTCCACGATATGGAGAGCCTGCTCCACAGTCTTATGGGTCTTTATCCCTTTCATATTTGCCACTGCACCAATACCGCAGTTGTCATGCTCGAAACGGGCATCGTAAAGCCCAGGAGTTACTGTTTTATTAGGGGATTGTAAACTCTTATCCATAATCTCTTCCTTTCCTGACTGCGCCTCCGCTTTGAGGTGCTAAAGTGTAACAGTAATTTTAGTTGATAATACTACATTTTTCGCAGTTTGTAAATGTGTTTTATTTTTAAATTGTCAGATTATTAGACAATTAATCATTTATAATTATTTAGTCTGTCTTTAGTACGATTGTATTTATATTTTTTCATTAAAATTATACAATTACAGTTTACATTTCCTATAGTGGTATAAATTACTAATTTTTTAAAGGATTGACTTATTTTTATTAAGTCTGGCTCTTAAAATATTCTTAAAACAGTTTGTAAAATAAACTAAATTCCGCACAAAAAAAGCCCCGGAATCATCGATCCTGGGACTTTTTCAATTGAATTCTATACGATAAACAGAGACGGATTACATCTCGCCAAGACCGCTTTCAATTGCTTCAGTCATGGTCTTCATAGCTGTCTCTTCATCTTCGCCATCGCAGATTACTTTAATCTCAGCGCCGCACTTGATTCCTGCTGCCATAACGTTTAATACGCTCTTAGCAACGATCCTCTTCTCGCCGTATTCAATAATTATATCAGATTTAAATTTCATAGCTGTCTGAGACAGAACGCCTGCCGGTCTTAAATGAAGTCCGGATGGATTAACTACAGTCAGTGATTTTGATAACATAATGTTCACTCCTTTATCCTCAAATTTTTATACTCCACGCTGTTAATTCTATTACAATATCCAATTTGTGTCAAGACAAACCCGGCATGTCTTTCATATAATTTCCAAAGTAAGTCTGCAGTCAGCAGGACGATTCTTTTGTCTGCTTTTCCCTTTGTGAAAATACACAGCCACAATAATCCTGTCTGTAAAGATTATGTTCCTTTGACAGTTCCACAGAACGCTTATACCCGTTTTTCTTTTTAAAATCAGACGGCAGGTAAGAAATCCGGTATTCCTTTCCCAGCTTTTCACCAATCCCGTTCAGCTTATCTGCATTTTTAAGGGGACTTATGGACAATGTTGTTGTAAAATAATCAAATTTGCCTGCCTGGGCGACCTTCGCTGCCTCCTGGAGGCGGAGCTCATAGCAGCGGAAACACCTTGACCCGCCTTCCGGCTCCTTTTCATAACCTTCTACAATCCGGTAAAACTCCTCCGGTTCATATACTCCAGTCTGCAATGTAACCGGATGCTCAAATTTCATTTCATTAATGAGACGCTCCTGTTCCTCCACACGCCGGATATATTCTAAAGGAGGGTAAATGTTGGGATTGTAAAAATAAACAGTAATTTCAAAATATTGGGACAAATATTCCAATACATAGCTGCTGCACGGGGCACAACAGCTGTGTATTAACAGTTTGGGAACTTTTTTCTGTTCCTGTAATCCTTCGATGATCTGGTCCAATTCCTTCTGATAATTCCTTGGGTTCATGGTGTCTCCTCCCTGCCGTCTTCAGAAATGACAAAAAGGCGCAGACAGGAATCAGCCGCGCCTTTTATATGTCTTATAAGAAATCTCTGATTCGCTTGCTGCGAACTGGATTTCTCAGCTTTCTAAGTGCTTTCGCCTCAATCTGCCTGATACGTTCGCGGGTAACATTAAACTCTTTGCCCACTTCTTCCAATGTACGCGGATGTCCGTCTTCTAAGCCGAACCTCAGAACAATTACCTGACGCTCTCTTTCTTTTAGATCACCTAAAAGTGCGTCGATATGTTCTCTTAACATTACAGATTCTACGTTACCTTCCGGTGTCACCACATTATTATCAGCCACAAAATCGCCTAGGTTGGAATCATCTTCTTCACCAATAGGAGTCTCTAAAGATGCAGGCTCTCTGGCAATCTGCATAATCTCCATCACCTTGTCCTCAGTCATGTCAAGTGCTTCTGCAAGCTCTGCCACAGAAGGCTCATAGCCTAGTTCAAGGGTGAGTTTTCTCTGCATTTTGGACATCTTATTAATTGTCTCCACCATATGCACCGGAACCCGAATCGTTCTTGCCTGATCTGCTAAAGCACGGGTTACAGACTGACGAATCCACCAAGTAGCATATGTACTTAATTTATAGCCTTTGGTATAATCAAATTTTTCAACACCCTTAATAAGACCTAAATTTCCCTCCTGTACCAGATCCAGGAAACTCATTCCACGGCCTGTGTAACGTTTTGCAATGCTGACAACAAGACGCAGATTAGCCTCGATCAGACGCTCCTTGGCATCACCGTCACCATCCGCTTTTCTTTTGGCAAGACGCAGTTCTTCCTCTGCGTTTAAAAGCGGTACTGTGCCGATTTCTTTTAAATACATGCGGACAGGGTCTTCTGTGCCGATGCCTTCCAATAAATCAATGGCGTCTAAATCAATATCTTCTTCCTCTGTCTCCTTAAAACCGTCGTCCAGATCATCATCAAGAAGTAAGTCGTCTGAAATAAGCACATCATCAGTTATAGTGGAATCATCCATGACCGGGATCACGTCTACGCCGCGATTCTCCAGGTACGTATAAATCTGATCCATCTGCTCTGCAGTCAACTCTTCTCCCATAAAGAAGTTATTAATCTCTGTAACGTCCAAAGCACTATGCTTTGTCTTTGCAAGTTCGACAAGTTTCCCTAGCTTATCTAAAAAATTATCTTTTTCCACTTAATAACGTCCTTTCGCTAAGAAGTATACATAAAGCCCACACAACTTTTCATTATATACTACCGGAATCCATATTTCAACATATTTCTTCCTAAAGAAGCAGATTTGTTGTTATTTCGGCTGTTTTCTCATAATACGGATTTTTTTCTCCAGGTTTGTGATCGAAACTTCTCTTCTGGTACCACCGAATTCTCCGTCAAGCACCCAGTCTATTGGTTCATCAGAGATGAGTTTCAAGGACCGTGTCCGGAATTTATGGACGTATTCGTTGGGTTCTTCTTTCAAAAACATGTAATTAATGATATTTGTAAAATCAAGTGCAGTTTTTGGTGACCGTATTAAAAGGACTTCAAATTCGCCATCGTCAAGAGCCACATCCTGAGTGACAAGACCTTTAAATCCTCCCACACTGATGGTATTGGTTATCATCCCAAAGATGAATTCTCCTTCCAGCATGATCTCTTCACATTCAGCCCGCAGGGAATAAGATTTAATGGAGGCCAGGCTCTTCATGCCCTCAAGCATATAAGCCTGATGACCCAAAACGTTTTTCTTATCCTGAGAAGTCAGATAGGAAACCTCCGTAAATGCACCGAAAGCTGCAATATAGATAAAATATTTGTCCTCACAGAAACCTCCGATATCTATGGGGCAGGATACCCCGGAAACTGCTGCCTGTGCTGCTGTCAGCATATCCTTGGAGATTTTTAAGCTGGAGGCAAAATCGTTGGTGGAGCCAGCCGGAATATAACCAAGAACCGGCATTTGATTAAGCTTCAATAAACCACTGATGGTTTCATTTAAAGTTCCGTCACCACCGCTGCAAACCACCAGATCCTTATCCTGTCCATAGCGGTAAGCTGCCTCCATGGCATCTCCCTGTCTCTGTGTTACATGAACAGACAGCTCATAACCGGCTTTCGTAAAAATATCCAGAATATCCACCAGTTTATTTCTGATCTGGGCCTTTCCGGAACGGGGATTAAATATAAAAAGCATCTTTTTCATTATTATCACCTAATCAACTTTGTATACGCCTTAAATGCCCCAGGCAGGGAATAAGTTTTTTTTATTTCTTCCGGAGTGACCCATAGATAGTCTCCTTCCGGTAAATCGGTAAGTTCAACCCGATATCCAGTCATATGCCATTCCACATGACTGAATATATGTTTCGCCTCAGGTAGAGGTGTAATCACTGCCTCTTGAATGCCAAGAGCTCCCTTGATCAACTCCCGGGGTATACGACCGTCCAACCCCGGCAGCTCATAAAGTGAGGCAAGAAGTCCTGTGTTACTGCGTTTGCGGATTGCCACACGTCCATCCTTTGACAAGATTAAAATAGTTCTTTCTTCTGTTCTGCGCTCTTTTTTGGGAGCTTTCACCGGTATAATGCCGATAAGCCCGTTCTCTCTTGCAATGCACAGGGAGGCAAGAGGACAACTGCCGCACAATGGTGCGCCGTTTGGTAAACACACAATGGCTCCGGTCTCAATGAGTGCCTGATTGAATGAACCTGGATCTTTCTCTGGCATTACGCCTTTTATCAGTTCTTCCATGGCTTTCTTTACCGACTGTCTGGTTATATCCTCTCTGCTTCCAGTCAGTCTTGAGATCACCCTCAGCACATTGCCGTCTACTGCAGGAACCGGGATTCCAAAAGCAATGGAAGCAATGGCACCGGCTGTATAAGATCCGATACCAGGTAGTGTTTTAAGCTCCTCATAGGATGACGGAAGCGTTCCTTCATACTTCTCTATGAGAATCTGAGCCGCTTTTTTTAAATTCCTTGCCCTGCTGTAGTAGCCCAGCCCTTCCCAAAGCTTTAACAAACGATCCTCCGTCACTTCTGAAAGTGCCTGCACCCCGGGCAGCGCTTCCATAAAGCGGTCAAAATATGGTTTTACTGCTTCCACTCTCGTCTGCTGAAGCATGATTTCCGATATCCAGACGCTGTAAGGCTCCGGTTTTTCACGCCACGGAAGTATTCTTCTGTGTTCGTGATACCAGGACAGAAGGGGACGGGTGGCTGCCCTTAACCGTTCCTCCTTCTCCATACCCTGTCCGGCCGGTTCTAAAACCTGTAATTTATCATAAAGCGATTGTTTCATTACACATATCCATAAATTCCACGGACAGACACCTCTCCTGAAATTACATGTCTGACCTTTCCATCTGGCATCTCTACAAGAAGTTCACCCTGTTTATTAATTCCCAGAGCTTTCCCAATGTACTCACCTGAAGGATCAAGAATTCTTACTTCCTTTCCTGCATTGACCATATTTTTATTATAGACACTTATCAGCCGGGATAAATCACCCTGGCTGATAAATTCATCATAATAATGCTCAAATGCTTCTAATACAGCGGCAATCAACTGGCTCCTGACCACTTTTCCCCCTGTCTCAAGAAAAAGAGAAGTCGCTGCAGCACTCACTTCCTGTGGAAATTCTTCCAAATTGGCATTAATCCCAATACCAACAACCACATAATGAATTCCCTCCAGCTCTGCACTCATCTCTGTTAAAATTCCGCACAGCTTCTTACCGTTTGAGACAATATCGTTAGGCCACTTGATCACCGTAGACAGTCCTGTGACGTTCTCTATTCCGTCACGAACAGCCAATGCAGCTACCAGAGTCAGCATGGATGCCTTAGCCGGAAGAATATCCGGTCTTAATATAAGGCTCATAAATATATTCTTTCCCGGTGGAGAGACCCAGCTTCGGCCTCTCCTTCCTCTTCCTGCCTCCTGGGCATCTGCTGCCACAAGTGTCTCACTTCCGGCGCCTTCCTCTGCCAGACGCCTGGCTCTTAAATTCGTGGAATCAATGGAATCATGAAAATCCACGATTCTGCCGAAGCGTCCTCTTATGCAGCTTTCTATCTCTGTTTTCGTCATTATATCACAGGAATCGAGTAAATGGTATCCTTTATTTCGTACCGCTTCAATTTGATATCCTTCTTCCTGAAGCTGGCGGATCACCTTCCAGACTGCGGTCCTGGAAACATGAAAGCGCTGGCATAATTCCTGACCGGAAATATAGCCGCTGCTTTCCTTTAAGAGCTTTAAAATCTCGGTTTTCAACCCATTCACCCCCACCAGATACTTACTGCACTGATCACTGTCAGTACAAACAGCAGGCCTCCTGCGGTCACAGAAGCGACACCTGCCGCCTTCTTCCGCTTTTCCCTGCCACTGTGCCTGATTTTATATATGCCGTTGATCAGATTCAAAATTCCGGCCAGAAAAAATATAACCGGGAACATCAGCATATTGTCTTCCGGATTTAAAAAAGATAAAACCGCCAGTACCACAATTAAGATTCCTACCACAATATGGGCAAAATCCACCATCATAGAAGCATTTCTCAAATTCTTTCCTCGTTCCTGTAAATACATTTCTACTCTCCTAACGTCGCAACCATTACTGCCTTAATGGTATGCATCCTGTTTTCCGCTTCATCAAATACTACTGATACACCGGATTCAAAGACTTCTTCTGTAACCTCATTGCCTTTGACAGCCGGCAGGCAGTGCATAAAAATCGTAGTATCTTTCCCAGTCTTATTCATCAGTTCCTTGTTTACCTGATATGGTTTTAAGAGTGCAACGCGCTCCGCTGCCTTCTCTTCCTCACCCATGGAACACCATACATCGGTATAAATAATATCTGCATCATTAACTTTCTCACTATCCTCTGTCAATGTAATGGTGCTTCCGCTTAAATCTGCATAGCTCTGGCAGAGTTTTACCAGCTCTTTGCCCGGCCAGAGACTTTCCGGCGCTAAGATGGTAAAGTCAACACCCATCTTACTCATACCGATCATCAGACTGTTAGCCATATTATTGCGCCCGTCCCCTGCATAAACAAACTTTAAACCTTTTAAATATCCAAAATGTTCCTTTATTGTCAGAAGGTCCGCAAGTATCTGAGTGGGGTGATAATCCTCTGTCAGACCATTCCAGACCGGAACCCCTGCATATTCAGCCAGCAGCTCTGCAGTTTTATGTTTAAATCCCCTGAATTCAATACCGTCAAACATTCTGCCCAGAACCCTTGCTGTATCCTCCACGCTTTCCTTATGCCCCAGCTGTATGTCATCTTTCCCCAGATACTCCGGGTGGGCACCCTCATCCACTGCAGCCACCACAAATGCACATCTGGTACGGGTAGAAGGCTTTTCAAATATCAGCGCAATATTTTTCCCTTTTAAGGAGCTTCCGGTGATTCCCCGCTTCTTCTTTGCCTTTAAATCTGCAGACAGATCCAGAAGGTACTCAATCTCTTCCGGTGTATAATCCTTTAATGTAATAAAATTTCTTCCTTTCAAATTCATATGGGTTCCTCCGATTATTGTATTTTTATACATCATTATAGTTTATTGTGAATATTTATGCAAGTAATATTTTTTTAAATACAATGAAGTCAGAAGGAATCCTCTTTTCCCTGCAGATGTATCTTTCTGCGGATTTCACAAAGAAGCTCATCAACCGTATAAATCCGAAAGCGTTTTACCCTCAGCCGTTTTGCTAAATCCTCCAAAATTCCCAGATACAGATCTTTGTAATCCCAGCCTTCTTTCAATTTGAATTGTGCCGCAAGTTTTGGAAAAAGCGTCTCCGTATAGGTCCGATATCCGGCCGGAGCTTTTTCTTCCACAGAATCTGTCAGATCCTTCCAATGCCATTTTATAATCTCCATCTCCGACATCATTTTGTCAAAATAATAGGCTTCCGTCTTAGGTGCATCGATATAGTAGATTTGTCCGGCCAGGTCATATAAAAACCTTTTGGCATCGTAATACCCCAGAGTCAGGTTCTTCCTCGCCTGTTTTTTATCAAATTCCAGAATCCCTCCAAGGTCCTGCCTGGGAGCAATATGGTAAACCTTAATACCATCGGGTATCTTAACCACCCGCTCCTTATCAAAGCCCCAGCCGTAGATCCGAATCACAATGATATCCTCATAACCATGATCAATTAAGACATCCAGAGGTACATTGTTGACCCCTCCCCCATCCATATACCGTTTTCCGCCAAGTTTTTCATTTTTAAAAGCCAGAAAATAGGCACTTGCCAGAAGCATGTCCTTTACTGTGCCTGTTTCCCCCTTTCTTACATCTACCACCAGCTCTTTGCGGTCCGATACCGAATAGGTGATCGAGTAGAACTCTCTGTCTGAGTTTAAGATCTTCTTTTCGTCTCCCACAACATCCGCAATCAGATTCTTTAATGGCGTAATATCAAATCCGCCTTCTTTAACAAGCTGAAAGCCTCTGGTAATCAGCTCCTGTAAATTCAGCGCCTTAAAATCTTTTTTTTTCAGTGCTTCCATGGTTTCATTGCTGACTGACATCACCTGGGAATAATCAATGTTTTTCCAGATCTCCTCCGCCCGCTCCAGATCATCCATGCATACCAGAGCACCGTTTAATGAGCCTACAGAAGCGCCTGCGACCCCTTTAATCTTCACTCCAGCCTCCTTAAGGGCCTTCCATGCTCCAATCTGGTATGCACCTTTAGCACCGCCGCCTTCTAAAACAAGTCCGTATTCCCGTTCCAAATCCAGTTTAAGTTCCATCTAAACCTCCAAAAAACGTCTGTGTCTGCAAAAACCGCAGCAAGAAGTCTTATGACATCTGCTGCGGTTCACTCATTCTTTAGGAATTTCAGTTATAGAAGAAACCAGCCCTGCAAGTCCCTGAATCTCCGACGGAATAATGATTTTAGTTGCTTTTCCGTCAGCTGCAGCCTTAAATGCTTCCAGACTCTTTATCACAAGAACTGCCTTGTCTGCTCCGGCATCCTTTATCATGCGGATACCTTCTGCGTTGGCCTGCTGGATCTTTAAGGTTGCTTCTGCCTGACCTTCTGCCTCGCGGATTCTCTTTTCCTTCTCCGCCTCAGCATGAAGAATCGCAGCCTGTTTTTCAGCCTCAGCATCAAGTATAGCGGATTCTTTTTTGCCTTCTGCAACAAGAACTGTGGACGTCTTCTCTCCTTCTGCCCTTAAGATGGCTTCACGTCGTTCACGTTCTGCCTTCATCTGTTTTTCCATGGCATCCTGAATGGCTGCCGGAGGCATAATATTCTTTAACTCCACGCGGTTTACCTTGATTCCCCAAGGGTCTGTTGCAATATCAAGGGTTTCCCTCATCTTTGCATTAATGGTTTCTCTGGAGGTAAGAGTCTGGTCAAGCTCCAGATCACCGATAATATTACGAAGCGTAGTCGCTGTCAGGTTCTCAATCGCCATAAGAGGGTTATCCACGCCGTAAGCATAAAGCTTTGGATCTGTGATCTGAAAGAATATAACCGTATCAATTCTCATGGTAACGTTATCTTTGGTAATAACCGGCTGGGGTGGAAAATCTGCTACCTGTTCCTTTAAATTCACTCTTTTGGCCACCCGGTCAAAAATCGGCAGTTTGATGTGTACACCGACGGTCCAGGCATCAAGAAATGCCCCCAGACGTTCCACAACAAGTGCCTGTGCCTGTGGAACTATTCTGATACAGGATGCCAGTACTGCCAGAATAATAATTAAAATAATAATTACTGCTGAATATCCAATTGTTCCCATCTTAAATTTCCTCCTGTTTCCTGCTTACAATCAGCTTGACTCCTTTGATATCCTTTATTTCCACCATAGCTCCCGGAGGATAGATGCTGTCATCTTCCAGTGCTCTTGCAGTCCATTCCTGACCGTTAATCACTGCTGCACCTCTTCCTTCCTGGTTATTAATCTCTGCCGTAACCCTGGCATACTTCCCAATCAGGCTGTCTGAATTGGTCTTAATTGTATATCTGTTTACATATTTTAAAGCTAACGGTCTGGTGAAAAATAAAAGAATAAAAGATACAATAACAAACACTGCAAGCTGCACCTGCGTATTAACGCCAAACAATGCAAGTATAAATGCCACAAGTGCACCGCCTGCAAACCAGATGGTAGTAAGCGCCATCGTCGCTGCTTCAATACCAAGAAGCACCACAAAACCTATAAGCCAATAGATTGCTGCCATTCTCTCATTCCCCTTCCCTGCCATGATAGGCAAAGTACCACGGCGAATCTATCCGTTGACACTATCATACTATATGTTCCAATATTTCTCAACATTCCCATTGAAAAAAGACTTATTTTTTTCTGTCCTACGCTCTGCGCTGCCTTGCAGTTTCAAACATCAGAACAGAAGCAGCCACTGCTGCATTCAGTGATTCCACACTTCCCATCATTGGGATTTTAATATAAGCCTCTGCAAGCCTGGCTGTATCCTCAGTGAGGCCATTGGCTTCATTTCCGATTAAAAACCCTGTATCAACAGTATAATCTTCTTTCTCATAATTATTCCTCCCATCCAGATGCGCTGCGTATAATCGAATCCCCTGATCCTTTAACCGAAGTATGGAAGCAGTTAAATCACCGGTGTAGGCAAACGGAACCCGGAATACAGATCCCATTGTGGAGCGGATCACCTTGGGATTATAGATGTCTGCAGTGGTACTGTTCATAAGAACTCCGGTGATTCCCGCTCCTTCTCCTGCCCGGATAATAGTTCCCAGATTTCCGGGGTCCTGTATATTTTCCAGTATCATTAAGAAAGCAGGTCCGCCAGTGCGTGTAAGATCCTCCGGTGCATAAGTAAGCTGTTTTACAAGGGCCAGTATTCCCTGAGGCGTCCTGGTATCTGACATCACACGAAAGACCTCATCGGTAACAACCTCATACTGCATTCCATCTATCAGCTGCTTGTGCTCCTTCTCTTTCAGAAAACCTTCCGAGACAAATATGCTCTCTATTAACTCCGGTGGAATCTCCTTAAATATGCGAAGACCTTCTGTTACAAATAATCCGCTTTCATTTCTGGCCTTCGCCTTTTTCATCAGGTTCATCACCTGTTTTACTTTCCCATTGGCACTGCTGGTTATCATAGGATACCTCTCTTTATAAATTTTCCAGTTCTTCCAGCCACAGACGGCTGACTGCATCACTGGGCATACGCAGGTCACCTCGCGGAGACACTGCAACAGAACCAACCTTTGGTCCGTCAGGCATGCAGGAGCGTTTAAACTGCTGACTGAAAAATCTTTTGTAAAACACCTTCAGCCACTTTAAAATAACCTCTGGTGCGTATTGATTCTCAAATGCGATCACCCCCATACGGTATACCTTTGAAGGCCGGCAGCCAAATCTCAAAATCTGATAAAGGAAGAAATCATGAAGCTCGTACGGTCCGACAAGATCTTCTGTTTTCTGGGCGATCTCTCCGTCTTTTGGGGGCAGAAGTTCCGGACTGACAGGTGTATCCAGTATATCCATGAGTACACCCTTTAACGCTTCCTCCTCGCAGGTATCTGCGTAGTAACGGACCAGATGGCGGACCAGCGTCTTTGGCACCGATGTATTCACTCCATACATGGACATATGATCCCCGTTATAAGTAGCCCAGCCAAGGGCCAGTTCAGACATATCTCCGGTTCCTATAACAAGTCCGCCCAAACGATTGGCAAGATCCATCAGTATCTGGGTTCTCTCCCTTGCCTGGGAATTCTCATAGGTTACATCATGCTTATCGGGGTCATGTCCGATATCCCGGAAATGGATGGAGACAGCTTCCCTGATGTTTACCTCTGTCAGCTCTGCTTCCAGCTTCTTAGTCAGAAGACAGGCATTCTGATAGGTGCGGTCCGTTGTACCAAAGCAGGGCATTGTAACTGCGTGAATCTGATTTCTGGGTATGCCCAGCATGTCAAATGCCCGGGCAGTAACCAAAAGAGCCAGAGTTGAGTCAAGACCTCCGGAAATCCCCAGCACAGCAGCCCTGCAGCCAGTATGCGCCAGCCGTTTCTTTAATCCCATCGCCTGTATGGAAAGAATCTCTTCACATCTGCGGTTCCGTTCCGCTTCGCCATCCGGTACAAATGGTCTTGGATCAATTCTCCGTTTTAAATCCAGATCTACAGGTTTTATGGAAAACGGTACCACCAGATAGTTTTCTCTGTCAGGTGCCGGGAACGTAGTCATACGTCTCCTGTCATGTATGAGACGCTCCAGATCCATATCTGCATATATTGTTTCATTGCCAAAACGTTTGGATTCCGCCAGCAAAAGCCCGTTCTCAGCAATTAAGTTCTGTCCACCGAACACCAGATCCTGAGTGGATTCTCCTTCTCCGGCATTGGTATAGATATAACCGCATACCAGACTGGCTGAATGTCCTGTTATCAGGCTTCTTCTGTATAGATCCTTCCCTGTGGTCTCGTCACTTGCAGAGCAGTTCACAATGACGGTAGCTCCTGCAATGGTATGGCGGATAGACGGCGGATTGGGAATCCATGCATCCTCGCAGATCTCTGTCCCAATCACAAGGCCGGGGATCTCCCTGCAGGCAAAGAGCAGATCAGATCCCATGGGAATATCATAGCCTTCCCAGGTTACCATCACCGGCTTTCTGTTACCAGGTTCAAAATACCTGAGTTCATAAAATTCAGAATAATTGGGAAGATTAATTTTGGGAATAAGTCCAATCACTCTGCCGTTTTGCACTGCGGCTGCCGTATTATAAAGCTTTCCGTCCCGTTCCCAGGGCAAGCCGGCAAATACAAGTATATCACTGTCCTCCGTCTCTTTTACAATTGTTTTTAACTCTTCTTTTGCCTTTGCAAGAAGAGCATCCTGTCCGAATAAATCTCCGCAGGTATAAGCAGTGAGACAAAGTTCAGGAAATACCATAATTTTTGTGTCTCTTTTTTTACCTTCCCTGATGAGTCTTACGATACTTTCTCTGTTAAACTGCGGATCTGCAACTTTTACGTCCGGTGTCGCAGCCGCAACTCTGATATATCCATGTTTCATTGACTTTTTTCTCCTATCTGTTCGTCTTTCCCTTTCGGTATCCACTTTGCCTTCCACGCATAGATACAGTCCATTCCCATGGTTGTAAGCCATGTTATAGGATAACACCACATCACCGCTTCAAAACTGGAGAAAAATGGTACCAGTAAATTTATATAAATCATTCGTAGAATACACATATTCCCGACACCGATCAGCATGGTAACCATGGTCCTGCCGCTTCCCCGTATGCTTCCCATCAGAATCTGGTGTATGGCCATCGTCCAGTAAAACGGAAGCAGAATCAGCATGGAGGTGTAACCAAATCCGATAACCTGCTGATCCGGGGAAAATATTCTAAGTATCCGCTCCGCATTCAGATAAAGAAAGACTGATATCAGTATGGTATAAAACAGGCTGATAACAAGTCCCTGAAAGACTCCCTGTTTTATTCGTCTGGGCTTTCTTGCTCCGATATTCTGTCCGGTAAATGTAGTTGCTGCCATACAGAAACTTTGAAGAGGCAGCATGGCAAATCCATCGATCTTACTGTAAGATCCAAATCCTGCCATAGCTGCAGCGCCGAAGCTGTTGACATTGGCCTGAACAATTACATTGGAAAGGGATATAATAGACTGCTGTATGCCGCTTGGAATCCCAATCTTTAAGACCCTGGTCATCATACGGCGGTCAATTTTTATTTTTGCCAGCTCCAGCCGGTATATATCATCTGTATGTACCAGTGCTCTGACTGTAAGCAGGGATGATACTCCCTGTGCTGCCACTGTTGCATAGGCGACGCCTGCTGTCCCCATCTGAAAAACCACTACAAACACAAGATCCAGAATGATGTTAATAACAGAGGAAATGCACAGATAGATAAGCGGCCGTCTGGAATCTCCTACTGCCCTCAGTACCCCAGATCCCATATTATACACCAGATTGAACAGGGAGCCGCAGAAAAAAATCCGCAGATATGCAACAGAGGCCGGCATAACCGTCTGGGGTGTTCCCATTAAAACAAGGATTATCGGAGATAAAAGAACTCCCAGCAATATCAGAATAAGACCACCCACAATGCTTAATGCCATGGTTGTGTGTACCGCCCAATGCAGCTTTTGCTTTTCCTCTGCTCCGTAATACTGGGATATGATCACACCCGCTCCGGTGCCGATTCCCATAAACATACCTATAATCAGGTTAATCAGAGAGTTGCTGGATCCCACTGCAGCCAATGCATCGCTGCCAATAAAATTCCCCACTACTACAGAATCCACCGTATTGTAGAGCTGCTGAAATAAATTTCCGACCAGGAGCGGCATGGAAAAAGCCAAAAGCTGTTTCCAGATAATGCCTTCCGTCATAATCACCTGAGTTGTATGCGATTTTTTGCCCACAGTAAATCCTCCTACTTTTTTCCAATCTCCCAGTGAGTATTAGTATACATCCTTTTTCGACAATTTGGAAGCCGGATAATTTATGGTTTACTTTTTTATCCCAATCGTGTAAAATATTTTATATCCTACTAAACAGATAAGAATAATCAGGGGGGGGAGGAATTTACTGTGATGAAGTTTTCTACCAAAGGACGATATGCGCTTCGTATGATGATTGAATTTGCACTTCGGCCAGGTGAATGTACAAAGATTAACCATGTTGCAGAGCGGCAGGACATATCAGATAAATATTTAGAGCAGATTGTCACGATTTTAAGCCGGGCCGGATACGTAAAGAGCCGCAGAGGAGCACAGGGAGGCTATTATCTGACTAAAGATCCTTCCGAATATACGGTGGGCATGATTCTGCGTCTTGCTGAAGGCAGTCTGGTACCTGTATCCTGCATGGAAGAAGAGGTGAATTCATGCAGCAGGGCTGATATCTGTGCCAGCATGATCGTATGGAAGAAACTGGATCAGGCTATTTCTGATGTGGTAGACAGCATCACTTTAGCTGACCTTGTTACAGAGCAGAAACGCCTGGAAGGCATCGAAGGCTGAGAAGTAAATACTATATAAAAATCCGTTGGATCACAGCAGCAAAGCTGCGCTGTAATTCAACGGATTTTTGAATTTATCATTCAGATGCGGTCCGAAATTTCATCAAACAAACGTGCCTTGTCACGGAAATAGTCTCTGGAAAATCCATCTGCTTCCTGCAGAGCTTCTTCCAGTGTCTTTGATCGAAGCTCTACGGATATCGCTTCGATTCCGGCCTCAATTACCAATGTAAAAGTACCATCTCCATGTGTCTGTATCTGCAGGCTGATATAGTGATGTTCCGCTTCAATACTCTTTCTGGCTACTGCTCCCCCATCCCCAAACAGGACCCACGTATTCTCATATTCCATCTGCCATGCCCCTTTCTATCTGAAACATCAAAAGATTCTGTACTATTATAGCACAGAATCTTTTGGCTTACTACTATATGCAGGATATAAAATTAATATGGGATACTTTCAGCAAATTTACGGATATCAGAAGCATTTGTGATTTTCTGAATTAAGCCATCCTTTACCAATACAAGAGTCGGAGCCTGCATGATTCCCAGCTTATGAGCCAGTTCTGCATTATCTTCCGCATCCACTATTTCATAATCTACGTTTTTTAAGAATTGCTTTGCCAGCCTGCAGTTTGGACAAGTCTTAGTGGTAAATAAATAAGCGCCTGACGGCATCTCCGACTTTTTGTCTGTTCCTTTTTCAGTTTTCTGCTCCTGACTGCCATTCTTTAACAAAGAACTGGAAGCATTGTAAGTAGTACGGTTTTTGTATTCCTGAGTCTTACCTTCATTCCAGTTTTGCACAGGGCGGTAATAGCCTGTAATACGGCTGTAAACTTCCGCATTCTTTCCACATACCGGGCAGACATTATGCTCTCCTGCCAGATAACCATGCTCTGCGCAGATAGAATAAGTGGGAGACAAGGTATAGTATGGCAGTTTATAATGATCGGCAATGGTTTTTACCAGTTTTGCTGCAGCTGCCCAGTCAGGCAGCTTCTCGCCGAGGAATGCATGAAATACGGTCCCCGATGTATAAAGGGTCTGAAGCTCATCCTGTATATCCAGAGCATCAAAAACATCGGCGGTGTAATCCACTGGAAGATGGGAGCTGTTGGTATAATAAGGGGTGTCTCCCTCATGTCCTGCAGTCTTAATATCCGGATAATGCTTTCTGTCGTGTTTGGCAAGACGGTATGTGGTAGATTCTGCAGGTGTTGCTTCCAGATTATAAAGGTCTCCATACATCTCCTGATAGTCAGAAAGCCGTTCCCTCATGTGATTTAAAACTACCTTCGTAAATTGCTGTGTCTTTGTGTCGGTTAAATCTTTGCCCAGCCATTTTGCATTTAAACCGACTTCATTCATACCGATCAGACCAATGGTTGAAAAATGATTTTCAAAGCTTCCCAGATAACGTTTTGTATAAGGATACAGACCCTGGTCAAGAAGCTTTGTAATGACCTCTCTCTTTGTCTTTAACGATCTGGCTGACAAATCCATCATTCGGTTAAGACGTTTGTAAAAATCCGCTTCATCTTTAGACAGATAAGCAATTCTTGGCATATTAATGGTCACCACACCAACAGATCCTGTACTCTCTCCTGAACCAAAGAATCCTCCTGTCTTTCTTCTCAGCTCCCTTAAATCCAGTCTGAGGCGGCAGCACATGCTTCTTACATCACTGGGTTCCATATCGCTGTTAATATAATTGGAAAAATAAGGAGTTCCGTATTTGGAGGTCATCTCAAACAGCAGACGATTATTTTCCGTGTCACTCCAATCAAAATCCTTGGTGATAGAATAAGTAGGGATTGGATACTGAAAACCTCTTCCGTTGGCATCTCCCTCAATCATGGTTTCAATAAATGCTTTGTTTACCATGTCCATCTCTTTTTTGCAGTCCTTATATTTAAAAGCCATCTCTTTTCCGCCTACAATGGCATTCAGTTCTGCCATATCAGACGGTACAGTCCAATCCAGGGTAATATTGGAAAAGGGTGCCTGGGTTCCCCACCGGCTGGGTGTATTCACTCCATAAATAAAAGACTCAATGCACTTTTTGACTTCTGTATAGGACAACTGGTCACTCTTCACAAAAGGTGCCAGATAGGTATCAAAAGAAGAAAATGCCTGGGCGCCTGCCCATTCATTCTGCATAATCCCCAGAAAGTTAACCATCTGGTTGCAGAGTACAGATAAATGCTTTGCAGGGGAAGAAGTGATCTTACCCGGGATTCCTCCCAGCCCCTCTAAAAGCAGCTGCTTTAATGACCAGCCAGCGCAGTAACCGGTAAGCATAGACAAATCATGGATATGGATATCCGCATTTCTGTGCGCCTCTGCTATCTCGTGATCATAGATCTCTGACAGCCAGTAATTCGCCGTTACCGCACCGGAATTGCTTAAAATCAGCCCTCCTACGGAATAGGTGACTGTTGAGTTCTCCTTTACACGCCAGTCCTCAACTTTAACATAACTGTTCACCACATCTTTATAATCCAGAATGGTGTTTTTCATATTCCGTATCTTTTCCCGCTGTTTTCTATATAATATGTAGGCCTTCGCTACATCTGTATATCCCGCTTGTTCCAGAACATGCTCCACACTGTCCTGGATCTGTTCCACCGTAATCTTTCCATCATTCATCTTCTCCTGAAAATCTGCCGTCACCCGCAGAGACAAAAGCTCCAGAATTTCGTTATTATACTCCTTTCCGGTTGCACTAAATGCTTTCTTAATGGCTTCCGTGATCTTCCCCAAGCTAAATTCCGCTTCTTCCCCATCTCTTTTTACTACCTGAATCATCAGACCTTTACTCCTTTCACAAAAACCGCTTCACTTTTTAAATACAGATGTATTATAGCAGATCAAAAAAGAAAACACAATATGTGGATTTTGTTTTTGTCCCAAAATCAACATATTGTGCTTTTTCATTCGTCTAAAATATCCCGGCTGCCTGCCAGACCTGCAAATAATTCTGCTGGCACATAAGCGTTCACCAGTATACCATCTTCTAAGTATTCTTCTCTTAAAAGCTGACCGTATTTACGGATCTGCTGAATCATACCAGCGTCCTTATAAGAATAAACTTTTTCTAAATAAATCCTTCTGCTTCTTAAAATAGATTCCAGCACATTCTCCAGTTCATCAAGTCCTTCCCCTGTGTGCGCTGAGATCCTGACCTGAAAATCCGATGAAATATCTTTAAGCGTAACATCCGGCCCTGCCGCATCTATTTTATTAAATACAGTAACCATAACCTTATCTGTAACACCCAGTTCCCGTAACGTCTCATATACCACATGCATCTGGATATCCATCTGAGGATTAGAGCAGTCTACCACATGAAGGATAATATCGCTGTATTTGGCCTCTTCCAGGGTACTTTTAAACGCTTCAATTAAATGATGAGGCAGTTTTCTGATAAATCCGACGGTATCTGTTAAAAGTATCTGCTGTCCCCCAGGAAGGCTTAAGTTCCTTGTTGTGGGATCTAACGTTGCAAATAGCTTGTCCTCGGCCAGAATTCCGGCACCGGTGAGGCGGTTTAACAGGGTGGATTTGCCTGCATTGGTATATCCCACAATAGCTGCGACAGGCATGTGATTTTTATCTCTCTGCTGTCTGGCTACCTCTCTGTGGCGCTTTACAGCCTCTAAATCCGCCTTAAGAATACTGATCCGGTCGTGTATCAGTCTCCGGTCCATCTCCAGCTTTTTTTCTCCAGGCCCTCTGGTTCCAATACCACCGCCAAGACGGGATAATGAACTTCTTAATCCCACCAGCCTTGCCGAGCGGTAGCGCAGCTGTGCAAGCTCCACCTGAATCTTGCCTTCACTGGTGGTGGCTCTTGCTGCAAATATATCGAGAATTACCATCGTCCGGTCCATCACCTTAATCTGAAGAGCGTCCTCCAGGTTGCGCATCTGTGCAGGTGACAGCTCGTCATCGCAGACGACTCCGGTTGCTCCAAGCTCAAATATACGTTCACGAATTTCATCAATCTTACCTTTTCCAAGATAAGTTCCCGGATGAATTCTTTCCCGGTTCTGAATTATCTTATCCACAGCAGCGGCACCTGCCGTCTTAACCAGTTCTTCCAGTTCATCTAAGGATGCGCTTACATCCGTCCCGTCTCCAGTGCTGACTGCTATCAGAATAACTTTTTCTTCTATTTCTTTCAATTCTATCAGTTCTGCCATTCCTTCTCCAACCTATCTAGACTCCAAAAATGTAATTTCCCGTTGTGCTTCCTCATCCGGCCCATGCAAAGAAACGTACTGCTGCATGAAATCCAGTGCTTTCTTAAACTCTCCCTTACGTTCATAGGCAACTGCCGTGTTAAACAACAGCTCTGGTACGCTTGATGCTTCCGGTTTAGAAAGGCCGGTCTGAAATGCCAGAAGCGCCCCATCCCAGTCTTTATCTGCCATCTTACATAATCCCATACGGTTATAGAGCATAGGACCTGCTTCTCCTGCTGCTGCGGCACCTTCATAAAGAGTCATTGCATCTGATGGAGATCCCGCTTCTTCCATGGCTGCTCCTGCTGCTAAAAGGGCATTCATTCTTCCAGGAGCTTTGTTGTCCGGATCCAGTTCCATGCTTCGGTTATAATCGGCTATGGCACCGTCATTATCACCTGCACCGGCTCTGGAAGCGCTGCGCATGTTTAAATACTCAGGCTTTTCCCCATCAATTTTAATTAATATATCATAGCTGCCGGCCGCGGCCTTAAAATCACCAGAAAGATATTCCGCTTCTGCCCTGTATTTTAATACATCAATGTCAAGCTTGCCTACCAGTCCCTTCTTAGTGTCAATGGCCTGGTTTAAGGACTGTATAGCTTCCTTGTAATTACCTTCATTTAACGCCTTTATTCCGTCATCCCGGTACGTATACCGGCTCACTTTTTCTCCGCATCCGGATGACATTGTAAGAATCAGAGTAAGAACAATTAAAAGCGTTCCATATCCGGTTTTTCTTTTCATGTTAATATCTCCAACTTTCACAAATCTATCAATGTTATTGAATTCCAGTGCTTCCGTGTCCGCCCCGGTCCTCGTGCTCCATAGAGTTAACTTCCTCAAAGCAGATCGCGGGCTGATGCTTCGTTATACGGAACTGGCAGATCCGGTCATTGATATGAATTACTGTATCCCGAAGTGCATATGCAGGAAAAAACCACTGGTCATTCTCTCCGCAGTAAGTCTCATCAATGATACCCATGCTGTTGGTCTGAATAATTCCGTAATTTTTATACGTACTGCTTCTTGGAACCACATGGGCTTCATAGCCGGCAGGAAGTTCCATGGCAATGCCAAGAGGAATCAGTTTAAATTCACCGGCTTTTAACTCCATTTCTTTTGCAGCCCGTAAATCAATCCAGTCGGATTTGCCGTCTATGTATCTCAGTCTCTCTATTTCATCTGTAAAATATTTAATCTTTATGTTCGCTGTCAATGTATTCCTCCTGCTTTGCATCACTGTTTTCTTCCACTGAAAGCAATAATCCGCTTCCGGATAGTTCTTCTTCCACTTCCATACGAATCTCCGCTGCTACCAAAGGATCTGCAGCCGGTAAATTCTGAGTGGAGCCAATTCCAAATCTTCTCAAAAATTCTTCCGTCGTTGCAAAAAGTGCGGGACGCCCCGGCGCATCTAAGCGTCCAACCTCATAAACCAGATTATATTCCACCAGCTTGTTTACAGCATGGTCCGACTTGACACCTCGGATCTTCTCAATCTCAAGCTTCGTAACAGGCTGTTTGTAAGCAATGATGGAAAGTGTCTCCAAAACCACTTCTGATAATACCTGCTTTTTGGGTGTACAGGCAACCCTTATTAAATTCTCGTAGTATTCCGGGCGGGTACACATCTGATAGCTGTTCTCCAGCGCAATAATCTGCATTCCCTTCTTTCCCGTCTCATACCGCTTCATCAGCCGGAGCACAGTTTCTCTGGCTGTTTCTTCATCCTGCCCGATGGCTGCAGCCAGCCGGCCAAGCTCAACTGAATTCCCCATGGTAAAAAGAACCGCCTCAATGACCGCTTCCCATTTCTTTTCTTCTTTTGCGCTCTTTGCTGACCTGTCTGTTGTAAGAGTTTCTTTATCCATTGACTTTCTCTTCCTCTCCCAGATCCGTAAAATCCAGTTCCCCTTCCCCGCCCTCCGGCTCCAGGGTCTCAATCATCATATCATCAAATAAATGCTCCTGGGTCAAGGCGATCTTGCCGATCTTCATGAGCTCCAGAAGCGCTAAAAAAGTTACGACTACTTCAATCCGGTCAGATTGTCCTTTAAGCATCCTCCGGAAGGAGAACTTCCGGTGCTGTCTGGCAAAATCCATAACTGATGCTATTTTATCCTCCAGGCTGACTGCTTCCTTGCGGATATTCCCAAACCGGCTTCTGATGGGATCCACACGGTCCTGCGTCCGCTTCGTCACCGCCCGGAAAATCTCCTGCAGCTTTGCCAGAGTCAGACCATCAAGAAGCTTGTCCAAATCGATAGGAGGTTCATATTTAGATACCTCTGCCGGAACGGTAGGTGTTTTGAATAACAGCCGGTCTGCGCCTACCTCCCGGTCTCTAAGCTCTGACGCCATATATCTAAAATACTTGTATTCCAGAAGGCGGGCAACAAGCTCTGCCCTGGGATCCTCTTCCTCCCCTTCTTCATTAACCTCTTTGGGAAGAAGCATGCGCGCTTTAATATCGATCAGCGTCGCAGCCATGACGAGAAATTCACTGACAATATTTAAATCCTCTGTTTCCATATGTTTCATGTAATCCAGATACTGTTCTGTAATGGTTACAATGGGAATGTCATAGATATTCACCTTGTTTTTATCAATCAAGTGAAGAAGCAGATCAAGTGGTCCTTCGAAATTGTCCAGTTTATAAGAGATTCCCATATATTCCTCCAGAGCTGATTAAAAGCATGCTAAAAAGCAGTATACCAAATCCAGACCAATCTGTAAATATATGGAAGGTCAAATTGAGGATTTCGGTTTTAAATCCACCACAACTACCTGAGGCTTGTTATTTAAGCGGATATTTATGGAATGGGTGCCCAGGCCTCTGCTTACAATCATATATTTCCCATCTGTTTGAAACGTTCCTGCGCAGCAGGGATTAAAAAACTGATATTGGGGAGTCATAACTCCTCCCAGAAACGGAAGGCGTATAGTCCCTCCATGGAAATGACCGGACAGGGTTAAATCAGCTCCCCAGCTTTTATAAGTTTTAAAATAAAGCGGGGAATGGGACAGCAAAATCTGAAACCGTTCCTTTGATGCCTTCCCTGCTTTTTGTTCCAGTTCTTCCGGAAGAAGCCGCTCCGGCAGAAAATCCTTATAGCAGCCTTCCTTTAGATCAACACCTGTTATGGCAATATCCTTCCGGTATAATTCCGTCCGGTCCTTTAAAACTATTACACCCAGCTGTTTTAAGCTGTTTTCATACGTATCATACTGGTCACCATAGACCAAACGTTCCCGGTCCATGCGGTTTTCATGATTCCCATTGCCATAAAAAACCGGATAGCGGTTAGCCAGCTTCTCCATCAGTTGTAAACTAACCCTGGTATCCGCTGTTTTTTTTACAACCATCATATCACCGCCGGCCAGCACCAGATCCGGATTCTCTTGATCAATTGCCTGAAGAAGCCTTTTATTGTCTTCTCCAAAGCAATGACTGTGAAGGTCCGAAAGAAATACAAGCCTTACGTTTTTTCCGATCTTACTGCTTTCCAGAACAGTTCTCTCCACAGAAAGCTGTTCTCTTTCGTATTCCGAACGCAGCAGAGATACTGCGCCTGCAGCAGCACAAAAAACTCCGGCAGCAAACCACATCTGATTATTCCTCATCTTCTCTCATTCCTTTTTTTACTGTCCTTTCATAATACAATGAAAAGTCAGCCTCCGTCAAGTCCGGGACTTCCATAATTACACCTGCATCCAGTATGATAGAAACCAATTATGGATAATATGCAATACTGGATAATCAAGGTTTAATAAGAATGTGAGGTGACTAACTATGATTGTTTATGACAGACTGTGGGAAACCATGAAAAAGAAAAACGTCAGCCAGTATCATCTGATCAAATATTGCAAGGTCAGCGCCGGTCAAATCGGGCGGCTTAAAAAAAACAATTTCGTATCCACTCATACGATTGACATGCTGTGCAGAATTCTGGACTGCAGCGTGGAAGAAATTATGGAATACCGGACCGATATCTGCGATATTGCTGAAAGGTCCTGTGATACTGCCCAAGAGGAAAATAAAGAACGTTAGAAAAAGAGCCGTACGGCTCTTTTCTTATATCGTCCTCTTATGAAATCCAGACACCAGAAGCATTAAGACGGTATCCATCAGGTGTTACCGTATCCCTTAGCATAACACCGTCACTGCCCAGATAATACCACTTCTCATTGGTTTTCACCCAGTCATTGCATGCCATGGTTCCGTCAGTACGGTAATAATACCACCTTCCCTCTGACTGAACCCAGCCGGAGGAAGATTTCGCTGCTAATTGACTGCCGCCTGTCCCCTTTAAAGCAAATCCATAATCAAGAAGTGCCTTTGTATCGTTATAATGAGTGGATTTACTTTTCATAATCACCACAATTAAGCGTACTCCATCCTTCTGTGCATATGTAACCAGGGTATTGCCTGCCAGGGAGGTGTATCCGGTCTTTCCGCCCACCACACCGGGATAGTAACGGGAGTCTGCGGAATTAATCATTTTATGACCCATGGTTACGGTCCTTGCACCAGCCTTCTTCGTGGCCGGAATCTGATAGCGGACAGTCGAGCATACCTTTCTGACCATGTTATTTTGAAAAGCAGCTCTTGCAATCAGTGCCATATCATGGGGTGTCGTATAATGATTGGAATTATTAAGTCCGTTGGGGTTGACAAAATTCGTATTGGTGCAGCCAAGCTCTTTTGCTTTTGCGTTCATCAGCAGGGAAAAAGAGCTGATACTTCCGGATACATGCTCAGCAAGACCGTTGGCCACATCATTGGCAGACCGAAGCATCAGTCCATAAAGACTTTGCTCCACTGTCAGCTTGTCACCTTCCGTCATATTCAAAGTGACTGCTCCTGCCTCCAGATTTGTGGTGGCAGTTTTGGAAAAGGTAACCGTGTCGGACAGATTCGTTCGTTCTGCCACTAAAAGCGCTGTCATCAGTTTAGTGATACTGGCAGGGTAATACTTTGTCTCACTATTCTTAGAATAAAGAAGCGCTCCTGTATCAGCATCCATTAATACCGCTCCCTCAGAAGAAATCTGGGGTACACTTACTGTAGAAGTTTGTGCAGCCGCCGCTGTGGAAGTCTCTGCAGAAACCACTGCAGGAGTCTCCTGGGACTTTGTGCTGTCTGTAATCTGCTCTGCCTGCCCGCTTTTAACCGAGCTCGGTCCGTCTGCCATCTGTGTATTACTGGTTGAACCGGGAAACGGCTGAACCATGGGTATCTCTGTTCCATAACAGATGCTGGAGGTGAGCAGAGAAAAGCCAATTACCAGACTAATCAGTCTGCATGTTTTTTTTGTCATAACCTATTATCTCCTGTATCGTTAATATGTTAATCCTCTTTTTCCAACTCTTCCAGCCGGTCCATTGCAATATTTAGAATTTCGGCATGATCAAATGCCAGTTTCTCCTGATCCAGCATATCAATTGCAGGAAGAAGTTCAATGTCTGTATCCTTTTTCCACATCATACCATCCCGTTCAAAGGTTTCTGTTATCCGGTAGCTGATAAAAATATGTTCGTCTTCATTCTCAATGGTAAGCGCATATGTCGCGCCGTTTTCAAGGTCTGAAAGCTTCTTTTTTGTCACTTCAAACCAACAGGCTTTTCCGGCATCATCACCTGCCTGAACCTGTAACTGGTCCTTTGTAACAGCCGCTAAGTAAGAAACGGAAATCACTCTTGTTCTGGGGTCCCTTTTTACACTTCCCCAGGTATAAAGCTGTTCCATGTAGATTCCTTTTAGTCCGGTTTCCTCAAACAGCTCCCTGGCTGCGGCGTCTTCCAGGGATTCATCCATATTTACAAATCCCCCTGGAATTGCCCACTCACCGATATAGGGATGGTTTTTCCGTTTAATGAGAAGAATTTCTGTCTTCGACTCCTCCTGGTCCCATGCAAAAATCAGCATATCTACCGTTACGGACGGGCGTTCGTAATCTCCCGGACGGTATTGTAATAAAAACTCTTTTTCCGTCAGTCCTTCTTCATTCTTTCGTTCCATTCTGCCCTTCTTCCTACCAGTTTTTTAAAATATAACGGATTGAAGCGCTCCAAGAATTCCTGCACTGGCAAGTCCCATAATAAGCCCTGCCAAAAGAACGCCTCCCATCACAGCTAAAACACTGGATTTAAAATCAATATCAAGCAGGCTGGCTGCCAATGTGCCGGTCCAGGCACCAGTACCTGGAAGTGGAATGCCAACAAACAGCAAAAGAGCAATAAACAATCCTCTTCCGGCTTTCGCCTGCAGTTTTTCTCCGCCGTGCTTCCCTTTTTTAAGGCACCACGTAAAGAAGCCGCCGATTATCGGCTTATCTCCTCCCCACTCAAGAACCTTCCGTGCAAACAAAAAGATGATCGGCACCGGAAGCATATTTCCAATAATTGCTATCAGATAAGACTGTAACAAAGGAAGTCCCATCACTGCAGAGTAAGGAATCGCTCCTCTTAATTCTATGAGCGGCACCATGGAAATTAAAAATACCATTATATATTTTTGTAACATCATTTATTCCTTTCAAAACAAAAGTCTGCCTATATACTATACACAAAGATGGACAGTCTATCAACAGTTTTATAAAAAGATTATATTTAAATACATGATTTGAAAGCTTTACTGAATAAAATATTAACATTTCTGAAATACTATTGTACTGTGAAATCGAGTATGATATAATCCTCAAAAGTTAATCAATGTTATCCCACGCAATTGACAAGAAGGGTGTTTTTATGAATATAAAACAGTTATTAACCAAATACCGGCATGCCTGGCTATTCAGTTATGCTTTGGTCTATTTACCCTGGTTTTTATATCTGGAAAAAACTGTGACCAGCAACTACCATATCATGCATATAGCCATTGATGACTATATTCCGTTTAATGAATATTTCATTGTTCCTTACCTGCTGTGGTTTGGTTATGTGGCTATCTCCATCTGTTACTTTTTCTTTTATGATGTAAAAGAGTATTACAGACTATGCACTATGCTTTTCACTGGAATGACCATCAGTCTGGTGATCTGCACCGTTTTCCCCAATGGAACGGATTTCAGGCCTTACATTGATCCGGGTAAGAATATTTTTTCTTTCATCGTAAAGGGGCTCTACTCTGCAGATACCTGTACCAACGTATTTCCAAGTATACACGTTTACAATTCCATCTGTGTACACATTGCGGTCTGCCGCAGCCAGCGTTTGAAAAATAACACTTTGTTACGGGCAGGATCCTTCATCTTAATGATCTTAATCTGTCTTGCAACTGTATTCTTAAAGCAGCATTCTGCTTTTGACGGACTCGGTTCCATAGCCATGGCATACATTATGTATCAGTTTGTTTATAGCGATTCTCTTGTACCAAAGAGAAAAAAGGTTTCCGAAAAAGCGATCAGTTAAAAAAAGGACCTTCCCACCTGCTGGGAAGGCCTTTTTAGATCTTACTCTAATTAAATCCGAAAAATTTCTGGGTCATTTTGTAGATGGCAATAGGGAATTTCATTCCGCCTTTACCAGGCAGATTGACTCCTTGTCCCAGGAATCCGTAACGCAGTCTTAGATAAAGCTTTAAATTCTGCTTTCTCAGACTCTGCCACAAATCTTCCTTTTTCTCCATATTTTCCTCTGTTCCGGACTTAATGGCAAGAATGGAGGTAATAACCATCATAATCTCTAAATATCTCACCATGTAACGGCGAAGTTTGCGTTGTTTTATCTTCGTCACATCATAATAAGAAAGCATCAGCTTAGTCACGCGGATCTGCTGGTCAATCCGCCCGATCATAACCTGTTCATTGACAGACTGATCATCTCTGCCTATAAAATAACGGTAAAAATTCACATTCAGATAATACATTGTTTTTACATGGGGAAGCGGTTGATAAACAAATATATTATCTACATAGAATGTATGTTTGGGTAATTCCAGCCCACACTGCTTAAGCAGCTCAGTCCGGTAGATTACAGAGTGCATCAGAATGTATTGTCCCAGCACAAAAACCTTTACATCATCCCAGTCAATTAACTCATTCTCAGGAAGTGCAGTCCGGTAATTCATGACTTTTTTCCGCTTTGATCCCTGTTTTTCATAAACAAAATTGCTCACCAGCATATCAAGCGTCTTCTCTCCAAAGACAAAGCGCCGGAGCGTGTTTAAAATTTCCATATAAGCAGATTCATCCACCCAGTCGTCGCTGTCAACTACCTTAAAGTAAATTCCGGTTGCATTCCTTAATCCTGCATTTACCGCTTCTCCATGTCCGCCATTCTCCTGATGGATCGCCTTGCAGATACCTGGATAGTTCCGTTCATATTCATCTGCAATTTCAGCTGTACTGTCTTTCGCAGAACCGTCATCTACGATAAGAATCTCTACTTCTTCCCCACCTGGCAGCAGGGAATCGATGCAGTGCCTCATATAGGATTCTGAATTATAACATGGAATTGCTACAGATAAGAGTTTCACACAATATCCTCCTTTAGGTTATTTTTCCTATAAATCCGGACAAAACAAATTGCAGTCACAAAGACTGCCGCAGCTATAACAGCTGCAGTAACTACAGCATGTTCTCTTTGAAACAGAAAATCGGACAGCTTTAAGTTCGTTATGAAAAGTGAAAATAGATTCGCTGAGATGTGAAGCATGCATGGTGCCAGCAAAGCTTTTGTTCTTTCATAAAGCCATGCTGCCGTAAGACCGATTAAAAATGCGTAAACTCCCTGGGGAAGATTTCCGTGGTAAAGTCCGAATAAGCCGGCTGATACCACAGCTGAAAGTCCAAAAGAGAACTTATCCCGCAGGGAAGCAAAGATCATACCCCTGAAAATCAGCTCCTCTGCTGCCGGAATGATTAAACCGGAAGCCGCAAGCTGAATCACAATCGGAGGAGTATACAGGGCATTCGCCGCTTCCTGATATGCCTTCGATATTCTGGTCAGTCCCATGAGTTCCACAATCGAATTTCCCAGAATGCAAAGAGAAACTCCAAGCAGCCAGATAAATATAAGACCACTTCCGGGCTTTAGGCTCTCTGCCGGGGAATATCCTCTTCTTTTCTGATCATAGAAGTAAATCCACAGCAAAACCGGAATGTTAAGTGCTGCAGATAATCCCGTAGCTAAAAGAGGTTCAATCGGAACCGACAGATACAGGAAAGTAGTAGTCAGCGTGTAGGTAAACAAGGGAAGAATCAGATGCAAAATGATTCCTGTCATACGTACCATTCCTTTCATTTTCTGTATCTTCTTAAACATTATACCATCAGTTTTCAGGATATCCACTTATTTTTTTTTAAATTATTTCTAAATTCTATTGAAATCTTTTCTCAAACCCCCAGTTGTCCGAAAGCGGTTGCTTTTTTCCTCTCCTGATACTATAATATTTCTATAATTTCTGACTAAAATACATGAAACTGAGAGGAAATGATATGGCTAAAAAACGTATTGTGATAGCTTTGGGACACCATGCTTTGGGAACCAACCTTCCGGAACAGAAAACTGCAGTAGCAAAAACTTCCAAAGTAATTGCAGATTTTATTCAGTCTGGCTGGCAGGTAGCCGTTACTCACAGCAATGCCCCACAGGTAGGAATGATCCATACTGCAATGAATGAATTCGGAAAACAGCATGATGGTTACACCTCTGCTCCCATGTCAGTCTGTTCTGCCATGAGCCAGGGCTATATCGGCTATGATTTGCAAAATGGTATCCGTGCAGAACTTATGACCAGGGGCATCTATAAATCCGTAGCTACCATTTTAACCCAAATGATGGTAAACCCCTATGACGAGGCTTTCTACACACCCATGAAACCCATCGGCCGTTTCATGTCTGCTAAGGACGCGAAGGAAGAAGAGGAAAAGGGAAACTTTGTGGAGGAGGTTCCTGGCAAAGGGTTCCGCAGAGTTATTGCTTCTCCAAAGCCGGTTTCTATCGTTGAGATTGATATTATAAAGGCAGTTATGGATGCAGACCAGATTGTAATCGCCTGCGGCGGCGGCGGAATCCCTGTTATGGAGCAGGGCTGCCACTTAAAGGGCGCCAGTGCTGTAATTGAGAAGGACAGAGCTGCAGGACTTCTGGCGAAAGAAATCGATGCTGATGTTCTGATGATATTAACAAACGTGGACAACGTAACCCTAAACTTCGGCAAGCCGGATGAAAAGCCCATCGGTCAGATGAACAGAGCGGAAGCTGCATCATATATAGAAGACAATCAGTTTGAATCCTCCTCTATGCTTCCAAAAATTGAGGCATCCTTAGATTTCATTCAGCACGGCAGGAATCGGAAAGCGGTCATTACTTCCCTTGAAAAAGCAGAGGAAAGTCTGATCGGAAAAGCCGGTACAGTCATAACGGAAGAATAAATACAGAAAGGATTTTTACCTGGTCGGGGAAACCGCCGGATAAAAATCCTTTTTTTGTTATAATTCCAATTCTGTTGAGAAGACAATCACTGCTCTGCCTGTAATTTTTACTTTTACCGGCTTTCCCTGTGCGATTAATACCTTAACTCCAATCTTTCCCATACGCCCGATGGCTTCCCCCTGTACCGCTTCAAACGCAAATTCCTCTTTCTCTTTACCAAACAGTCCGTACGTGATGAAGTAAGCCCCTAAAGGTCCGTTGGCATTTCCCGTCACAGGGTCTTCTGCAATTCCAATGGCCGGCGCGAACATTCTTCCATGAACAAGAATGGGGTCATCTGGGTGAAGTGTAAATACATAGTATCCATTGCAGCCGGTTCGAAAGCTGATTTCTGTGAGCTTTGCAAGATCTGGTTTTAATTGATGAAGCAGGTTTGGCTCTGTGATGCCAATCATTACTTTGGAATGACCGGTTGATGCTATGGCAATTGGGCAATCCTTTCTCTGTTTTTCTGCCGGAATTCCCAGAGCTGCCAGTATCTCCATCTGAACGGGTAAAGGCAGCGGATCTCCGACTTTCACCTCTCCCTGTGTCATGGTGATGGTGTCCAACCATACCGCCAGCAGTCTATTACACCCTGACAGAGAAAGGCATGGATTTACAAAACGTGGTCAATCAGATGAAAATCTGGGGAGAGAAATGGTCTGAACATTAATCCTTCTGCATATATTTCCGAAACTCTGTCATATATTGAAACAAACGTACATAACGGAGTTTTACTATGAAATGGTTCAACCGATTAAGACTGGCGGATAAAATCAGAACAGTTTCCGTTTCCCCTGAAAAGGGAAAGAACGCCCTGAAGATATTTCTGTTGTTGTTGTGCGCCTTTTATGCCGGGCGTATGGGAGCTATGCTGATTGGGCATCATCGTGCTGTAGAAGCTGCTGCAGAGGGAAACTGGGGATTAAGCTTCCAGCAGGAAGGGCAGCCGCCGGTAGCCAATGCCACCATGGATTATTTAAAACAGTTCAATGCTTATTATGCAGATAAAACCAAAGATAAGGTCCTGTATTTAACCTTCGATGCAGGATATGAAAACGGGAATACTGCCGGGATTCTGGATGCATTAAAAAAACACCATGCACCTGCCACCTTTTTTGTTGTGGGCAACTACATAGAAACTGCGCCAGATCTGGTGAAACGGATGATAGCAGAAGGGCACACAGTAGGTAACCATACTTACCATCACCCGGATATGTCCAAAATGAGTTCGAAGGAAGCCTTTGAAAAAGAGCTGGGTGACTTAGAAACATTATTTGAGCAAACCACCGGGCAGCAGATGAAAAAGTATTATCGTCCGCCTCAGGGCAAATACAATGAATCCAACTTACAGATGGCAAATGAGATGGGATATAAAACTTTTTTCTGGAGTCTTGCCTATGTGGACTGGTATCAGGATAAACAGCCTGCCAAGGAAGAGGCCTTTAAAAAGCTTTTAGGGCGGATTCACCCCGGAGCCATTGTGCTATTGCACAGTACTTCCAGTACGAATGCGCAAATACTTGATGAGCTCCTGACCAAATGGGAAGAAATGGGGTATCAGTTTAAATCTCTGGATCAATTAGTTGGTCAATAAAGAGATGGATGTTTAAAATAAAAAGAGTGGCGAACTCTTATAAAATAAGGCGCGCCACTCTTTTTTTAATAACTATACCTAAAATGTCAAAATTATCTTCATGGTTGATTCCGGCTCATTTTTCAATTTCTCAAAAGCCTTTTCTATCTCTGTAAAATGGAACCGGTCTGTAATAATCCTGCCCGGATCCAGCTTTCCGCTTTCAAACCATTCAATTACCTGAGGGAATTTATTATTATTGAGTCTGGAACCTCTGATATCCAGTTCTCTTGATGTGATCTGAAATTCCGTAATCGGTGTTAAGGTGTCATGGAATCCCATCGTAACAACCACCCCTCCGGAACGAACCGCTAACGCTGCCTCTTCCAGGGTTTTACCTACACACGCTGCATCTATGGCAACATCAGCACCGATTCCATCAGTAATTTCCTTTACTCTTGCTACTACATCTTCTTTTCCTGAATGAATGGTCTTAAACGCGCCAAATTCCTCTGCCCGTTTTAAACGGTCCTCTACCAGATCCGTCATAATGCATCTGGCACCAAGGATATTGCAGACCTGTAAAATGGTCAATGCGATCTGTCCGCTTCCGCAGATCAAAACCGTATCTCCCGCTTCCACTCCTCCCCGGGAAGTTACCTGCGCAGCTACCGTATATGGTTCCACGATTGCTGCTTTTTCCCATGGGATATCCTTACTGACGGCAAATACGTTCTTTGCGGGTACTTTTACATATTCCCCGTAGCCGCCATCTCTATGCACTCCCATCACCGATAAATTCGCGCATACATTTTCCCTTTTCTTCTGGCAGATCCGGCATGTTCCACAGCTGCATACCGGATTCACCACAACATGATCCCCGACCTTAAAATCCTTTATCCGATTAACATCTTTACCCATCTGCGTTATTTCGCCAGTAAATTCATGCCCAATTATACGGGGATATGTAGCAACCGGTGATGTACCTTTATAAATGCTGATATCGGAACCGCATATTCCAGCTGATTGAACCTTAATTATAACTTCATCTGCCTTTTCAATCACCGGTTTCGTATCATTTTGAACTTCTATAACTCCAGGATTCGTCACTCGTAAGACTTTCATTGTATATCCTTTCAAAACAGAGCAGGACTTTATAAAACCCTGCTCTGCCACTTTTATTGTTTTGTTTCAGACAACCGCTTTGCATTATCCTTAAAATATTCCGGATAAAGCTCTCTCATCTGAGATTCATCATCTACCGAATAACCGCTAAGATGCTTTTCCATACATTTCTTAGCCGCTTCTTTGTCCTTATTCCGGATTGCTTCCAGAATAGTTTTATGATCATTTACAATTTTTAAATCTTTTACAGCATTCAGACTCATATTCCGGACGCGGTCAAAATGGATGGACATCATATCTTTAATCATAAAGATATCCTCCTTTTTGCACATCTTGTATAACTTAAAATGAAATTCATTATCCAGCTGAAGCAGTTTACTATGCATGTGGCTCTCAGCACATACCTCCTGCATCTTCACATTCATTTCCAGTTCAACAATATCCTCAGGTCTGACAATATCGCATGCCAATTTTACTATAGCCACTTCCAGAACTGCCCTTAAGAATCTTGCCTCCTCTACCATATCCGTATCAATGTAAGCAATAATGCTTCCCCTCTGGGGATATACTTCTATAATTCTTGCCCTGTTCAGTTCCAGCAGAGCCTCTCTGACAGGGGTCCTGCTGATTCCAAGTTCTTCTGATAACTCATAAACACTGACCGGACTTCCTGGCTTTAATTCCATGGAAATAATATTTTCTCTTAACATTCTAAGCGCATACTCTCTGGCAGTTTCTTTCGCATATCGTGCAGTAATTTGCATGCAGTACCATCCTTATTTTAAATATTTATTTCTTATTTTAAAAAGACCATTACCGGACTTCTATCACATATTTTACCATATTTTGCATATGAAATCCAGATATATAACCTCGGACAGTCCTGTCCCCCCTGTGTATTTTTATAAGATTTACTTATCGCCGTCTATCTTTACTTTACAGATTATTTTTTTAACGAACTCAGATTTCTCTCCTGGATTACACAAAGGTTTATGAGGTTCATACGGCCACACCGCATAGAAATCCCCTCTACCAATGGTAATAGAATCCGTTGATTTACCAGGAAAAAATGTAATATCTGCTTCTTCATCATAACTGCAGGATTCTATATCCTGGGGAAGATCTGCAAGACAGCACATTTCCTTTCCCTTAAGTACATAATGGATATCCATGAATTTCTTATGAATCTCCATCTCAGCAGACGACTGATTTACCGTATCCTTAGATACCACGAATGCGGTCACCTGATCTTTTATGATTTCATATTTTCCATCCGGCATCTCAGCCTCATCTTTATGGGAATAAATGAACTTTAGGGCTGCCTTTATTCCGTCATCCGCAGAGATATAGCGATTCAAATGAATGATCTGATCCAATATCATAAGTTACCTCTTCCTGCCTTTATAAGGATTTTATCTCTTCCCATACACTGTCATCAACGAAAATACCGTTTGCATCATGGTCCTTCCGGAACTGGATATAATCTTCTCCTGGTGCGATAATGCCGGAAGACTTCTCTGACGGTTCAGAACTCTTGATATGTGCAATCGCCTTTTTCACTGTTTCAGACATCTCGTCCATAGTTGTAGTCTTATTAGGATCAATCACAATAATTACCTGAGAAGCGCCTCCGCAGCTTCCCATATTTTTCTGATCCAGATCTGCCGCACCAATTCCTCCTGTTAACGCTGAACCAAGGATATCAAGCATAAAGGAGAAACTGGATCCTTTCCAATAGCCGATGGGCATAATTCTCATAGACTCTTCAATTGCACCTGGATCATCAGTAACGTTACCATCTTTATCAAAGCCACCTGGGAACGGAAGTTTTTTGCCAGCAAGTCTTGTAACCTGGAGTTTTCCGTATGCATACTGTGAAATGGCCATATCCATCTGGATTGGATCTCCTCCGTCCGGACCTGGCATAGCCATTACAAAGGGATTGTTTCCAAGCTTACACTCTTTTCCACCCCACGGCGGCATGCAGGACTCTGTATTGGTCCACATGATTGCAATATAACCTTTCTTTGCTGCATGAAGTCCATAAGTACCGCCCCTCATCCAATGGGTTGTATTCTTAAGTCCCACCATGCCTATACCAAACTGGTCTGCAAGTTCCATCGCACGGTCTGTTCCCTTTAGAGCATTTAAAATACCAGGTCCCATATTACCATTCATGACCTCAATCGCTCCAAATGATTTTTCAACGGTTGGCTCCGCATTCACATCTACCCAGCCTTTTTTAATGTAGTCAACAAATCTTGACACACGGTTGGTTCCATGTGAATAAATTCCGTCATTAGTAGATTCGGTGTGAATTCTGGCGCAGATCTCCGCCTTCTCTTCACTTAATCCGTATTTCATAAATACTCTCTTTATTTCACCTTGTATTTCCTCAAATGACAATCTCATGTTCTCTTATCCTTTCTTGCTGTTAGCCATAAACCAGATTTGGTATAAATAGTACAATTTGCGGGAACAACGCCAGTATAACTAAAAGCGCTACAACCGCGATGATAAACGGCAACGATTCTTTGGTGTAGACTTCAACCGGACAATCCAGAATTCCACATGCCGTATACATCGTTACACCGATAGGTGGGGTCATGCCTCCCATTGTTACTAATATCATGAAAAGAATTCCAAAATGAACCGGATCAATTCCCAGCGTTGTCATAATAGGCAGGAAAATAGGTGTCAGAATCAATACGTTAGCAGTTGCTTCCATGAACATTCCAACGACAAAAACGAATACCATTACAATTGCCAGAACCACATATTTATTTGAAGAGATTCCCGAAATCAGTGCTGCCAGCGTCTGAGGAACCTGACCGGTTACAAGTGCGTAGCCAAATGCATTGGAGCAGATGATAATAAACATAATAACTGCCAGATCTACTCCTGTCTGCTTTAATACGTGAAACAGTTTCTTAAGAGTCAGTTCTTTATAGACAAAGATTCCAACCAGAAACGCATATACTACAGCAAACGCACCAGCCTCTGATGGTGTAAATAACCCAAAACGAATTCCAACAATTAATATAATCGGAAACATGATAGCCCAGATATTATCTGCAATCCCAGTAAATACATCCTTTAATGACGGTGCCTTTTCAAACTCTTTTGCATAATTTCTCTTTTTGGATGTAACATGAACTGCAATCATCAGGAAAATGGTCATAAGCAGACTGGGGATTACACCGGCCATAAACAGACGTCCGATGGAGACTTCTCCTGTTACACCATAAAGAATCAGTCCAACGCTGGGAGGAAAAGTTGCTGTGATCAGACCACCCATTGCCAGGATGGCTGCTGTAAAGCCTTTATTGAAACCACGTTTTTCCATATCGGGTCCAAGAATCCGGCATTCCATAGCTGCATCTGCAGTTGCAGAACCGGAGATTCCACCCATCAGCAGACTCAGAACTACGGATACCTGAGCCAGACCGCCAAGCATGTGACCGGTAAGTACAGTGGAAAATTTAATTAACCGTTTTGTGATACCGGTCTCATTCATCAGATTACCTGCAAGAACAAAAAACGGAACTGCCAGCAGTGAAAAGGACTGGGTACTGCTTACCATTCTCTGTATTACGATCTGTACCGGCACCTGCTCTACCACAAAATATACCAGACTTGATATTCCAACGGAAAATGCAACCGGCATACCAATTGCTAATAAGAATACAAACGTTAATCCGAGCCAAATCACAGGATATCCCCTCCTTCCGCTTCTGCTTTTACAAGATTTGTATAGTCCTTCTTTATAAAGTTGCCTATATACTTTCTAATGTTTGCAACCACAGTAAAAATCATAAGAAGACCTCCTACGGGACCGCTTGCCGTTGCAAAAGAATAGCTGATGGGCAGTGTATTAAACTTTCTCTGAAAGTTGGTAACACACAAATTGGTTCCGTAATATACTACAAAAGCCAGAAAGCAAAGCATCAAAATGCTGTTGAAAAGGTAAATCCCATTTCTTACTTTAAGTGGGAAACGGTTGACCAGCATATCAACACCCATATGCCTGTTTTTCCGAATTGCCAGATCTGCTCCTATAAAGCAGACCCAGGCAAAGGTAAGTTGTGCCAGATCTGTGGACCATGACATATCAACTCCAAAAAATCGTAATACTGCCGCCGAAAATACCAATATAATCAGCAGCGATAATCCGATGCTTTCAAAAATCTCTTCCACGTGTTCTAACATTTTAAAAACTCCGTTCTGTTATTTTCCAAGTTCAGCTACTAATTTGTCCTTTAATTCACGATAGCCCAGTTCATCGTAAGCCTTATCTGCGGCTTTCTTAAATGCTTCCTTGTCACAGTCCACAACTTCTACACCGCCATCAATGCATTTCTGAAGAAATTCATCGTCTTTTTCAATGACAATTGAGGAAGCATTCTTACCGGCATTATAAGATTCTTCTTCCAGAATTTTCTGATAATCTTCCGGTAATTTGTCAAACCAGTCATTTGAGATTACCAGTCCGGTGAGCAACTGGAAATGACCTGTTAATGTAACATAATCTGTAACCTCATAGATACTTGATCCAACCGCTGCGGAGTTATGTACTTCCACACCTTCAATTACCTTCTGCTGCAGAGCCTGATATGCTTCGGACCAGGCAAGAACTGTTGTATTGGCTCCCATTGCTTCCAGTGATTTTGTAACTACATCAGAGCCTGAACTTCTGATTCTTAAACCATTCAAGTCTTCCGGTTTGGAAACGGGAGTCTTTGTAAAGAGGTTTCTGCTGCCCTGGTAATAGTTAAAAGATAAAATTTTAAAACCATCATTCTTAAACTCATCTGCAAGATCCTTATATACAGAAGTATTCATAAGTGCCAGTGCACCCTCGTAATCATCAGCAAGATATGGACCGCTTAAGATACCAAAATCCTTAATATAATTAGCCATACGTCCGGGATCTGTAATAATTCCTACACCTGCACCAACCTTAGCCTGCTCTAAAACATCTTCGTCTGCACCGAGCTGGGATCCGGAATAAAGTTCTACCTTTACATTCCCACCTGTCTTTTCCTCCACATTCTTCTTAAACTGTTCCAGTCCTAAATAGATCGGATCTGCTTCCGTTAAAACAGTACCTACTTTTAACGTATATGTCTTTGTTTTTCCACCGGAACCTGCTGATTCACTTCCACCGTTTGATGCAGCGCCGCATCCTGTGGCTGTAACTGCCATAGCAGCGATTAATAATGTTGCCATAATTTGTTTTCTCATATGAAATCCTCCTCATTAATATGTTACTAACATACTAACATATTAGTATGTTAGTGTCAATATGTCTCTATTGCACATTTTTTTAATGTTTTTTTATGCATATTTCACAATCAATGGAATTGTACAAAAAAATAAGGGACGGAACACACACTATTATGTGTGTTTGTTCCATCCCTTATTCATTTAAACTATATTACAGGTCGGCCGCAAAAGAAAGCGCTTCATCGATACAGCCCGCCAGGTTCTCTCTTCCTACTGTATCCAGAAAACCAGCACGGTCCATCATGGACATGGGCTGCTCATTTACATGGGATAAAATCAGAGTTACATGCTTTTTCTTTAAATCCTGATGCAGCTTTTCCAGACTTTTTAACGCCGTCGCATCCATAGCAGGAACACCTCTCATACGAAGAATCAGCACGGTCTTTCTCTCATCGATAATCAATTGGGAAAACTTTTGGGCCACGCCGAAAAACATGGGACCACTTACTTCAAATACCGCCACATGCTTTGGCACAGGCTTTAGATCTATAGAATCTTTGCTGTTTTCTCCTTCATCTTCTATGTACTTCCAGCTGCTCACTTCAGTTACATCTGCCATTCGTTTCATAAACAGCAGGGAAGCAAATAAAACTCCAACTGCAATGGCTGTAACAAGATCAAACGCAACGGTAAATACAAAAGTTACAAGAAGCACGGACCAGTCACTTTTGGGAGCCGTTTTGATAATGGAAAGAAAGGATCTCCACTCACTCATGTTATAAGCTACCATAAAGAGAATTGCTGCTATGGCCGGCATGGGAATAAGCGCAGCATAAGGCATTAAAAATACAAGAACCAGCAGAAGCATCAAAGCATGAACCATGCCTGCAACAGGAGTTCTTCCGCCGTTTTTTATATTTGCCGCAGTTCTTGCTATGGCTCCTGTAGCCGGAATCCCCCCAAAAAGTGCGGAACAGATATTTCCGGCCCCCTGGGCAACCAGCTCCATATTGGAATTATGCCTGCTCCCAACCATTCCGTCTGCAACAACACAGGACAGTAAGGATTCCACCGCTGCAAGCACTGCTATGGTAATTGCATCAGGCATCACCTTTTGCACCATACTTATAGTGAACACAGGAAAATGAAATACAGGAAGATCCGATGATATGGTATATAAATCCCCTATGGTATTTACAGGAAGATGTAAAGCTTTCACAATCCCCGCTGTAAAGATGACGGCAACCAGTGACGGTGGTATGGTCTTAAAAAATCTTGGCCATACAATGAGAATAATGATCGCTGCCAATCCTACCGCGAGTGCCATTGGATTAAGCGTTCCCATGCTGTTTGCAACCTCACTTACTTTTTCAAGTGTTTCAATGGGCGCATGTTTAAAGGTAAGTCCCAGAAAATCCTTGATCTGCCCAATAAAAATAGTAACTGCAATACCTGTCGTAAAGCCTGTAGTTATTGTATAAGGAATAAAACGGATCAGGCTTCCCATCTGCAATAATCCCATGATAACCAGAAAGATTCCTGCCAGTACAGTTGCAAGTACCAGTCCTTCAAAACCATTTTTTGCGGCAATTCCTGCCACGATCGATGCAAATGCTGCGGTAGGGCCTGCGATCTGAACCTTGCTTCCTCCCAGAAAAGAGATCACAAAACCGGCTGTAATGGCTGTATAAAGCCCTTGTTCGGGAGTAACACCGCTGGCTAATGCCAGGGCAATGGACAGCGGAAGTGCAATGATGGCAACAATGATTCCGGAGACCAGGTCTTTAAAAAGCTGTTCCTTCGTATAATGCTTCATTGATAAAAAAAATTGAGGTACCATATCTTTCATTTCTTCATCCTTTGTGTATTATAAAATTTTTATAAACTTTTTAATAATACTTGAAATCTATCTCAAACTATGGGCAGCCAGCACTTCCAGCCCATTTTCATCCAGCAGTTCCACTGTTCCCCGTGTAATCTTAACCAGGTTCTCTCCCTGAAACAGGCGAAGCAGGCGGGTTACTACTTCTCTTGCAGTACCTAGATGACGGGCAATCTGCTCATGAGTGATGGAAAGTTCCTTTGTTTCATTGAGTCTGCACTCTTCCAGCAAAAATGCAGCAAGCCTTCCATCCATTTTTTTATTCATCACCTGATCCATCAGCCACATAACATCAGAAAATCTGGAGGCCATCAGTTCATTGGTGAAGTTTGAGATCACAGCCGATTCTTCCATTAAATCACGGTAGACATCGGCAGGAATCTGAAACACTGCCGTATCCTGTTCTGCCTCCACTGTCACATCAAACTGAATATTTTTCACCATACAGGAACCGGAAAACAGACAGATATCCCGTTCAAACAACCGGTACAAAGTAAGTTCCCGACCTTCATCTGAAATGGTAAACACTCTTAACTGACCTTCTGTTACAAGAAGAAAACCGCTGCATTCATCGGATTCCCCATGTACCAGCATCCCTTTTTGAAATCTGATTTTATTTGACTTTGATGACAGTCTCTCTCTCTGTTTCTCTGTCAGCTTATTCCAAAAGGGAAGATAATCTCCCAGTGTCATATTATCATACCTCCCTGTCATTATTGATTCAAAAACAAAATTTCATCGTTGGTATCAAACAATCGGAAGAATTCCTCGTATCCCATTGTTCCTGCTTTTAACTTTTCTGCAATAAGAAGCAGATTAGCAGAATTCACTGCTGCCCCCTTTATGCCGGAACGCATGGAAATATGATTTAATCTGTCCCGGAAACCTCCCGTAAACTCTCCTGACAGAAAGGCGAAATGAAATGCTTTTACCTCTTCGCCAAAAATGTTCCACCAACAATTAGGGTTTATCAGCTCACTGCGCTCCTTATTTTCTTCTATATAGCGGTACATCTCATCAGCCTGTTTTATAGGAAGGGAATATCCCTTTCCATACGCTTTATTGTCAATGATAAGTCCGTTGTCTTCGTAGTAAATGCAGACATCCGGCTTTCTGGTATCCCCAAGCCTTCCCCCATGAAACGAAAGCTCTGCCGTAAGCAGCTGGGCTGTCTGAATCTCGTAATCCCGGTCTGAAGTGCCGTCATAGCCTAAATCTACAAGAATTAAGTATTTATGGTCTATATGGGTTAAATGAGAACGTAAATAATCCTTTAGTATGGAAACTTCTGATTTCACGGGAATAGAAGCCTTAAGTGTATCTGGAAGTGAAAGCCCCGTAATTTCATCGGTAATCCGGTATGTATCTCTGGTCTTTTGGACCTGCAATCCAATGTTTTCCAAACTCTTTAAATCATCAAGAAGAGTTTCCGTCTCTTCCTCCAACCCTTTCTGCCTTAGATATTCCTGAATCTGCAAAGGAGTAAGTGCGGATTTTTCCAGACACTGAATCATATGGGCTCTCCGGTTCCGTAAATATTCCCGGTCTGCCGCCTTTGTCGCCAGCATATCCCACATCACCCGCTTTGGTATCTTCCTGCATCTGGATCCCCCGGTTATATGGTTGCATATAGTCCTTCCCTTTAAAGTCAGCTGATAGGACTGGGGTATCACCTCTGAATCTTTTCTCCCATACAATCCGCTAATCTCTTTGGGTATTTTCTTCACCCAGCCAACACAAATCAGCCAGCTGCATATGGTTCTGACGTATTTATCGCTGGTTCCTTCCGTATCCTGAAGAAGCTTTGTCTTTTCTTCCTTCTCTTTGGCTGCAGCAAGTCCCTCCATAATCATGGACTGGGGTATGGAAGTAAATCCCGCTTCTCCGATAAATCCCAGCCTTGCACCTATCTCAAATTTTGTCATATGTCCTTCTTTTAAGAGAAGGGACAACACTCTGCACACCGGAGGATAGGAAAGAAGAGCCGTTTTTAAAACTTCTGCCTCCTCTATGCTTCCTTCCTCTGCATTGGCATACTGCCTTCCTAAAATGGATAAGGAGCATACATCCGCTGACCGGTCATAATCCAGAAATCCAATGCTGACCGCCCACCTTAAAAAGGAATCTGCCGGCCAGTCCGACTGATACTCTTTTCTCTGTCCGGGAAGTACCGCCTGTATGATGCCGGAACAAGGTGCATTGCTTCTGGTATAGCCTTTTGGTGTACCTTTTCCTTTTAAATGGGTATATGGAATACGGATTTCTTCCTGATTCAGTTCTTTTATGAATTCCTCCCGTTTGTCCTCATCCTGAATGAGCCTTGGAATTTTATCCGTTTTCAGCAGCCGGTTCATTCTGGAATCCGGTACAAATACGGACACCACATTTTTTAAATTCTCCAGGGTATAGGCTTCCTGTACCCAGCCAAATGTTCTCTCAGCCACATTACATTCCTCACTGTAGTTTTCTTACAGTATAGCATAGGGACAGCAGATAGGCAAAATATTTTGATCTGCATATCCCCCTCCTGTGCCTTTTTATATCCAACAACTTTATGTAAAACTATGGTAAAATTTAATCGTTTGTTATATAATATATGGAAATAACATCGTTATTTGTTAAAATATAACGACATTTTTCGACTACTTTAGACATCGGCGTGTGGAATAATTAACTTAAAGAGGAAGCAGTCGTTCCAGTCAACAAGAAGGAGAAACGAATGAAATCAGTTAATTTCAAAGATTGCCGCACTGCTCTTGATGCTGTTAACCATAGCAATTCTGCTTTTGTATTATTTTGTGCACCTGCAGCTGTGCATGAATTATCACAGCAGATCAAGCAATCCACTGTCTTATGTTCAGCAGCAGGGGAATATTGTTCCCAGGGTTATCAAAATGGTATTATTTCAGGATTTGAATATGATCCCCAGATGGCTGAAATTGTACCGATTGATCCGGTTCCTGCCCTGAGCATGAAAGACATGAAACATGCGTACCAGAAAGTAAAGGATAACCCAAATGCAATTTTACTGCTGCTTTGTGATGGGTTATCTAAAGTCGAGGAGAAGATAATCACATCACTCTATTTTATGGATAAGGATTTTAAGGTGATTGGCGGTTCCGCCGGAGATGATTTATCTTTTACCGAAACCCCTGTTTATATTGGAAGAGAAAAGGTACATAGTGTGGGTTTGTTCTTTGATTGTAAAAAGAAAACGTATATAGCGAAAGAGAACATTTACAGACCATCCGGAAAAGAAATGCTGGTAACCGATGCTGACCCCATGAACAGAATTGTCAGATCCTTTAACGGAAGCCCTGCAAGTACGGAATATGCGAAAAATCTTGGAGTATCTGAAAGGGATTTAAATAATCATTTCATGAATCATCCATTAGGTATTGAATACGATTCAGAAATCTATATTGCGTCTCCGCAAAAGATAAACAGTAATCAATCACTGGCTTTTTATAGTCAGATCATGCCGAATTCTTTTGTGAAGATTCTTGAACCATTATCTCCCGAAGAAGCCATAAAGGAAACGTTGAAGGAAATTCCTTTTAAGCCCCAGTTTCTATTAGTAATTAACTGCATACTGAGATCTCTCAAATTCCAGCAGGAAAATCTGTGGCCGGTAATTGATCAGAATCTGACCGGTACGTGCCAGAATACAACCGGATTCATCAGTTATGGCGAACAATTTTATCAGCGCCACGTGAATCAGACCATGATATTGCTGGCGATAGAATAGGAGGCTGTTATGTTTAAATATGGGTACGAAAAGAAAATGACGAAAGCAATTCAAAATGGCTCTGAGGATATTCAGGAATTAATTGGAGATTTGGCAATTGATGCTGATCACAACATGAATGGTCTCTTAAAAGAAGAGGGGAACTTGACTCACGGATTAAATGAGCTTTTGGCAGGGACTGAATTTACACTGAATGAAATTCACAAGGTTGAAATGCAGCTGAAACGTCTTGATGACAGTATTAACACAACAAACGATTCGGTAGAGGCTGTATCCGGCAGCTTAAAGTTATCCGCAGAAGCGATTGAGGATACGCGGAATGCTTACTTTCGTATGTCAGGCAAGATGGATGAGGTTTCAAACGTATTTAAGGATTTCTACAGCCTGTTCGAACTGCTGAAACTTCAATATAAGGAGATCTCCGGATTTACCAATATGATAACCAGTGTTGCACAGCAGACCAGGCTTTTGTCGTTTAACGCATCCATAGAAGCTGCCAGAGCCGGCTCTGCAGGTGTGGGATTTGCCGTTGTGTCAAATGAAATCAAAAAACTCTCCGATGAATCCCAGAAAAATGCTGACGATATTATTGAATCATTAAAAAACATGACGGAAACCTTCGAAAAACTAATTGAGAAATCCAGTGACGGAGGAAAGGTTGTTGAAGAAGCAAAATCTATGGTTGAAGAATCCGAAAAGCTGATTGATGGAATCGTAGATGCTGAGGATCATGTAGGAATTAAGGTAACTCATGTAAAAGAGTCTCAAAGTACAAATTCAGAGGCAGTGAAAAACATTACAGAAAACATGGCAAATGTCGTTCATAAATCGGCTGATGAACGAATGAAGTTAAATGAACTGGTGACAGGCGTCAACCGAAAAACGAAGTTTTATTCCTATATTTTAAATCATCTGGATCAAATAAAAAACATAATCAAAGGCTGTACAGCAAGATAATTGGTCACAGCCTTTTTCTCTCTTCGACCAGACAGATGTATATTTCTTTCAGAAATTATTCTACTGTCTGGTCCAAATCCTGTCAAACAATTAAGGCTATTCATCCGCCTCTTCTTCATGGGAGCGTTCCGCAGCGATCGGTCTTACTGTTATCCCGTTAATCTCCACATGCTCGCTGATCCCGATTACAATACAGGGGCGCCCCTCGATCATACGGTTCTCAACAAGGTAGGTTTTATCCGGAGCGACTTTTATGCTCACATCCGTGGTCTTGATTTCAAAACTTCTTGCGTTTACAATATTAGTAGCAAGGAATCCCGGATTCTTTTCCTGTTCATCCTGGGTAAAACGCTGTTCCAGTTCCTCTAGCTTCTCCTGTGAAGCACCGTTGTTCTCCAAAAGCCTCTTCATCTGGTATTTATCAATCGTAAAGGGAGCCGGTTCATCCTTTGTTTCTTCCAGCATCTCATTGATGGTATCATGAATGTTCTTTACCGTCTCAAAATCACAGCTATCTCCCAGAGTTTCTTCTATAATCGTCTGAAATGTCTCCTTCTGGCTCTTTGCAGTCATTGGAATCACGCAGCCTAAAAATTCATCAATCAGACGCTCCGGCAGCAGTTCCGGATTCTTGGAATAATAAACAAGTCCGTGAATATCTGTATTGCGGTCTGTAAATGCCGGAAATAAAAAGCCTGTATCCGGAGCCTCCACGATCCAGTCTCTGTTCCTGTTCTCGATAACATTGGCCTGGGAATTATAACAGAGACCTGCCTTTGACAACTTCACCGGGCAGATGGTACACTGGATAAATTCATAAACAAAATCGGAGGCATCGTACATCTCAAGGCCATCGGAAGATCTTGCAGGTATATCATAGGCACAATGTATCAGGATTATGTAATAGTTCTCGCCGTAATCATAGCTTGCTATGACCTTGTCGTAAAATTCCTCAATCAGGCTGTCATCCTTTAACTGGCTGTCCCTCAGTTTTAACAAGAAATTCTGAGTTCCTCCCTCTTCCTCTGTATGGAGCGGAAATTCCATATTTACCAGATTTTTTCCAAGCGTACCTGAGAGTGCGCCTTTAAAGATGGTGAAATATTTAAATGCCTCCTCTTCCGGAAGGGAGAGAAAGGCCTCTTTTAACTCTGTCCGTTTATTCTTTTCCGCATCTACATAGCAGCCGCAGATCCGGCTGATGGCGCAATTCGCCGGGGTAAAAAGCTTTTTTAATTCGCTTGCTTCTTTCTTATTCATGGAAGATATTCTCCTGTCTTATACTGTTTCCCTGGATATCACCAAAAAGCCCACACACCAGAGGTCTGTGAGCTTTTTATTTTATTTATTTCTCTGCTTTCCACAATCCATGAAGATTGCAGTACTCATAGGCTGCCAGGACCTCATCGCCTTCGACCATCATAAATTTCGCAACCGGTTTGTCACCCGGATTTAAGATCTTTCTCTGGTTGCCCGTCTTTGTCTCTAATACAATCCAGCCAATGAAATGTTCAGGAAGCATGGGGTGTTCTACTGAGCCAACCGTAACAGTAACGCTCTGGCCATCAATCTCAATAACCGGAACATGTTTTTCAGTCGCCGCATCTGTGGTATTGGCTTTCATCTCCTGCATGTTGTCTCCACAACAGGTAATGGTGCCGCCTTTTTCTTCTACAACCGCTACAATATTTCCGCAATGATTACACTTTAAAAACTTCATGTGAATACCCTCCTTTTTCTTATGACTGCTGTAAAACTGCATGGTAATTATACCATAAATCCCACAATCTTACAACACAATCCTCCACTATCGGATTGACCAGTTCTGGCTCTGATTTTGTAAGTCAGTCATATGACGGTAGATTCCTCCCTTTTGATAAAGAGCCTGCGGGCTCCCCTCTTCCGCCACTTTTCCGTCTTTTAAAACTACGATTTTGTCCGCCTGAGCTACGGTTCTCATCCGGTGTGCGATAATGAGAACAGTCTTGCTTCGGATCAGGTTTGATATTGCGCTCTGAACCAGCGATTCGTTTTCCACATCAAGAGAAGCGGTGGCTTCATCAAGAATAATGACCGGGGCATCCTTTAATAAAGCTCTTGCAATGGAAAGCCTCTGCCTCTCTCCTCCGGAAAGTTTTGACCCGTTCTCACCGATCCTGGTCTGAAAGCCTTCTGGCAGACGGCCGATAAATTCCATACACTGGGCGGCTTCTGCCGCTTCCATCACTTCTTTGTCTGAGGCATCCTTTCTTCCAATGCGGATATTTTCCATGACCGTGTTATTAAAAAGCATGACATCCTGAAATACCACAGAGATGTGCTTTAAAAGATGTTCCGGATCAATCTCATTTACATCTGCTCCTCCAATTGTGACTCTTCCCTTTTCCACATCCCAGAAACGGGCTGCCAGTCTGGCTGCTGTACTTTTTCCTCCGCCTGAGGGACCTACCAGTGCGGTAACCTGGCCCTGTCTGGCACAAAAGGATACATCCTCTAAAACAGTCTCGTTCTGATGGTAGGAAAATCCCACATGATCATATACGATATCGTATTCATTCAGCTCTTTTATCTCCGCTCCGTCCTGTACCGGTTCCTCCTCAATCGCCCTCATCCGCTCAACCTGCAGCAGTGTGGAATAAACTGCTGATAAATTATTTAAGCTGCCTGTGAGCGGACCATAGATACGGGTAGCTGCAACCATGAAAATGAGAAATACCATGAGATCCAGCTTCCTCTCCGTCATGAGAAACGCACCGGAAAGAACCGTTGTTGCCATTCCAAGACGTAATACCATCTGAGATGCCGTCACTAAGCTGCCGTTTAAGGTCTCCATTTTAACAGTGCCTTTCTCTACTGCAATAAGCTTTGAATCTAATTCCTTTAAATAAGACTCTCTCTGATTGTTTGCCTTGATATCCTGAATATTCTCAATACACTCCTGGATACCATCGGAGGCAGCCAGCTTCTTACATTTTTCCCTCCGCTCCAGCCGGTCAATGACTGGTCTGGTACCTGCTGAAATCATAAATGCCGCGGGAATCACCCACAAAAGCGCCAGTGCCATCTTCCAGTCCAGGAAAAACATTCCCAGTCCCACAAATGCGGTTGAAAGAAGCGCACCGATGAGTTCCGGAATAAAATGGGAGAATGCAGTCTCCATCCATGCACAATCTGCCATAATGGTGGTGGTTAAATCTGCTAAATCTCGTTTACCAAAAAAAGAAAGGGGGATTTTTCTTAATTTCTCAGCCAGCCGGATACGTAAATTGGCACTTTCCTGATAGGAGGCCAGAAACGTTTTATTATACTGGATATACTGAAGAACAAAAATAAGGAGGAGAAAGAGCACGCTCATTCCAATAAACCCAGGAAGCCCCATATCCGTTCCTTTTTCTCCTGTGACAGGCATCAGCAGCTTTTCAAGAAAAAGAATGATTAGTCCCATGGGAAAAATAAGTCCCACATTCGCCGCTGCACAGGCAAAAACTGCTTTTGCAAGATCGTTTCCTCCCTGCTCACTGAGTGCAAACCGTCTTTGTAAATACTTACTCATGCTTTTCACCTACTTTCCATGAAACAGAGGTCTGATAATCCCTCCACATAGCTGCATACAGCCCCTGTTTTTGAATCAGTTCCTCATGACTTCCTTCCTCTTCTATCCTCCCCTGATTCATGACTAGAATCCGGTCTGCCCCCCGGACAGTGGAAAGGCGGTGGGCAATCATAAGTACTGTCTTTCCTTTTACCAGGGTTTCAAAGGCTTTCTGAATCTGATATTCATTGTCAGGATCAGCAAATGCCGTTGCTTCATCAAGAAGAACGATGGGGGCATTCTTAAGCACAGCTCTTGCTATGGCAATTCGCTGGCATTCTCCGCCTGATAAGTAAACGCCCCTGGTGCCCACCACAGTCTCATACCCATCGGGGAATTTGTCAATAATGTCCTGACAGCGTGCCGCTTTTACCGCCTGCTCTACTTCCTCTCTCGATGCTTGTGGTCTTGCCGCCCGGATATTATTAAGAATCGTATCTTTAAAAAGATGGCTGTCCTGAAATACAAAGCTGATATTCTCCATCAGTTTTTCCGTATTCATTTCCCTGATATCCACTCCTCCCACACAGATGCTGCCCTCATCTACGTCATAAAAGCGGGGGATGAGACTGGCTGCTGTCGTCTTCCCACCTCCCGATGGACCTACAATTGCCACAGTGGCTCCCTGGGAAATTTGAAATGATACATTCCGTAAGGCAGGATCCTTTCCTTTTTCATAGGAAAAGGTTACATTTTTAAATTCCACAGAAGAATCTTTTGGAACTTTCGGTTGATCCGGCTCTTTTAACGGCGGCTCTTTTACTATGGCCATTACCCGGTTTAAGGCATCCTTCGCTTTTAGTGTATTCTCACTGGTCCACATAATTTTATCCATCATGGTAACGCAGACAGGAGTGAAGAGAACATAAAAGATAATATCCAGAACAACCCTAAGATAAGAGGCTCCATATCCGAAATCCGCAGTCAGAATAAGCCCTGCCGGAATGAGAAAAGCAAATATTCCATTGATGCTTACGGTATAGGCACACATGGGAATCCGCAAAGAAACAGTATAAGCAACTGCCCAGTTTTTATAACGGAGAATAGCCTCATGAAAATTTTTAAAGGAAAAAATACTTTGTTGAAATGTCTTTACAACCGGGATTCCCCTAACATATTCCACAGCCTCATTGTTCATATCCTCTAAGGCGTTCTGGTACTGTGCCATGGCATTTTCCATGTTTCCCATCATTACCCGGGTTAAAACAAAGAGCCCGGCTGCCATAGGCAGAAGGCTGATTAAGCCAAACCTCCAGTCAAAAAACAAAAGGAGCAGCAGCACCGCAGGCGGGGTTACCATGGCCCCCGTTAAATCCGGAAGCTGGTGGGCCAGATAGGTTTCCGTCTGTCCTGCCCCGTCATCGATAATCCGGCGCAGTTTTCCGCTTCCCGCCCGTTTTACGTATCCTACAGGCAGCTTTGTTAAATGATGAAGTGCAACTGTCTTCATATTCCTGGCTGTACGGAATGCGGATAAATGCGTGCACATAAGAGCACCAAAATATATGAGCATACTGCCAAGAGCAGCTGCCACAGCATACCAGCCATAAGTGATCATCTCACCCGCTGCCCTGATATCCGGCCAGGCTGTTACCGCTGCTTTCACCGCTTTCCACATAAATACATACGGAAACAGTCCAACCACTGCACTGATTCCGGACAGCAGACATCCCAGCCACGTTAAATATTTATAATTCCCTGCAAATGTCAGGAGCGTGACCTTCCCGGTATCCTCAAGCTCTGTCATCAGCTTCTTTTTTTCTTCCACCTTTTTTCCTCCTTAGGCATATGTGGAACAGCCATTAGTTAGTTATGGCTAATCCGTAATCAAAATAATATGGAGCATTAAAGCCCCATAATTTTTTTCCAGCCCGCATGCTGGAATGTTCCAAGTACCAGCCCGTAAGACAGGGCCTTCTCTCTGGGAACGTCATGTGCTACAAACTCCCATAGCTGCTGAAAAAACGATCGGGACAAAATATGAATGATAGTGCTGTCAATGTCCATGACCTCATGCCCTAATTCCTTCATCGCCTTAATAAATTCCCAGGTCGAGTTTTCTTCAATTTCAGTCAGCTGGCTTAAGTAGCTGTCACAGTATTCTTTGCTGCTTTTACAGAATATCAGTTTGAATAAATCAAACTGGTCATAAACATAATCCACCATCCATGGAATATTTTCGTCTGAGATCACATCAAGGGCTGCTGCCTGTTTGTCGGGAGGCAGAGCAGCAAAATCCACATGCATCTTTCTATATCCTTCCATCAGCCCGTCTGCAGCGTCTCCGGTCAGTTCCTCAAAAAGTGCCTCCTTGCCTGGAAAATATCCGTATATGGCTCCTGTTGTTACACATGCTTCTCTGGCTATCCGTCTTAAGGACGCACCTTCGTATCCATATTTTAAAAACTCCTGTTTCCCCGCTTCCAGGATAGCGAGGCGTGTATCATTTCCCTGAGTACCCATTTATTCTCCTTTATAACACTGTTATATAACGATGTTATTATCATACAAAAAATGCAGGGCGTCAATACGCCCTGCCGGTCATTTTTTCTCAATAACGTTCTATTTTAATATTAAAGCTGATCCGAGACATCAGAAAGCCGGAATTGTGTAATCAGTTCCTTCAGCATCTGCATCTGGCTTAACAGTTCTTCGCTGGTAGCGGAGCTTTCTTCTGCAGTTGCTGAGTTTGCCTGGGTAACCATGGAAATCTTTAACATACCGTCTTCCAACTGAGCCACACTGTCTGCCTGGCTCTTTAATGACTGGGATACCTTGGAAACAAGAGTATCAATGGTATTGGTCTTCTCCACAATCTTTTTAAATACTTCAGCAGTAGATTCGGTATTGTGTTTCCCCTGGGCGACGGATTCTATGGTGCTGTGGATTAAGTCCGTGGTCTGCTTTGCCGCATCCGCGCTTTTCCCTGCCAGTTCTCTCACTTCATCTGCAACGACAGAAAAACCTTTTCCCGCATCTCCTGCACGTGCTGCCTCGATCGCTGCATTTAATGCCAGAATGTTAGTCTGGAAAGCAATGTCATCAATCATATGTATGATTTCCTGAATCTTCTTGGAGAATGAATCTATGCTTGCCATGGATTCCTGCAGCTTTTTCATCTCCTCATCTCCCTGTCGGGTCTCAAGAATGGCAGATTCCGTCATGCTCTTAATCGTAAGGGAGTACTGGGCATTCTCCTTTATATGACCGGAAACAGTCTCTAGTGACAGACTCAGGCTCTCAGTGGTAGCGGCCTGTTCTGTGGAATTCGCAGCCAGATTCTGTCCTCCTAACGCTACCTGCGCAGAGCTGGCACCTACCTGGTCTGCTGAACAGGCGATATTATTTAATGTTGTATTCAGAGAGAAAAGAATTTTTTCAAGAGCCGTCTTAATGGGAACAAAATCACCCATGTATTCCACGGAACTTGTCACTGTCAGATCATTATTGGCCACAGCGTTGAGCACATGGGAAATATCCAGGATATAAGACCGAAGTTCCCTGATAGTATTGTAAAGTGCCAGAATCAGCCGGGCGCTTTCGTCTTTTCCCCTGGTAAGTTCTACATCATCCTGCAGATCTCCATGGGCCAGCCGCTCAATCCGCTGTGTCGCAGCAATGATCGGCCTGGTTATACGCTGCGCAAATACTCTAATAATTAAAATGGAACCTGCAAGCAATACCAGCCCCGTAAAAACGCACATTAGAAGTGTATTACGCATATTTCCTTCGATCTGCGTCAAAGGAGTAGTCACGGCAACAGACCAGCCCTCCGGGCCGTCAAGAGGAGTGTAGCCTACCAAACGGCGGACTCCTTTATAAAAACTGAACCCTGTTGACGTCTTTCCAGCCATCATCTCCTGAAAGATTCTGGCTGTGGGTTCATATGAAGAATCCTGCTTTGCAAGTTCAATGTAATTTTTAGGATTGATGACATTCTCAGGATCTGGATGAATGACGGTTTTTCCCTCCCGGCTAACCACAAATGCGTATCCGCTTTCTCCAATCTTAATCTTTGTCAGTTCATCACTGAACGCCTGATAAGGAAGCAGACCGTACAGCACTTTCCCTGTGCTGCCAATAGGGGCACCAATATAAAACATTAATTTTTTCTCTTCCTTAAGGAACGGATCTGAGATATAGGTCACCCCGTTTACTGCCTGTTTGAAAAATTCCTGGTCTGCGATCTGATCTCCCTGTTCGTTGCCACCTTTGGAATCGGCGACCGCAATGTAATCAAAACCGGAGGCCTGAGCCTCCTCATCCAAAAGACGCTTCTGTTCTGCTGCCGGAGTCTTTCCGTCTGTAAGAAAGCTCTTTGATGCGGTAATTGTGATCTCGTTCCGGTAAATGTCAAGCACCGAGTCGATTCCCTGCTGATACGATGCAGCCAGGTAAGAAGAGTTTTTCTTAGCTTCTGCCAGAGAACTCTGATAATAAAAAATAGAAGAAATAGCAGTCAAAAACGTCACAGTAAAAATTAATAATAATGAAATAAAAAGTATAAGCTTGCTCTTTAGGTACTTCATAAATGAATGTGCCTCCTCCAGTAATAATATCCGGAACCAGATTCTACGAATTCTGTGCTTTCCGGCGAAAAAAGGGAGATTAATCCCCCTTTTTTTCCATATATCACCAGTATATCCCTTTTTTCCCTAAGTGTCAAAACAGTTTATTGATAATTTTTTTCAATTCAGTCGAGTTTGAATCTTCCTGCCTCATCCCGAAGAGTCTGCGCCTGTGCGGCCAGTTCTTCGCTGGAAGCGGAGCTTTCTTCTGCAGTCGCTGCATTGGACTGTACTACTGCAGATACCTGACTGAGTCCCAGAGACATCTGTTTTGCTGCCTCTGCCTGTGATTGAGAGGCTGTTTCTATCTCTCCGATAACCTGTTCCACAAAACCGGAGTTTACTGCTACCTCAGTTAATGTTTCAGAGGTAACACCAACTAATTTTTCTCCTCTGGAAACAGTATCTGCAGAATGAACAATAATCGCTGCTGTCTGCCCTGCTGCCTGGGCCGATTTCTCAGCCAGACTGCGGACTTCATCGGCAACCACTGCAAATCCCTTTCCGGCTTCTCCTGCCCTTGCGGCCTCCACCGCAGCATTTAAGGCAAGAATATTGGTCTGGAAGGCGATGTCTTCAATCACCTTTGTTATGCTGTTTATTTTATCAGAGGAGCTGCTGATATCTTTCATTGCTGATCTCAGCTGTTCCATAAATTCATTGCTTTTTGAAAGTCCCTTTGATGATTCCTGAACGGACACGGCTGCTTTTTTCACCTGCTCTAAATTTTGATCAGCCTGTTCAGACATTGATTCAATTGCAGCCGTTAATTCTTCAATAGTCGCTGCCTGCTGTGCGGAACCAGAGGCCAGGGTCTGCGCTCCCTGAGATACCTGGTCCGCACCGATACCCACCTCATCAGCACTGGCCTGAATCAGTTTTAAGGTCCTGTTCAAAGACCGGGAAATGGTTAAAAGCGCTTCTTTTACAGGGACAAATTCTCCTTTATAATCCTGCTGAAGCTCTATTTGCATATTTCCTTCTGCCATTACCTCAAGCACCTGGGTGATCTCACGGATATATCCGATATACCGGTTTAACTGTACCACAGTACGGTTTAATGCAAGAGCCATCTGCCCTGTCTCATCGCCGGAACTTACCTCCGCCGAGATATCCAGTCTGCCGTCAGCAATTAAATCAGCTGTCCGGGTCAGCTTTTTGATTGGTGCAACTATCATTCTGGATATCAGAAGAATCATAATTACCACCACCAGCACTGCAGCGGCAAATACCGCGATCATCGATGCTGTGATTGCCCGGTAACCCTTATAAAATTCCTTTACCGGAAGTCCTGCGGCTACTGTCCAGCCAGTATCTCCCACTTTATTTACATATCCTTCAGTTACTGATTGTTCCGAGGTAAACGACAGGAATCCTTCCGAAGAAGAAGCCATTGCTTCTTTCATATTCTGGGACAGATCCAGATCAGCAATTTTTTTGTTTAACATTGCCTTGTCCGGATGATAGATTACCTGTCCTTCTTTTGATGTAAGTATGTAAAATCCGGTCTCACCCAGCTGATAGGAACCAATGGTGTTTACAAGTCCATCCAGTGAAAAGTCAATTCCTACCGCACCAATGATTTCTTTGCCATTTGTTCCATAAACAGGCGATATGATACTTACAATCTGTGCCTTTGTTGCAAAATCTTCAAAAGGCTCAGTCATAATTGTACTCCCTGAATCCACTAAAAGCTGGTACCAGGGACGCTCCGTGACATGATAGGTGCTATCAGAAACAAACCCGTCAGACTGGGCCAGCTGGCTGGAATCTATATCCGCAATCCAGAATGCCACGATTGAATCTTTATCTTTCTCATAGGATTTGACCATGGTCTGTTTGATATCATCAAATCCTGATTCTTCAGAAATAACTGTTCCAGGTTTTAAATCCAGAAAGAATTTCTCAAGTGCAGCGGACTGGGCCAGCTGACCTGCTTTATTTTTATATTGATTAAAGTAGCCTTTCATCTCCTCTGCTGCAACCTGCGATCTCGCAATCAGCTCTTTTTTAGTCATATCTTCCACACTGCTTTTAACCAGAAACAAGATGACCGTTCCTACAATGCAAAAAGACACAATAACAGGAATTCCAACGAATAAAAGTATTTTCGTCAGTAGACTTTTTAAACCAAATTTGTGAAACCTCTTCACGTTTTTCTCTGTAGTATGCTCCGTCATAGTTTTCTCCTTTTTATTCAACATATTGCTGGGCGTGCAGGAATCATATACTGCGAAATGGGGCTGCATGGTGTTGTATTATATTCACGCCAATACC